>NZ_DASWVV010000250.1:0-7936 GCF_036406155.1 Devosia sp. | reverse complement strand
CCGTGGCCGGCGCGGCGCGCGCGGCGGGTGCCCGCATCACGGTGCTCGTCGAGTGCGACACCGGCGGCCATCGCTGCGGGCTGGCCGACCCGGCGGCGATCGCGACGCTGGCCGGGCGGATCGCCGCGACGGAGCCGCTGGGCTTCGGCGGGCTGATGACCTATCCGGCCGCCGGTACGCGGGCCCAGGCCGAGCAGGCGCTGTCGGCGGCCATCGCGGCCTGCGAGGCCGCCGGCCTTGCCGTGCCGGTGGTCTCGACCGGCGGCTCGCCCGACATGTGGATGGACGACGGCCTCGCCCCGGCGACCGAGTACCGCGCCGGCACCTATATCTACAACGACCGTTCTCTGGTCGCCCGCGGCACCGCCGCCCTCGGGCAATGCGCCATGACGGTGCTGGCCACCGTGGTCAGCCGGCCGACGGCCGGCCGCGCCATCCTCGACGCCGGCTCCAAGGCGCTGACCTCCGACCTGCTCGGGCTCGAGGGGTACGGGATGATCCTCGAACACCCTGAGGCGGTGATCTACCAGCTCAACGAGGAGCACGGGCTGGTCGACGTCTCGCGTTGCGCCCGCCCGCCGGCGGTCGGCGACCGCGTGCACGTGCTGCCCAACCATACCTGCGTCGTCTCCAACCTGTTCGACCGGATGTTCATCGTCGCCGACGGCCGGCTGGCCGGCGCCCTGCCGGTCGACGCCCGCGGCGCGTCGTACTGAGATGAGCCCGGCTGCGGCCGGGCCTGACGGGCCGGCGCGGCCGCCTCCGGCCGGTTCGCCGAGGGAGGTGTTCCGCGCCTTCCTCCGGCTCGGCCTGACCTCGTTCGGCGGCCCCATTGCCCATCTGGGCTATTTCCGCGACGAACTGGTGGTCCGCCGCCGCTGGATCGACGAGGCGGGCTATGCCGATCTCGTCGCCCTGTGCCAGTTCCTGCCGGGCCCGGCCTCGAGCCAGGTCGGCTTCGCGCTGGGCCTGCTGCGCGGCGGCCCGCTCGGGGCGCTGGCGGCGTGGGCGGCCTTCACGCTTCCCTCGGCGCTGCTGCTGGTGCTGTTCGCCTATGGCGCGACGCTGTTCGAGGGGCCGGCCGCGGCGGGGCTGCTGCACGGCCTCAAGCTGGTGGCGGTCGCCGTCGTCGCCCAGGCCGTGTGGGGCATGGCGCGGGCGCTCACGCCGGACCGGTCACGCGCCGGGATCGCACTGTTGTCGGTGTTTATCGTCGGCTTCCTGCCGGGAGCGGCCGGACAGGTCGGGGCGATCGCGCTGGGGGCGGCCGCCGGCCTGTGGCTGTGCCGGCGGCTGCCGGTGAAGCCGGTCGGCGAGCTGAGCTTCCGGGTGCCGAAGCCCGTCGGCGCCATCGCGCTGCTGGCATTCGCCGTGCTGCTCGTCGGGCTGCCGGTGCTGGCGGCGACCTTTCCCGTGCCGGAACTTGCCCTCGTCGAGGCGTTCTATCGTGCCGGCGTCCTGGTCTTCGGCGGCGGGCACGTGGTGCTGCCGCTGCTCGAGGCGGCGGTGGTGACGCCCGGATGGGTGAGCCCCGACGCGTTTCTCGCCGGCTACGGGGCGGCGCAGGCGGTGCCCGGCCCGCTGTTCAGCTTTGCCGCCTATCTCGGGGCCGCAATGGGGCCGGCGCCGTCCGGCCTCGCCGGCGCTGCCCTGGCGCTGGTCGCGATCTTCCTGCCCGGCCTGCTGCTCGTGGTCGGGGCGCTGCCGTACTGGGACGCCTGGCGGGCGCGGCCGCTGGCCCAGGCCGCCATGCGCGGGGCCAACGCCGCCGTGGTCGGCGTGCTCGCGGCGGCGCTCTACCACCCGGTTTGGACGAGCGCCGTCACGGCGCCCGCCGATTTTGCCCTGGCGCTCACGGGTTTCCTGCTGCTCACGGTGTGGAAGGCGCCGCCCTGGACGGTGGTGGTCGCCATCGCTGCCGCCAGTGTGCTGCTGGCGCTGACCTGAGCGGGCGCCGCGAATCGACCGCGGCGCCGCCGCGGCCGACGTCCCTCAGTGGCCGGCCAGGGCTCGCAGCAGTTCGGCGCGGCCGTCGCGCAGGTCGCTCTCGATGGCCGCGCGCACGGCGGCCGGATCGCCGGCGCGCAGCGCCTTGATGGCCATGGTGTGATGGTGGACGCCTTTGCGACTGTGGCTATAGGCCGGATACAGGAAGTTGAGGGACGGGCCGAGCTTGAGCCACACGCTCTGGATCATCTGCGTGAGCATCGGCATGCCGGCCGCGCGGTACAGGGCGAAGTGGAACTCCTCGTTTTCAAGGAGCACCTGCTTGTAGTCGTCGCGGTCCATGGCGGCCACCAAAGCGAGCTGGGTGCGTTCGAGCGCGTCCGTCGCATCGGCGTCGAAATGCGGGGCGCCGAGTTCGGCCGCCGTTCCCTCGAGCGCGAGGCGGATCACGTACAATTCGCGAACCTTGTCGGCCGTGAGCTTGGGGACCACGGCCGAGCGATTCGGCCCCCATTCCAGGACCTGTTCGGAAACCAGGCGGCTCATGGCGGTGTGCGCCGGCGTGGCGCTGATTCCCAGCACCGCGGCGATCTTGCGAATGGTCAGCTTCTGGCCGGGGTGAAAGCTGCCCGCCATTAGCCCGCTGCGGAGCTGCTGGTAGGTGCGGTCCGTCAGGGTGTCGTAGCGCGGCACCGGGGCCAGATCCAGACTGCCCGCGGCGGTGACCTCCTCATCCATGTGCACTCTCCATGCTTGCGTCATGACGCATGTCAAACGCCCGTCCGGCCCGGGGTGCGACATGTTGTTCGTTCGGTGATTGCGAGAGTGTCGTCGTTTCGGGGCGCGTTGACAACCCAAGAAATGTGTTATAACAAATTTCAAACCACGGAACCTCGAGCTGCCGGCCATGAATGGAATGCGCGTCATCGTCACCGCTGGTGCATCCGGGATCGGCCTGGCCATCGCCCAGACGTTCCTGCGTGCCGGAGCGCGGGTGCATATCGGTGATGTCGATGGCGCGAGCCTGGCCGCCGCCCTTGCCGAAAATCCCGGCCTGCGCGGCAGCGTCAGCGACGTTTCCAGCAGCGAGGACGTCGACCGTCTCGGCGACGAAGCGCTCGCGTGGATGGGGGGCGTCGACGTGCTGGTCAACAACGCCGGCATCGGCGGGCCGCGCGGCCCCGTCGAGGAGGTGGAGCCGGCCGAGTGGCACCAGGTGATGCGCGTCAACCTCGGCGGCATCTTCCACACGGCCCGGCGCTTCGTGCCGGTCATGAAGGGCCAGCGCGCCGGCTGCATCATCAACATCTCCACGAGTTCGGTGCGCACCGGGCTGCCGCTGCGCACCCCGTATGTCGTGTCCAAGGCCGGGGTGATGGGCTTCACGCAGAACCTCGCGCGCGAAATCGGGCCGTACAACATCCGCTGCAACGCCATCCTGCCGGGGTCGATCGAAAACGAGAGAGGCCGCAAGCTGCTGCGCGAACGCGCCGAGCGCGAGGGGGTGTCCTACGAGCAGGTGCTGGCCCAGCGCCTCGGCTACATCTCGATGCGCAGCCGCATCACGCCCGAAGAAGTCGGCGAAGCCGCCCTGTTCCTCGCCTCGCCGGCGGCGCGGCACATTTCGGGGCAGTTCCTGGGCGTATGCGGCAATGTCGAGTGGGAAGAGTGAGGGAGACGCATTGATGGGTCGCACGATCATCACCTGTGCGCTGACGGGCGGCGGCGCCCTCGGCCGGACGTCCGGGGCGGTGCCCGTGACGCCGGCGCATATCGCGGCTGACGCGATCGGCGCGGCCCGGGCCGGCGCCGCCATCGTCCACATCCACGTGCGCGATCCCCAGACCGGTGCGCCGAGCATGGAACTGGCCTACTACCGCGAGGTGGTCGAGCGTATCCGCACGAGCGGCGTCGACGTCGTGCTCAACCTCACGACCGGCATCGGCGCACGCTTCATTCCCGGTGAGCCCGACCCGCTCGTGCCCGCGCCGGGCAGCACATTGACCACACCGGAGGTGCGGATTCGCCACGTCCTCGACCTGCGTCCGGAAATCTGCACCCTCGACGTGGCCACCATGAATTTCGGCGGCCATGTCATCATCAATACGCCGGCCCATTTGTCCCGCATGGCCGCGCTGGCGCGCCAGGCCGGGGCCAAGCCTGAACTCGAGATCTTCGACCTGGGCGGGATCGACCTGGCGCGCCGCATGATCGCCCAGGGCGAGATCGACGCGCCCGCGATGTTCCAGTTGTGCCTCGGCATTCCCGGCGGCGCCCCGGCGACGCCGGAGGTGATGCTGGCGATGCGCCGGGAACTGCCGGGCGACGCGCTGTGGAGCGGCTTCGGCATTGCCGCGGGCTCCTTCCCGATGGTCGCCCAGGCCTTCCTGCTGGGTGGGCACGTCCGCGTCGGGCTCGAGGACAACCTCTATTTGGAGAAAGGGATCCTGGCGCCCGACAACGCGGCCCTGGTGGAAAAGGCCGCGGCCATCATCCGCTCGCTGGGGGGAACACCGGCCACGCCCGACGAGGCGCGCGCCCTCCTCGGGTTGCGCAAGCAACAGGAACGGGCGGCGTGATGCGATTTGCCTGCGATACCGGCGGCACGTTCACCGACCTCCTGGTCGAGGAAGAGGGTGCCTGGCATCTCTACAAGGCCTCCACCACGCCGGGCGATCCGACGCGCGGCGTGCTCGACGCCCTCGCCCTGGCGGCGGCGGATCGCGGCTTGCCGCTCGAGGCGCTGCTCGCCCGCGGGTCGCTGTTCATGCATGCCACGACCCACGCCATCAACGCGGTGCTGACCGGCCGGGTCGCGCGCACCGCCTTCCTGACCACCGAGGGGCATCCCGACGTGCTCACGCTGCGCGAGGGCGGGCGGGGCGACCCGTTCGACCTGTCCCGCCCGTTCCCCGATCCGTACGTGCCGCGCCATCTCACCTTCGAGGTGCCAGAACGCATCGCCGCCTCCGGCGCCGTGGTGCGCCCGCTCGATGAAGCGGCGGTCGCTGCCATCTGCAGCCGGATGCGGGAGGCGGGCGTCGAGGCGGTCGGCGTCTGCCTGCTGTGGTCGGTGGTCAATCCCGCGCACGAGCTGCGCGTGGCCGAACTGCTGGAGACGCACCTGCCCGGCGTGCCTTACACGCTGTCGCACGCCCTCAACCCGGCGCCGCGCGAATACCGGCGGGGCTCGGCGGCCTGCATCGATGCATCGCTCAAGCCGCTCATGACGGATTATCTGGGGACGCTGACGCGACGCCTGGAGGGGGCTGGATTTCGCGGGCGGGTGCTGGTCGTCACCTCGCAGGGCGGGGTGATGGATGCCGAAGGCGTGGCGGGGACGCCGATCCATGTGCTCAATTCCGGCCCTTCGATGGCGCCCGTCGCCGGCCGCTTCTACGCCGCGGCGGATGGGCGAGGGGGCAACGCCATCATCGCCGACACCGGCGGGACCACCTACGACGTCAGCGTGGTGCGTGACGGTCGCATCCCGCTGACGCGGGAGCTGTGGGTCGGCGAGCCGGTCTACGGCCACCTGACCGGGTTTCCGTCCGTGGACGTCAAGAGCGTCGGCGCCGGCGGTGGCAGCATGGCCCGGGTCGACGACGGCGGCATGCTGCATGTCGGACCGGAAAGCGCCGGCGCCAAACCGGGGCCGGTGTGCTACGGGCGTGGGGGCAGCGAGCCGACGGTCACCGATGCCGCGCTGGTGCTGGGCTATCTCGATCCGGGCTACTTTCTCGGCGGCGCCATGCCGCTCGATGCCGAAGCAGCGGCGGACGCCATTGATCGCCGCCTGGCGGGCCCGCTCGGCCTGTCGCGGGAAGCGGCCGCCTCGGCCGTCATCGAGGTGGCGACCGAGAACATGGTCCAGGCCATCGCCGACATCACCGTCGCCCAGGGCATCGACCCGGCGGCAGCGGTCCTGATCGGGGGCGGCGGGGCGGCGGGGCTCAACGCCGTGTTCATCGCCCGGCGGCTCGGCTGCCGCCGTCTGGTCATCCCGGAGGTCGGCGCGGCGCTCAGCACCGCCGGCGCCATGATGTCCGATCTCGTCGCCGAACATCGCGCCATGATGCACCAGGCCAGCCAGGCCTTCGACGCGGCCGCGGTGAATGCGCTGCTGGCGCGGCTGGAAGAGCGCTGCCACGCCTTCGCAGTGGGGCCGGGGCGCGCCGCCACGCGCGCGCAGGTCGATTTCCAGGTCGAGGCGCGCTATCCCGACCAGGCCTGGGAGATCGACGTGCCGCTGCGCCGTTCGCGCTTCGAGGGGCCGTGCGACCTCGACGCAGTAATTGCCGATTTCCACGCCGAGCACGAGCGGCTCTTCGCCGTCGCCGACACGGAGTCCCCGGTCGAGATGGTGAGCTGGCGGGCGAGCGTCGCCTGCACCCTGACCGACGCGCCGGCCGGGCGCCTGAAGCCGCGCCCGCGGTCGCGCAGCGGAGCGCAGAAGCGCTGGATCACGCTGCCGGGAGGGGTGCGCCGCGAGGCGCCGGTGCTCGATTTCGACGCCATCGCGCCCGGGCACGACTGCCGGGGGCCGGCAATCGTCGAGTCGGCCTTTACCACCATCGTCATCGACGACGGCGCCGTGTTCCGGCGCAGCCCCGCCGGCAGCCTGGTGATCGAACTATGAACGAGGCCGCGCCCATGACTGCCGCCGCGCCCGCCCTCACGGGGGCCCAGCTCGCCATCCTGCAGAGCCGCTTCGACGGCATCGCCCGCAAGATGGCCAACGCGCTGCTGCGGGCCGGGCGCTCGGGCGTCCTCAACCGCGCCAAAGACCTGTCCTGCTGCATCGTGACGAGCGCTTGCGAACTGGTGACCACGGCCGACAGCCTGCCCATCCACGTGCTCAGCGGGCCCGACCTGATGGCCCGGGCGATGCTGGACTTCCACCCCGAGCTGCGGCGCGGCGACGCCTTTCTGCACAACTCGCCCTATCACGGCTGCTCGCACGCCGCCGACCACACCATCCTCGTGCCCGTGATCGACGCCCACGGCGTGCATCATTTCACCGTGCTGGCCAAGGCGCACCAGGCCGATATCGGCAACAGCCAGCCCACCACCTACTTCGCCACGGCGCACGACGTCTACGAGGAAGGCGCGCTGATCTTCCCGGCGGTCAAGGTGCAGCAGGACTACCGCACGATCGGCGACGTCGTGCGCATGTGCAGGCAACGCATCCGCGTCCCCGACCAGTGGCACGGCGATTTCCTGGCGATGCTCGGCGCCGCGCGCACCGGCGAAAGGGAAATCCTGGCGCTGGCTGAGGAACTGGGCTGGGAGCACCTGCACGCCTTTGCGGGACAGTGGCTCGACTACAGCGAGGGGCGGATGGCCGCGGCCATAAGGCGCCTGCCTGCTGGACGTAGCAGCGCCTCCAGCACCCACGACCCGATGCCGGGCACGCCGGAGGACGGGGTGAGCATCGCCGCCACCGTCACGGTCGATCCGGACGCGGCGGTGATCGAGGTGGATCTGCGCGACAACCCCGATGCGCTGCCGTGCGGGCTGAACGTCAGCGAGGCGTGCTCGCGTACCGCCGCCCTCATCGGCGTGTTCAACAGCCTGGGCATGAACGTGCCGCGGAACGCCGGCAGCTTCCGGCGCGTGCGCGTCCTGCTGCGCGAAGGAGCGGTGGTGGGCATTCCGCGGCACCCGACGAGCTGTTCGGTGGCCACCACCAACATGGCCGACCGCGCCGCCGCGGCGGTGCAACTGGCCTTCGCCGGCCTCGCCGACGGCCTGGGCATGGCCGAGGTCGGTGCCGTCAACCCGCCGGCCAAGGGCGTCGTCTCGGGTACCGACCCGCGCAGCGGCCGTCCCTTCATCAACCAGCTCTTCCTGGGCAGCACCGGTGGGCCGGCCACGCCGCACGGCGATTGCTGGCTGACCTACTCGCATGTCGGCAATGGCGGCATGTCGTTCATCGAGAGCGTCGAGATGGCCGAACTGCACCACCCGATCCAGGTGAACCGGCGCG
>NZ_DASWVV010000249.1:0-15029 GCF_036406155.1 Devosia sp. | reverse complement strand
TCGGCCGGGGCAGGCTGCTCGGCGGCGGGAGCCGCTTCCGCCGGTGCGGCTTCAGGCTGCGGCGCGGGCTCGGGCTCGGGCTCGGGCTCGGGCAGCGGCGGCAATGTCTGGCCGATGCAGGCTTCGACCGTCGGATAGCCGTTGTCGAGGCACAGCTGCCGGATGCGGGCTTCGGCCGCGTCGGCCTGCGGCCGGGCCGCGTCGTAATCGCCGGCGGCGGCCATGTTCAGGGCGTCCTGATACTGCTGCAGCGCGGCGTTGAGATCGGCGGTGAACTGGGCCTGCAGCTCTTCCTGCGTCGGGCCGGATGGCTCCTGCGCGGCCGGCTGCTCGGCCGGGGCCGGCTCGGCGGGCGCCGGTTCAGCCGGCGGGGGGGTCGGCTCCTCGACCGGAGCCGGCTCGGGTGCCGGTTCCGGGGCAGGCTGCTCCGCGGGCGCCGGCTCCTCGGCCGGGGCCGGTGCGGGCGCCGGAGCCGGCGCTTCGGCCGGGGCGGGCTCGGCCTGGGCCTGGATTGCGGCGATGCAGTCCTCGACGCTGGCGTAGCCGCCGACGATGCACAATTCGGTCAGCGCCGCGAGGGCGCTCTGCGTCGCGTCGGCGTCACCGGCGGCCTGGGCGGCGGCGTACGCCTCGTAGGCGGCGACCAGGTCCGCATCCTGGGCGTGAGTGGTCCCCACCGAAGCAAAGGCGAGGACAGCCAGACTGGTGCCGGTCAGGAGCCAGTTTCTGAGGCGCATGTTTCGCATCCTTCTTAAGCCGATTGGTCTGAGCAGTGGCGCAGCCGCGATGAACGGAAGATGAATGATTTCAGGAGTGCCCCCTGTGCGTGCCGCCCGCGAACCCCCAACGTATCCGCCCGGCGACGGTTCCATCGAACAGAGTGAGCAATGATGGCGCCAGTGCGGCGGATCGGTTATGCACCGGCGGCATCGACGGGAGAGACCGCA
This sequence comes from Devosia sp., assembly GCF_036406155.1. Classification (GTDB taxonomy): domain Bacteria; phylum Pseudomonadota; class Alphaproteobacteria; order Rhizobiales; family Devosiaceae; genus Devosia_A. The sequence goes on along the minus strand of NZ_DASWVV010000249.1, from coordinate 14,082 downwards.
TGAACTGGGGGGATATCGCCGGCTACTGGCCGTTCGCGCTGGGGCTGATGGCGACGGGGGCGATCTCGGGCGTGTTCGCGGGCCTGCTGGGGATCGGTGGCGGCGCCATCATCGTGCCGGCGCTGGCCTATGCGCTGAGCTGGCTGGGCTACGACAACGACATCATCCAGCACGTGGCGGTGGGCACGTCGCTGGCCATCATCATCCCGACCGGGATCTCGAGCGCGCGGGCGCACCACGCCCGCGGCGCTGTGGATACGGGCATCCTCAGGCTGTGGGCGCCGGTGATCTTCGCGGCAACGCTCGCGGGCGGGCTCATGGCGGGCCTCTATCCGGGCGCCGTGCTGCGCATCATCTTCGGGGTGATGGCCCTGTTCATCGCCGCCAATATCGTGCTGCCGTTCCAGCAGCGGCTGATCGGGCACCTGCATTCCTCGCCGCTGACGCACCGCGTGTTCGCGGCCATCGTCGGCTATCTGTCGTCGCTGATGGGGGTCGGCGGCGGCGCGCTCAGCGTCCCCACCCTGGCGGCGCTGGGGGCCAGCATGCACAAGGCGGTGGGCACGGGCGCGGCGATCGGGGTGTTCATCGCCATCAGCGGCAGCATCGGCTTCGTCGTCTCGGGCTGGAGCGCCCGGGGCCTGCCCCCGCTCAGCCTCGGCTACGTCAACGTCGTGGCACTGGTGTTCGTGGGCGGGCTGGCGGCGCTGACTGCCCCCGTGGGGGCGGCGCTGGCGCATCGGCTCAACCAGCGCACGCTCAAGCTCGTGTTCGCCGCCTTCCTCGTCGTCGTCGGCCTCAACATGATCTGGAAGGCGGCGGCGGGATAGGCGCCGGCCTGCGCCGGCGCCGGCGGGGTCACTCCTTGTCGTCGGCCAGTTCCCAGGTCACCGAAACGTTGATCGAGAAGGTGAGTTCGCCCGCCTCGACCGGGACGGGGGCGGCGGCGGCTTCCCTGGCGACGGCGCCCATCATGTAGGGCTGCGGCGGCTGGTAGCCCTGGGTCTCGCTGATGGAGCGGATGCCGTCGAGCTCGAGCCCGGCGGCGTCGGCATAGAGGTCGGCCTTGGCGCGTGCGTCGGCGAAGGCCTGCCGGCGTGCCTCGTCGTAGAGCGCGGACGGATCGGCGACCGAGAAGGTGACGCCGTTGATGGTGTTGGCGCCCACCGTCACCGCCTTGTCGAGCACGGTGCCGAGGGAGGGCAGGTCGCGCACGCGCACGGAGACCGAGTTGAACACCTGGTAGCCGACGATCTTGGGCGGCAGCGTGTAGCCATTGGCGTCGCGGGCGTCGGAATAGACGTAGTTGGGCGTGACCGAGAAGCCCGACGTCTGAATGTCGCGCGCTTCGATTCCGGCGCCTTTGAGGGTGTTGATCAACTCGCCCATGGCCGCCGTGTTGGCGTCGAGCGCCTCGCGCGCGGTGGCGCCCTGCGTGGTGACGCCGGAATTGACGACGGCGGTGTCGGGGGCGGCCACGACTTCGCCGCGACCCTCGATGGAAATCGTGCCGCGGTCGTCGGCCAGGGCGGGCAGGGCGAGCGCGGCGCCGAGGGCGAGGGGAACGAGGAAGGCGAAGGAACGCATCGGAGTCTCCTGCAAAATTGCGGCGCCTTGATGCCGCCGCCGAGATGAACCGCGGGTGAACGCCGCCGGCCCGCCGCGCGACAGGCGGGGGGCGGCGGACACGGCATCCTTGGCAGGCATTCGGGTTTTTTGCGGGCCGGCCGGGCGCGTTGGCCGCGGCGTGCCGCCGCCGGCCCTGCGCTGGACACCCGGGCGGCCGAAGGGTTAGTTAGCCCCGGTACAGAAGAGGGATACAGAGTGACCAACCCAGTAGTTCCGGAGCGCGGCATCCTGCTCGGCCGCGCCAGCGTGCCGGATGCGGCCCATCCCTTGGTGGTGACCGTCCGCGACGGTGCCCTGTACGACATCACCTCGCGGCTGGCGCCGACGGTGCGCGACGTGTGCGAACTGGACGACCCGGCCGATTACGTCGCCGGGGCAGAGGGCACGCGCATCGGCGACGTCGGCGAGGCCCTCTCCAACAGCTGGGGCGGCGGCGGACGCGCCTACGAACGGCTGCGTCTCTTGTCGCCGGTCGACCTGCAGGCCATCAAGGCGGCCGGCGTTACCTTCGTGGTGTCGCTGCTGGAGCGGGTGATCGAGGAGCAGGCCCGCGGCGACAAGGCGCGGGCCGAAGCGCTGCGCGGCGAGATCCTGGATCTCATCGGGCCCGATTTGTCGCAACTGGTGCCCGGGTCGGACACGGCGATGCAGGTCAAGGCGGCGCTGGTAGCGCGCGGCGCGTGGAGCCAGTATCTCGAGGTCGGCATCGGGCCGGACGCCGAGGTGTTCACCAAGTCGCAGCCGATGAGCACGGTCGGGTACGGCGCCGATGTCGGCATCCACCCGATGTCGAGCTGGAACAACCCGGAGCCGGAGGTGGCCGTGGTGGTCGCCAGCAGCGGCAGGATCGTCGGCGCCACGCTGGGCAACGACGTCAATCTGCGCGACGTCGAGGGACGCTCGGCGCTCCTGCTCGGCAAGGCCAAGGACAACAACGCCTCGGCCTCGCTCGGCCCCTTCATCCGGCTGTTCGACGGCCACTTCACCCTCGACGCCATCGGCCGGGCCGAGATCGCGCTCACGGTCAGCGGCGAGGACGGCTTCGTGCTCGAGGGCAAATCCTCGATGAGCCAGATCTCGCGCAGCCCGCAATCGCTGGTCGAGGCCACGATCGGCGAGCATCATCAATATCCCGACGGATTCGTGCTGTACCTGGGCACCATGTTTGCCCCGGTGCAGGACCGTGGCGGCGCCGGCCAGGGCTTCACTCACCGCATCGGCGACGTCGTGTCCATCTCGACGCCCTCGCTGGGTACCCTCAGCAACCGGGTGCAACTGTCGACGCAATGCCCTCCCTGGACCTACGGGGCCAGCCACCTGATGCGCGACCTGGCCAAGGCCGGGTTGCTGTGAAACTCAAGAAAAAGCGGACAAGACCATGAGCGAACTGCACAAGAACCTGATCAACGGCGAATGGATCGGGGGCGAGGCGGTAGAGAACATCAACCCCTCCAACACCAACGAGGTGATCGGTCTTTATGCCCGGGCCACGGCCGAAGACACCAGGGCGGCCATCGCCGCGGCCAAGGCGGCGTTCCCGTCCTGGTCGCGCTCGGGCCTGCTGGAGCGCTGGGGCATCCTGAGCAAGACGGCGCATGAGATCTTCGCGCGCAAGGAAGAACTGGGCAATCTGCTCAGCCGCGAGGAGGGCAAGACGCTGGCCGAAGGCATCGGCGAGGTGACGCGCGCCGGCCAGATCTTCGAGTTCTTCGCCGGCGAGGCGCTGCGCCTCAGCGGCGAGACGGTGCCCAGCGTCCGGCCCGGCGTGGGCGTCGAGATCACCCGCGAGGGCGTCGGCGTCGTCGGCATCATCACGCCGTGGAACTTCCCCATCGCCATCCCGGCCTGGAAGATTGCGCCGGCGCTGGTCTACGGCAACACGGTGGTGTTCAAGCCGGCGGACCTGGTGCCCGGCTGCGCCTGGGCGATCGTCGAGATGCTGCACCGGCACGGACTGCCCAAGGGCGTGCTCAACCTCGTCATGGGCAAGGGTTCGGTGGTCGGCCAGACCATGCTCGACAGCCCCGACGTCGACGCCGTCAGCTTCACCGGCTCGACCGGCACCGGCCGGCGGGTGGCTGAGGCCAGCGTCAAGGTGATGCGCAAGTTCCAGCTCGAGATGGGCGGCAAGAACCCGACCGTGGTGCTCGACGACGCCGACATGAAGGTGGCGGTCGAGTCGGTGACGCAGAGCGCCTTCTTCTCGACCGGGCAACGCTGCACCGCCTCCTCGCGCATCATCGTCACGCAAGGCATCCACGACGCCTTCGTCGAGGCGCTCTCCGAGCGCATCCGGCACCTCAAGGTGGGCGACGCCATCGCCCACGGCACCGAGATCGGGCCGGTGGTCGACGCGGCCCAGCTCAAGCAGGACGTCGACTATATCGAGATCGGCAAGAACGAGGGCGCGCGGCTGGTGGTGGGCGGCGACCTCGTGCACCACGACACGCCCGGCTATTTCCTCAGGCCGGCCCTGTTCGTCGAGGCCACCAACGACATGCGCATCTCGCGCGAGGAGATCTTCGGGCCGGTGGCATCGGTGATCCGCGTCAAGGACTACGAGGAGGCGCTGGCGACCGCCAACGACACCGAGTTCGGCCTGTCCTCGGGCATCGTCACCACCTCGCTCAAATACGCGACGCACTACAAGCGCAACGCCCAGGCCGGCATGGTGATGGTCAACGTGCCGACCGCGGGCGTCGACTTCCACGTGCCGTTCGGCGGCACCAAGGGCTCGAGCTACGGCCCCAAGGAGCAGGGGCGCTACGCCCAGGAGTTCTTCACCCAGGTCAAGATCGCCTATACCGCGGCGGGTTAGGCCGCCCGAGCGCAGCTGAGGCCCCGCGGGGTCTCAGTTCCAGTCCTGTCGCCGCTGCTCCCACGGGGTGACCTTGCCGTCGCCGTCGGCATCGGCCGCCTTGTAATGCGCCTCGGCGCCGGCAAGGAACTCCGCCTTGGAGACCTTGCCGTCGCCGTCGGCATCCATGGCGCCGAAACGGTCTTCCCTGGCCTTCTGCATCATCGCCTGGCGGTCGGGATTGAAGCCGAACTGCGGGCCCATGCGCACTGCCATGTACTCGTCCCTGGTGAGGACCCCGTCGTCGTCGGCATCCATGGCGGCGAACACCTCGTCGGCCGCCGACGCCGCTTCCTCGGCGCTGACGACGCCGTCGTCATTGGCGTCGATCATGGTGAAGCGGCCGCGTCCGGGCTGGCCCATCATGCCGGGGCCGTAGCCGTAGCCGCGGCCCATCATCATGCCGGGACCATAGCCATAGCCCGGCATCATGCCGTACCCGGGCATCATGCCGTAGCCGGGGCCGAAGCCGGCCTGGGCGAGGACGGGCGAGGCGCCGAGGGCGGCGGCCGCGAAGGCGAGGGAGGCGAGAAAACGAACCGGTCGCATGGCAATTCCTCCGCAATGTCGTGACAGCGTCCCTACGCTCCCCGTGGGGCGCGCCGCTTGATGCAGGTCAAGCGCCGGCAGCGCCGGCTCAGGACGGCCCGGTCGTGTCCTTGATGCCGGCGACGGCGGCGAACCAGTCCGGCGGCCGCTCGATCATGCGGCGGACGCGCGGCGGTTCCGCGCCGGAGTGCAGCGCCCGGATGCGGTCGGTGATGACGGCGTCGGCCTGGGTGCGGCGCTGGTTGTGCCGCACATATTCCGTCCAGGTGGCGGTGCGATAGCTTTCGACCCAGCGCTCGGGCTGGCCCAGGTCGCGCATCAGCACCCAGTGGCGGGCGCCGTCGCGGCGCCGGACCCGGCGGCGGTCGGCCATGATGTCGAGGAAGGCCGGCACGTCGGACGGGCGGATGAGGTATTCGATCTCGACCACGATCGGGCCGCTGCGCTCTTCCAGCGCCAGTTCCAGGTGCGGTTCCTGCCAGCGGCCCCAGGGGTCGAGATTGGCCGTCAGGCGTGCCGGCAGCGGCAGGCGCAGGCCGAGCGCGCCCCCGGCCAGCATGCAGGCGCCGGCGGCCGCAAGCGCGACGGAGAGCCCGTAATGCTCGGCGACGAGGCCCCAGATCCAGCTGCCCAGCGCCATGCCGCCGAAGGACGCCGTCTGGTACAGCGACAGGGCCCGGCCAACCACCCAGCGCGGCGAGGAGAGCTGTACGGTGACGTTGAACAGCGACAGCGCCAGCACCCAGCAGGCGCCGCCGATCAGCATGGCGAAGCCGGTCAGCCAGGGGCTGGTGCTGATGGCGGTGATCCAGGCGGTGATGGCGAAGCCCGCGAAGGCGATGCGCACGACCGACTCGCTGCCCAGCCGGGCATGCATGTTGCCGCTCACCAGCGCGCCGCCGACGGCCCCGAGGCCGAAGCCGCACAGCATCAGGCCGTAGATGAAAGGCCCGCCGCCGAGCAGGACCGCGGAGACAACCGGCAGCAGGGCCAGGATGATGATGGCGGTGAGGCCGAAGACGAAGGAGCGGAGGAGCACGTTGCCGATGTTGGGGGACATGCCGACATAGCGCAGCCCGGCCAGCATGGCCGGGCCGATGGCCTCGCGCGGCAGCGTGCTCGCCGAGGCCGGCGGGCGCCAGCGCAGCAGCACGGCGACGAGGCCCAGATAGCTCACCGCATTGACGGCGAAGGCCGCGGCGGTCCCGGCGAGGGCGATGATGGCGCCGCCGACCGCGGGGCCGACGCTGCGCGACAGGTTGAAGCCGACGGAATTGAGGGCGACGGCGGCCGGCAGGTCGTCACGCGGCACCATGTCGCCGACCGCGGCGTGCCAGGACGGGTTGTTGAGCGCCGTCCCGCACCCGATCAGGAAGGTGAAGGCGAGCAGCAGCCACGGCGTCATCAGGCCGAACCAGGTGCCCAGCGCCAGTGCCACCGAAACCACCAGCATGAAGAGCTGCGCCCCCAGCATCACCCCGCGGCGATTGAAGCTGTCGGCGATGGCGCCGCCGAGCAGCGAGAACATCATGATGGGCAGCGTCGTCGAGGCCTGCACCAGCGCCACCATGTCGACCGAGTTGGAGATCGAGGTCATCAGCCAGGCGGCGCCGACCGCCTGGATCAGGCCGCCGAAGCTCGAGGCCAGGTTGGCGAGCCAGATGGAGCGGTAGGTCGCGTGCTGGAAGGGGGCCAGGGGTGACGGGCGGTCGGTCAATCCAGGGACTCACTGTGCGGGGGCGCGGCACGGACGGCGTTGCTGGATTTGACCATTTCGCGCTGCAACGTCAACCGAGCCCCGCTGCGGCGCCCGCCGGATCGGCGTTCCCAGGGCGCTGCCGCGGCCAGCGCGCGGATTCCACGTCCTCTCCCACGGTACTTTCCACGCTTGCTCCTGTATTCTGCTATTATTGCTCGCAACGAGACAATGCATCCGTGCCCCGCTCGGGGCGCCATCCGACCAACAACGGGAGAATACCATGGCACAGCAAGCGGCGATCAGGACCACTGCCGGGCGGGGCAGGCTCTTCGACAGTATCCTCGATACGGTGGGCAATACACCCACGATCAGGGTCAACAATCTCGGCGTGGGCGACACCACGATCTATGTCAAGGCCGAGTTCTTCAACCCGCTGTCGTCGGTGAAGGACCGGATTGCGGTCAACATCATCGAGGACGCGGAGCGGCGCGGGCTGCTCCAGCCCGGCCAGACGGTGGTCGAGGCAACGAGCGGCAATACCGGCATCGGGCTCGCCATGGTGTGCGCGCAGAAGGGCTACCCGCTGGTCGTCACCATGGCCGACAGCTTCTCGATCGAGCGGCGCAAGCTGATGCGCATGCTCGGCGCCAAGGTGGTGCTGACGCCGAGGGCGCAGAAGGGGTTCGGCATGTATCGCAAGGCGGTGGAACTGGCCGAGGCCAACGGCTGGTTCCTCGCCCGGCAGTTCGAGACCGAGGCGAACGCGGACATCCACGAAGCGACCACCGGGCGCGAGATCATCAACGATTTCGCCGGCACGCGGCTCGACTATTTCGTCACCGGCTACGGCACCGGCGGCACGCTGACCGGCGTCGCCCGCGTGCTGCGCCGGGAGCGGCCCGAGACCAAGATCGTGCTGAGCGAGCCGGCCAACGCGCAACTGGTCGGCAGCGGCACGCCGCAGGCGCGCGCCGCCGACGGCTCGCCGGCGGCAAGCCACCCGGCCTTCGAGCCGCACCCGGTGCAGGGCTGGACGCCCGACTTCATCCCCAACGTGCTGCAGGAGGCGCTCGACGCGCACTTCTATGACGAGTTGCTGCCGGTCGCCGGCCCCGAAGCCATGAAGTGGGCGCGCACGCTGGCGCAGCGGGAAGGCATCTTCACCGGCATCTCCGGCGGGGCGACCTTCGCCGCGGCCCGGCAGGTGGCCGAGCGTGCGGCGCCCGGCTCGGTCATCCTGTGCATGCTGCCCGATACCGGCGAGCGCTACGTGTCGACGCCGCTGTTCGAGGAGATCCCGGCCGACATGACCGATGAGGAGCAGGCGCTGTCGCAATCGACGCCGGGCTTCCAGATGGCGGCCGAGTAGGAGATGGACACGCCGGCGAGGCTGCCCGACGCGGTCGCGGAAGAAACCCTCGACCCTGCCGGGTGGGAGCAGACGCGGGCGCTGTCGCACCGCATCGTCGACGACGCCATCGACTATCTGCGCGACGTGCGGCAGCGGCCGGTGTGGCAACCAATGCCGGCGGCGGTGCGCGCCTCCTACGAGGCGCCGCTGCCGCGCCGGCCGACGGCGCTGGCGGACGTCTACCGCGCGCTCGAAGAGCGGCTGATGCCCTATGCCATGGGCAACATCCACCCGCGCTTCTGGTCGTGGTACATGGGCGCCGGCAATTTCACCGGAGCGCTGGGCGAATTCCTCGCCGCGGTACAGGGCTCGAACCTGGGCGGCGGCAACCATGCCGCCGCCGCCATGGACCAGCAGGTGGTGGGCTGGTGCAAGCAGATGGTGGGCTTCCCCGCCACGGCGGGCGGCACGCTCGAAAGCGGCGGCTCGATGGCCAACCTCGTCGGCCTGACGGTGGCGCGCAACGTCAAGGCCGGCATCGACGTGCGCGAAGAGGGCATGGCGGCGCTGCCCCGGCCGCTGCGCTTCTACGGCTCCGACCAGCTGCATTCGTGCCACCGCAAGGCGGTCGAGGCGCTCGGCCTGGGCAACAAGGGCCTGCGCCGCATCCCGACGGACGCCGGGTTCCGCATCGACATCGAGGCGCTGCGGCAGGCGATCCGCGAAGACCGCGCGGCCGGCTGGCAGCCGGCCTGCGTCATCGGCACCGCCGGCACCGTCAACACCGGCGCCATCGACGACCTCGAGGGCCTGGCGCGGGTGGCGCAGGAGGAAGGGCTGTGGTTCCACGTCGACGGCTGCATCGGCGCCCTCATCGCCATGGCGCCGCGCCACGCGCACCTGGTCGCCGGCCTCGCGCGCGCCGACTCGGTGGCCCTCGACCCGCACAAGCTCCTGCATGCGCCGTTCGAGGCGGGCTGTGCCCTCGTGCGCGACGCCGAGGCGCATCACCGCGCCTTCGCGGTCACGCCGGAATATCTCGAGACTTCGCCGCGCGGCCTCGCCGCCGCGCCCTGGCTGCATGAATACGGCCTGCAGACGACGCGCGCCTTCCGCGCGCTGAAAATCTGGATGGCGCTCATGGAGCACGGCAGCGACAAGTTCGGCCGGCTCATCGACCAGAACATCGAGCAGGCACGCTATCTTGCCGGCCTCATCGAAGCCGAGCCGCTGCTCGAACTGGCGGCGCCGACCACCATCACCATCGTGTGCTTCCGTTTCCGGCCGCCGGGGCTGGACGGCGAGGCGCTCAAGGCGCTCAACACCGAGATCATGCTGCGGCTGCAGGAAGAGGGGACGGCGGCGCTGTCGGACACCACCATCAACGGCGAGCACTGCCTCAGGGTCGCCGTCAACAACCACCGCACGCGCCGCGACGACCTCGATTTGCTGGTGCGCGAGACGGTGCGGCTGGGCCGCGAGATCGCCGCGGCCGGCGCCGGCTGAGGGGGCGGTCGAGGCCGGCGCGCCGCCGCCGGGCGTGGCCGGGCGCTTGACCCACGTCAACGCAGGGCGGCGGATGCGGCGCTTCAGTGTACGCAGCGAATTCCCCCGAGGGACGTTCCGATGCGTATACGGTCCCTGGCCTTTTCGGCGCGACAGGCGGCGCCGTTCGCAGCGTCCATGGCGTCCGGCCTGCTGCTCGTGGCCATCGCCATTGCCATGCTCTGGGTCCTGTAGACCCCGGCCAAGGGGAAAGCATGGACACCATCAGGAAGCGCCGGGCGGACGCCAGTGGCGCAAACCTTGCGGACTATGACGCGGCCTGCCGCAGCTTCTCCTGGCAGCAGGCGCGGGCGCTGCTCGACGGCCTGCCGGGGGGCGGGCTCAACATCGCCCACGAGGCCGTCGACCGGCACGTCGCCAAGGGGCGCGGCGACAAGGTCGCCATCCGCTGGATCGCCAAGGACGAGAGCCGGCACGACTTCACCTATGCCGACCTGAGGGCGCAGTCCAATCGCTTCGCCAATGCGCTCGCGGCGCTCGGCATCGGCAAGGGCGACCGCGTCTACACGCTGCTCGGGCGGGTCCCCGAGCTCTATGTCGCGGCGCTCGGCACGCTCAAGCTCGGCGCCGTGTTCTGCCCGCTGTTCTCGGCCTTCGGGCCGGAGCCGATCAAGGCGCGCCTCGGGATCGGCGAGGGCAGGGTGCTGGTCACCTCCGCGGCCCTCTATAACCGCAAGGTGGCGAGCTGGCGGAGCGAGCTGGCCCACCTCACCGACGTGCTTATCACCGACGCCGGGGGCGCGCCGCCGGAGGGGACGCGCGACTTGAAGGGGTTGCTGCAGGCGACCGCGCCGGATTTCGAGATCGCGCGCACGATGCCTGAGGACATGGCGCTGCTGCATTTCACCTCCGGCACGACCGGGCGGCCCAAGGGAGCCGTACACGTGCACGAGGCGGTGGTCGCCCATCATGTCACCGGCCGGTACGCACTGGACTTCCACCCCGACGACATCTTCTGGTGCACGGCGGACCCCGGCTGGGTCACCGGCACCTCCTACGGCATCGTCTCGCCGCTCAGCAACGGGCTGACCATGGTCGTGGACGAGGCCGAGTTCGACGCCGAGCGCTGGTACCGCATCCTCGAGACCGAGAAGATCAACGTCTGGTACACGGCGCCGACTGCCATCCGCATGCTGATGCGAGCCGGCAAGGAGCTGCTGGCCGGCCATGACCTCAGCCACCTGCGCTACATGGCCAGCGTCGGCGAGCCGCTCAATCCGGAGGCGGTGCTGTGGGGCGTCGAGGCCTTCGGCATGCCGTTCCACGACAATTGGTGGCAGACCGAGACCGGCGGCATCATGATCTCCAACTACGCCGCCATGGACGTGAAGCCGGGCTCGATGGGCAAGCCGCTGCCGGGGATCACCGCGGCCATCGTCGAGAAGACGGAGGACGGCGCGGCCGAGGTGACCACGCCGATGACCATCGGCCAGCTGGCACTGCGGCCCGGCTGGCCGTCGATGATGCGCGCCTATCTCCACGAGGAGGAGCGCTACAACAAGTGCTTCGTCGGCGGCTGGTACCTGAGCGGCGACCTCGCCATGCGCGACGCCGACGGGTATTTCTGGTTCGTCGGCCGCGACGACGACGTCATCAAGAGCGCCGGGCACCTGATCGGCCCGTTCGAGGTCGAAAGCGCGCTGATGGAACACCCGGCCGTCGCCGAGGTCGCGGTGATCGGCCTGCCCGACGAGACGGTGGGCGAAATGGTCAAGGCTTTCGTCGCCCTCAAGCCGGGGGTGGCGGCGAGCGACGACTTGAACCTCGAACTGCTGGGGCACGCGCGCAAGCGGCTCGGCCCGGCGGTCGCGCCCAAAGCCATCGCCTTCCGGCAGAACCTGCCCAAGACGCGCAGCGGCAAGCTGATGCGGCGCTTGCTCAGGGCGCGCGAACTGGGCCTGCCCGAGGGCGACATCTCCACGCTGGAGAGCGACGAGAAATGAGCGACACCAGCCTCAAGCCGCACCTCGACCGCGCCCACGCGCTGGCGCTGCTGCGCCAGATGATCCGCATCCGGCGCTTCGAGGACCGCTGCGCCGAACTCTACACTAGGGAGAAGATCCGCGGCTTCCTGCATCTCTACGACGGCGAGGAGGCGATTGCCGCCGGCGTGATCCCGCTGCTGGCCCAGCAGGACCGGCTCGTCGGCACCTATCGCGAGCACGGCCACGCCCTGGTGCGCGGCGTGCCGATGGGCGCGGTCATGGCCGAAATGTACGGCAAGGCCGAGGGCTGCTCGGGCGGCCGCGGCGGCTCCATGCACCTGTTCTCGGCCGAGCACAATTTCTATGGCGGCAACGCCATCGTCGGCGGCGGCCTGCCGCTGGCGGTGGGGCTCGCACTCGCCGACAAGCTGCGCGGGGAGGCGCGCGTCACCGCCTGCTTTTTCGGCGAAGGCGCGGTGGCCGAGGGCGAGTTCCACGAGAGCATGAACCTCGCCTCGCTGTGGGACCTGCCGGTGCTGTTCGTGTGCGAGAACAACCAATACGCGATGGGCACGGCGCTCGAGCGCTCGGAGGCCGAGACCGACGTCCACAAGAAGGCGGCGGGCTACGCGGTGGCCAGCGCGGTCGTCGACGGCATGGACGTCGTCGCCGTCGAGGCCGCAGCACGACAAGCCCTGGAGGCGATGCGGGAGACGCACGAGCCCTACCTCATCGAATGCCGCACCTACCGGTTCCGGGCGCATTCGATGTTCGACGCGCAGCTCTATCGCAGCAAGGAGGAGGTCGAAGAGTGGCGCGGGAAGGGCCCGATCGTGCGCTTCCAGGGCTGGCTAGAGCAGAACGGCATGATCCACGCCGAGGACGTGGCGGCGATCGAGGCCGAGGTGAAGGCCGAGATCGACGAGGCGGTCGCCTTTGCCGAGGCGGGGACGTGGGAGCCGGCCGCGGAACTGACGCAGCACGTCCATGCGGAGGCACGCCCGGCGCCGCCGCCTCCACCCGCCGCTGCGGCCGAGATGGTGGAGACCACCTATCGCGAGGCGGTCAAGCAGGCCATCGCCGACGCCATCACGCGCGACCCGCGGGTGTTCCTGATGGGCGAGGACGTGGGCCGCTACGGCGGCTGCTACGCGGTGAGCAAGGGGCTGCTCGAACGGTTCGGCCCCGATCGCATCCGCGACACGCCGCTGTCGGAATCCGGCTTCACCGGGGCGGGGATCGGCGCCGCGGTGGCCGGCATGCGACCGATCGTCGAGGTGATGACCTGCAATTTCTCGATGCTGGCGCTCGACCAGATCCTCAATACCGCGGCGACGCTCAGGCACATGTCCAACGGCCAGTTCGGCGTGCCGCTGGTCATCCGCATGGCGACGGGGGCGGGGCGGCAGCTCGCGGCGCAGCATTCGCACAGCCTCGAGGGCTGGTACGCCCATATTCCCGGCATCCGCGTGCTGGCGCCGGCGACGCTCGGGGATGCGCGCGGCATGCTGTGGACGGCACTCGAGGACCCCGACCCGGTGCTGATCTTCGAGAACGTCATGCTCTACAACCGCAGCGGGCAGATCGCCGCCAATGCCGGCGCGGTCGACATCGACCGGGCGGCGGTGCGGCGCGCGGGGCGCGACGTTTCGCTGATCACCTATGGCGGCTCGCTGTTCAAGACGCTGGAGGCGGCCGAGGAACTGGCGCAGGGCGGCATCGAGGCGGAGGTCATCGACCTGCGCACGCTGAGGCCGCTCGACACCGCCGCGATCCTGGCGACGGCAGCGAAGACGCATCGCGTGCTGGTGGTGGACGAGGGCTGGCGCTCGGGCAGCATTGCCGCCGAGGTCGGCATGCGCATTGCCGAGAAGGGCTTCTTCGAACTCGACGCGCCGCTCGCGCGGATCTGCAGCGAGGAGGTGCCGATCCCCTATCCCAAGCACCTGGAAGACCTGGCGATTCCGCAGCCGGACAGGATCGCCGCCGCTGTCCGGGCCATGCTGGGCAGGGCCTGAGCCATGGGCGCGTTCCGCATGCCGTCGCTGGGCGCCGACATGGAAGCGGGCAAGCTGGTCGAGTGGCTGGTCAAGCCCGGCGCGCCCGTCAAGCACGGCGACATTCTGGCCGTGGTCGAGACGCAGAAGGGCGCCATCGAAATCGAGGCGTTCGAGGACGGCATTTTCGAGCGGCCGCTGGTGGAGATCGGCGCCGTGGTGCCCGTCGGCACGCCGTTGGCGATGATCGCGGGCGCGGGTGAGGCGGCCGCACCCGAGGCGCCGGTGGCGGCGGCCAAGGCCGGTCCGGAAGTGGTGGCGCCCCCTTCGCCGCCCGTCGCGCCACCGCCGCCGGCGGCCCCACCGGTTACGACCGGCGAACGGGCGCGGGTCACGCCGGCGGCGCGAAGGCTGGCCGAGCAGAAGGGGGTGGATCTGCTGAGCATGACCGGCACCGGCCCGTCGGGCGCGATCACCCTCGCCGATGTCGAGGCGCGCGCAGGCGGGGC
>NZ_DASWVV010000248.1:0-61061 GCF_036406155.1 Devosia sp. | reverse complement strand
GCTCCCGAAGATCATTGGAAAGAGGTCTCATCAGATGCTGGCCTCCTCACCAGTCAGCATCTTGAATCACAAACACCCCAAAACCGGAATCCCCTGCGATTCAAAAAAGAGCCGAACCGCTCTAGCCTCGGCGCTGCAGGAAGCCGCCAAGATAGGCGGCGATGTCGCGGCTGTGCGAGGGCAGCGCCACCGACGCCACGGCCTGCTCGATGACAGCGTCCGGCGCCTTGCCGCGGCGCAGTTCGGCCAGCGCCAGGGTGTAGTCGTCCTCGAATTCGGGGTGCGGCTGCAGGCTGACGGCGGCGCCGTTGCCGTAGAGCAGCCCGGCATGGGGCGTGAATTCGGAGGCGAGGAAAGTCTCGGCATCGGCGGGCGGGGCAATCACCTGGTCCTGGTGCGAACAGGCAATCGCCAGGGCCCCGGCTTCGGTGGCCAGCAGGGCCGGCCGGCGGCGCACGGCGTAGACGTGGCGACCGAGGCCCCAGCCCTTGTCCGACTTGCGCACGTCGCCGCCCAGCGCATCGGCCATGATCTGATGGCCGAAGCAGACGCCGAGCATCGGCGTGCGCGCTGCATAGGCAGCGCGGATGAAGGCTCGCAGCGGCTCCATCCAGGGATAGTGCGTGTCATACACCCCAGCCGCCGAGCCGGTGACGATGATGCCTTCGAGCCTCGCCGGATCGGGGAAGGGCGCGCCGTCCAGCACTGGCACGGTCTCGTAGTCGAACGTCACCCCGGCCGCTGCGAACATGCGGCTGAACATGGGCGGGTAAGCGCCGAAGCGCGGACGCAGCGGCGCCGGGACGTCGCCGGTCTGGATGATGGTGAGCTTCATGGGTCGTCTGCCGGGCTGTGCGGCACAGATGCTATCGTTCGCCGCCGGATGCAAGGCCCTTCGCCCCGGCCTTGCGCCGGGGCGGCATCAGGCGGGGGTGAATGCGAGCGCCAGCCCGTTCATGCAGTAGCGCAGCCCGGTCGGCGGCGGGCCGTCGGCGAAGACGTGCCCGAGATGGCCGCCGCACCGGCGGCAGTGCACCTCGGTGCGTGCGTAGCCGAGCTTGTAGTCGGTGGATTCGCCGACGGCATTGGCGAGCGGCTGGTAGAAGCTCGGCCAGCCGGTGCCGCTCTCGAACTTGGTGGCGGCGTCGAACAGGGGCAGGGCGCAGCCCTTGCACGAGAAGGTGCCGGGGCGGTGCTCGTCGTTGAGCGGGGAACTCCACGGCGGCTCGGTGGCCTCCTCGCGCAGCACCGCATAGGACGGCGCATCGAGCAGCGCCCGCCACTCGGCTTCGGTCTTTTCGATCTCGAACGGTCCCTCGGCGGCAGCGAGGGGCGCGTTGGGCCGCAGCGTCGCCGCCGCGGTGCCGAGCGCCAGCGCGGCCGTGCCGCCGAAGAGGAACAGACGCCGGGTCAGGGCCATGACGCATTCTCCCGAAACGTGTTGGCCCCGCGCCGAAGCGCGGGGCCGGCAGCTCCAGCTAAGCACCGGGGCGGTCCTGCTGCACCTCAAAACCGCGTGTCATCCGACGGGATCGGAGTGCACGCCCCTGGTTTACGACTTGGGCAGCAGCACCTTGTCGATGACGTGGATGACGCCGTTGGACTGCAGCACGTCGGCGATGGTCACCGTTGCCGTGCCGCCGGTCTCGTCGGTGAAGGTGACGGTGCCGCCCTCGGCCCGTGCCTGCAGCTTGCAGCCGCCGACCGTGTCGATCTCGGCGGTCCCGCCGGCATCGGTGGCGAGCTTGACGACGTCGGCGGCGAGCGCCTTGGCGGGGATCACGTGGCAGGTCAGGATGGTGGTGAGCTGGGCCCTGTTCTCGGGCTTGAGCAGGCTCTCGACCGTACCGGCCGGCAGCGCCTCGAAGGCGGCATTGACCGGGGCGAGCACGGTGAACGGGCCGGCGCCCTTGAGCGTCTCCACCAGGCCGGCGGCCTGCACCGCGGCAACCAGGGTCGTGTGATCGGCCGAATTCACGGCATTGTCGATGATGTCCTTGTCTGCGGACATGGCCGCGCCGCCCACCATCGGGTTCTCGGCGTAGGCCACGCCGGCCAGCGCAGACACGCCGAGCAGCGCAGCGAGGGCAAGGGCACGCACAGGGGAGGTCTTCATTTCGTCTGGTTCCTTCCGTTGGGGTCGTCCGCCGTCCTTGCGGGGACTGGCAGAGCTACGGAGGCCTGTTCGAAAAAGTTTCACCGCCCGCGCCGGCGGAGCGGCGCCTCAGATAGGGGTCGCTGTCCCGAGCGCCACGACCGGCCCCTGGGCGACGCCGGTCGGCGAGCCGCCCTTCTGCTCGAGCGTGACCGCCAGTACGGTGCCCGGCGCGAACTTGGAGCGTGCCTGCGGGTCGAGTTCGATCTCGCTGCGCTGATCGACCGGGATGACCCCCATCGACACCGCCGGCTCGTCGCCCTTGATGTACCAGAGCTCGTAGTCCTTGTCCGGAATGGCCTGCCCGGACAGGCCCGTCAGCCGGACTTCCCCCGTCGCCGCATTGTAGAGCGCCACGAACTCGACGCCGAAGCCTTCCTGCGCCTTGATCGCCGCGACCAGTTGGGTGGCGAACTGCGTGGGATCGATCGGCGGGGGCTGCATCACATTGAATCCGACGGCGACCGCCGCCACGGCAATGCCGCCGGCAGCGAGGCTGCGCCAGAGCGCGAGGCTGTCCCAGAGCCCGGACCGGTGGCGGGCCGCGGTGCCGAACAGGCGCGCCTCGAGCTGTTCCAGCACGCGGGGCGGCGGCGGCTCCTCGCGGAATTCCGCGTCGAGGCCGGACAGCTGGCTGCGCCACAGCTGCAATTCGGCGCGCAGGGCCGGCTCGGCGGCAATGCGGCGCGCCATCCTCTCATGCTCGGCCGCGTCCAGCAGCCCGAGCGCGTACTCGCCGACGAGGACCTTGTCCTCGCCCGAGCCGTCGCTTTCGTGGCCCTGTGTGCTCATGCCGACAGACACTCTCTCAGCTTCAACAGGCTGCGGCGCAGCCAGGTTCGCATGGTGTTGAGCGGAACACTATGACGCTCCGCCAGCTCGTCGTAACTATAGCCGTCGAGATAGGCGCCGCGCACGGCGTCTGCCTTGTCGGCATCGAGTGCGCCCAGGCAGGTCTCGATACGCGAACGCTCGCTGCCGGCGACGGCGGACTGCTCGGGGTCCGGCGCCTTGTCGGCGACCTCGAGCGCCGCGTCGAGTTCGTCGGCCAGCGGCTTGCGCGCACGGAGCCGGTCGAGGCAGTGGTTGCGCGCCACCGCGACGAGCCAGCTGATCGGGCTGTAAGAGCCGGCCACGTAGCGGTCGGCCCGCTGCCAGATCTTGACATACACCTCCTGCAGCGCCTCCTCGGCCTCGGAGCGATCCCTCAAGATACGCAGCACCACACCGAAGAGTTTCGCGCTGGTGCGGCCGTACAGGGTGCGGAAGGCCGCGCGATCGCGCAGCGCCGTCCGCGCCAGCAGTTCGGAGATCTCGGTGCCGGGGCTGTTCATCTGCGCAGTTCTAGCGGCTGGCTTTGCGGCTGCCTATCCCCCGCACGGCGGCAATGGTCGATTTCGGCGGCAACGCTTTGGCAAGCCTGTACGCGGTTGCCTGCCACCCACACGCAAAATCGCTTTCGCTGCCGGCCGAATGCGCTATACGACGTTCGACCAACGAGCATGAGCGCCATGGCCGATCTAGAATCCTTTTCCCGCGACGCCGCCATCCTGTCGCAAGCCCTGCCCTACATGCAGCGCTACGAGGGCAAGACCGTCGTCGTCAAGTATGGCGGCCACGCCATGGGCGATCTCACGCTCGGCCAGGCCTTCGCCCGCGACATCGCGCTGTTGAAGCAGTCCAAGGTCAATCCCATCGTGGTGCATGGGGGCGGGCCGCAGATCGCCTCGATGCTCAAGAATCTCGGGATCGAGAGCAAGTTCGAGGGTGGCCTTCGGGTCACCGACCAGCGCACCATGGAAATCGTCGAGATGGTGCTGGCCGGCTCCATCAACAAGGAGATCGTGGCGCTCATCAACGCCGAGGGCGAATGGGCCATCGGGCTGTGCGGCAAGGACGGCAACATGGTGTTCGCCAGGAAGGCGAACAAGGTGGTGCGCGACCCCGGCTCCAACATCGAGCGCGTGCTCGATCTGGGCTTCGTCGGCGAGCCGGTCGAGGTCGACCGCACGCTGCTCGATCTGCTCGCCCGTTCCGAGATGATCCCGGTGATCGCGCCGGTGGCGCCGGGGCGGGACGGGGCCACCTACAACATCAATGCCGACACCTTCGCCGGGGCCATCGCCGGTTCGCTCGGGGCCAAGCGCCTGCTGTTCCTGACCGACGTGCCCGGCGTCCTCGACCGCGACGGCAAGCTCATCCCCGAGCTGACCGAGGGCGAGGCCCGCGAACTGATCGCCGACGGCACTATTTCGGGCGGCATGATCCCCAAGGTCGAAACCTGCCTCGAGGCGCTGGGCAACGGCGTCGAAGGCGTCGTCATCCTCAACGGCAAGACCCCGCACGTGGTGCTGGTGGAGCTGTTTACCGAGCACGGCGCCGGCACGCTGATCGTGCGCTGAGGCGACCGCGGCGGGGCTGGGTCTCAGCAGCGCGCATCTGCTGCCGCCGCCAGCGACCGCGCCAGCCGCTCCGCCACCGGGCCCGCCGTGTGCAGCGCGCGCTCGGGATAGACGATCTCGACAGCCGCGTAGCGTCTGCCTTCGCACAGCGCGATCATCCGCGCCTCGAGGCGCATGCCGTTGCGGCGGCCGGCCCAGCCGGCCCATGCCGGCGCCACCCGCTCGCCGGACAGCAGCCAGCCCTCGGCGCGCGCGGCGTCCATGATCGCGGCGACCGTCGCCTCATACCCGTCCCCGGGTGTCGAACCGCCCCATGTGCGCAGGCGCTGCGTACCATCGACCGAGGCGAAGAGATGACCGGCGCCGTCGTCCCGTCCGGCGATCGCGGCAAAGCCGGGCGGCACGCCGAAGACATAGCCGTAGCGGGTGTCCTCATAGGTGCCCCAATCGGCGGCAAGCACCCAAGTCGAAAGGCAGAAGACGATGGCCAGCAGCAGGGAAGCGCGCATGCCGCCGATACTGCCCGCCGGCGCGGAGGCGCACAACGCCGGAAGCGCACGGCGTCCTGCAGGGCGCCGTGCGCCGATGCGTCAGGTCCCGCGCATCAGGCAGCCGCCGGCAAGCACGATGAAGGCCAGCAGCAGCACCCAGAAGGCGTAGGCAGTCACGAAGGGTATGGAAACGAGGACTCCGAGGATCGCGATTACCGCAATGATGACGGAAATCCAGAACACGGCTTGACTAGGCGCACTCAAATTCATGGAAGCCTCCCTGAACAGACACCAAGCAACCGAATCATATCCCCATGGGGCGTGCGTGCAACCGGCCATCACTTTGTTTGCACAAGTGATCTGCTCCTGCCACAAGTCAACGCCGATGGCCGGCAGAGGGGTGGCCGTGCCGCCATTCGGCCCAGGACTGGCTCAGGATCTGGTAGGACGAGTTGAGGAACAACGCGGCCATGACGCCGGCGACGATGAGGTCGGGGATGCCGGTGTTGAGCACGAAGACAAACGCCGCCGCGACCACCACCGCGATATTGCCGATGGCGTCGTTGCGCGAGCACAGCCACACCGAGCGGACATTGGCGTCGCCGTCCCTGTAGGCCATGAGCAGCATGACCGAGGCGACGTTGGCAGCCAGCGCCATGAGTCCGACAAGGCTCATCAGTTCGGCCTCCGGCACGCCCAGCACGAAGAACTGGTAGAGCGTCGTGACAGCTACCCACAGCCCCATCGCGAACAGGCTCAATCCCTTGAGGAAGGCGGCGCCGGCGCGCACCCGACCCGGCTTGCCGATGGCCCAGAAGCTCAGGGCATAGGTGAGGCCGTCGGCGAGGAAATCGAGGGCGTCGGCCTTCAGCGCCTGCGAGCCGGCGAGTTGCCCGCCCAGGAGTTCGACCACGAACATGGCGATATTGATGGCGGTGACCAGCAGCAGCCGCCGCTTGTAGTCCTCGTTGAGCCCGTCGAAGGTGACGGCGTGATCGTGGTCGGCGCCCATCGGCCTGCCCCTGCAATCCCTATCCCGAGATTCATGTAATCCCTCTGGTCACTAGAGGTTCAAGGGTGGAAATGGGGGGCTATTCGATCGGCGACCTGGCCCGGCAAGCGGGCGTCAAGGTGCCGACCATCCGCTACCATGAACAGATCGGCCTCGTTGGCCGCGGGCCCGTACCCCGGGCAACCAGCGCTGCTACGACAAGGCCGCGCTCGAGGGGCCGCGCTTCATCGCCCATGCCCGGGCCATGGGTTCCCTCATGGAGTCGGTCAAGGTCATGTTGCGGCTGAGCCGGCACGCCGGGTCTGTCTGCGCCGATCTCGACGGGTTGGCCCAGGGGCGGCTGGCCGAGGTCGGCGAGCGGATCGAGTGGCTGAGGCGGTTGCGCGGCGGACGCGCCGCTATGCTGGAGAGCCACCGCCACGGTACCGTCGGCGAGTGCCGCATCATCGAGGTGCTGTCCGACCATGACGAGTGCGCCACCGAGCACTGAGCCCGCGACGGCTTCACACCACCACGATCCCCGAATGCTTGGCCTTGTGCTCGGGCTCGACATGGATGGTGATCAGCGCATCGGCCTCCTGCTCGCGCAGCTTGCCTTCGATGCGATCGCAGATGGCATGGGCGTCGGCGACGCTCATGGCGCCCGGGACCACCAGGTGGAACTCGATGAAGGTCATGCGCCCGGCCTGGCGGGTACGGATGTCGTGTGCCTCGATGGCACCGTCGGCGTTCGAGGAGATGAGTTCGCGGATTTGCGCGAGGCGGGCGGGATCCACTGCCACGTCCATCAATCCGATGACGCTCTGCCGGATCAATTGCCATCCCGACCACAGGATGGTGAGCCCGACCAGCACGGCGAGGATGGCGTCGAGCTGGACCCAGCCCGTTGCCGCCGCCACCAGGACGCCGACCAAGACGCCGACGGTGGAGATGACGTCCGTGGCCAGGTGCCGTCCGTCGGCGCTGAGCGCCGGCGAGCGCTCCCGCCGCCCCAGCCGCACCAGCACGTAGGCCCATGCGGCATTGACGGCGGAGGCGGCGATGCTGACGCCGAGCCCGAGCGGGTCGGGGTCGAAGGGATGCGGCGTGACCAGCCCTCGCCACGCCTCCGAAAAGATCACCAGCGCCGCCACCGCGATGAAGATGCCGATGACCACCGCGGAGAAATACTCGGCCTTGTGGTAACCGTAAGGCAGGCTGGCATCGGCCGGCCTCGCGGCGAGCTTGACGGCCACCAGGGCGACGATTGCCGTCACCACGTTGACCACGCTCTCGAGTGCGTCCGAGAAGAGCGCCAGCGACCCGGTCGCCCACGCCGCGTAGCCCTTGAGTGCGAGCACCAGCAGCCCGACGGCAAGGCTGCCATAGGCGACGCGGGTGACGAGCGGAGCGGCCGACTTGCGCATGGGGCGGCAATACGCTTGCACGCCGACGCTGGCAAGGCAGTGAATCTGCGAGTGATTTTGAGAAGCGTTTTCAACATTGCCGTACCCGCCAGGGCTGCGGCCTTCGAATCGTTGCTTTGCCGCGCCCGACCCCCTAGAACCGTTCCCGGCGCAGCGTTCCTCGAGGACTGAAACAGAGTCCGGTGCGGTCGACCCAAACCGGGGACCAGATCCGGAGCTGCAGAAGAATCTTTGTGAACTCTGCCTCCAAGCGAAGCAGGCTCCCGGGACCGGCGGCGGTCTTCGGGCGAAGCCAGCCCAGACACGAGGCGAGAATGACTTTGCCCCTCCCCTTGCCGGACGGAACCGGCGTCATGCTGTGCGGCCATGGCAGTCGCAACCGGCTGGCGGTCGACGAGTTCGCCGTGCTGGCCGAACGGCTGCGGGCGCGGCTCCCTGGCGTGCCGGTGGAGCATGGCTATCTCGAGTTCGCCAATCCGGTGCTGCACCAGGGGCTCGATCGGCTGCGCGCCAAGGGGGTACGGCGCGTGCTCGCCGTGCCCGGCATGCTGTTTGCGGCCGGCCACGCCAAGAACGACATCCCCTCGGTGCTCAACACCTATGCCGCCGCCCATCCCGGCTTCGAGATCACCTACGGCCGCGAGCTTGGTGTCGACCCCAGGATGCTGCGCGCTGCCGGCGACCGCATCGAGGCGGCGCTCGCCGCCTCGCCCCGCCCGCAGGTGACGCGCCATGAAACGCTGCTGCTGGTCGTAGGCCGCGGCGCCTCGGATCCCGACGCCAACTCCAATGTCGCCAAGATCATGCGGCTGCTCTGGGAGGGCATGGGCTTCGGATGGGGCGAGGTCGCCTATTCCGGCGTCACCTTTCCGCTGGTCGCCCCCGCGCTCGAGCATGCCGTCAGGCTGGGCTACCGGCGTATCGTCGTCTTCCCTTACTTCCTGTTCACCGGCGTCTTGGTCAAGCGCATCTATGCTGCCACCGAGGACGCGCAGGCCAGGCATCCGCAGGTCGAGATGCTGAACGCCCCCTACCTCGGCGACCATCCGCTGGTCATCGACACGTTCATGGCGCGCATCGAGGAGATGCTGGTCGGGCAGAACCTCATGAACTGCTCGCTGTGCAAGTACCGCGAGCAGGTGCTCGGCTTCGAGGCAGAGGTCGGCCTCGCCCAGCAGAGCCACCATCACCACGTGGAAGGCATCGGCGGCGGGCTCGAGAATTGCCCCTGTGGCGGCGACTGCGATTCATCCTGTCGCGACGAGGAATTCTGCAAGGCGCACGGTCTCGAGTGGACGCCGCTTCATGGCCACGACCACGGGCACGGACATGGGCACGGGCACGGACACGGCCATCACCATCATCATCACGGCCACGCGCTGCTGGCGGCACAGCCGGCGCCGCTCGCCGGTTTCGCCGCGCCGCACGACCATGAGCACGACCATGCCGGCCACCACCATCATCCCTATCCGCATGCGGACCATCCGCTCGGGCCGCTGACCCTGCCCAAGGTGCCGGGCCGGCTGGCGCGCAAGGAACGGCAGGGGTGATGCCATGCTGTACGAACGCGATCCGGCCACGATCTACCGGCAGAGCTTTGCCGCCATCGCGGCGGAAGCCGACCTCGGACGCCTGCCGGAAACGCTTCGAAGTGTCGCGACGCGGATGATCCACGCCTGCGGCATGACCGACCTCGTGGACGATATCGTCGCGGACCCGCTCGCCCCGGGCGCAACTGCGGAGGCGCTCGCCGCCGGCGCGCCGGTGCTGTGCGACTGCGAGATGGTGCGCGCGGGCGTGATCCGCCGGCTGCTGCCGGCCGACAACGACCTGGTGCTCAGTCTCAATGAGCCGGAGGTGCCGGCGCTTGCCGGGCGCCTGGGAACGACGCGCTCGGCCGCCGCAGTCGAGCTGTGGCGCCCGCGGCTCGCCGGCGCCGTCGTGCTGATCGGCAACGCGCCCACGGCGCTGTTTCATCTGCTCGAACTGCTGGACGACGGCGCACCGCTTCCCGCCGCCATCATCGCCACCCCCGTCGGCTTCGTCGGCGCCGCCGAAAGCAAGGCGGGGCTGGTGCGGGATCCCCGCGGCGTGCCCTATATCACCGTCAGGGGGCGGCGCGGCGGCTCGGCCATTGCCGCCGCTGCGCTCAACGCCATTGCCATGGGGGCGGCCGCATCATGACGGCCTGGCTGCACATCGTGGGTGTCGGCGAGGGAGGCGTGGGCGAGCTGCCGGCCGCGACGCGCCTGCTCGTCAGCTTTGCCGAAGTGGTGATCGGCCCGCCGCGCTTCCTCGCCGACCTCGAGCCCATCATCGCCAGCCATTCCCACCCCGAACTGTCGAGCCCCGACGAAGTCAGGCAGCGCAGCCTCGAGGCGGTGGCCCGGGCCCTGCTCGACGACGGTGACGGTCCCGAGGAGCCCGTCGCCACCGACATCGGCGACCATCGGGTGCTGATCGAGTGGCAGCCGCCGCTGGCGAACATGGTCGAGCAGGTCCTGCGCCAGCGCGGCAAGCCGACGGTGGTTCTGGCCAGCGGCGACCCGATGTGGTTCGGCATCGGCGCGTCGCTGGCGCGCCATCTCGACGCCGAGGAATTCGTCATCCACCCGCTCGCTTCCTCGTTCCAGTTCGCGGCGGCGCGGCTGCACTGGCCGCTGCAGCACGTCGCCACGATTTCGCTGCACGGCCGGCCCCCTGAGGGCATCCACCCCTTCATCCTGCCCGGGCACCGCGTGCTCGCGCTCACGTCGGACGCCGGGACGGCGCGGCACGTCGCCGATGCGCTCGTCGCCCGCGGCTACGGGCAGTCGCGCATGACCGTGCTGGAAAATCTCGGCGGCCAGGACGAACGCATCACCGAGACGGCGGCCGAACTCTTCGAAGCCGACAGCATCGGCGATTTCTACGTGCTGGGGATCGACTGCGTCGCCGACGTTTCGGCACCCCTGCTGCCGCCGGTGCCGGGGTTGCCGGACGAGGCCTTCGTCACCGACGGCCAGCTCACCAAGCGCGAGGTGCGGGCGGCAACCATTGCCCGGCTCGCGCCATATCCGGGGGCCCTGTTGTGGGATGTGGGGGCCGGCTGCGGTTCGATCGCCATCGAATGGATGCGGGCCGCGCGCGACGCCGAGGCGATCGCCTTCGAGCGCGAGGGCGAGCGGTTGCAGATGATCGCGGTCAATGCCGCCGCGCTCGGCGTTCCGACGCTCAGGATCGAGAACGGTGAAGCGCCGGGGAGCCTCGCCGGCATGCCGGCGCCCGATGCCATCTTCCTGGGCGGCAACGTCGCCGACGACGCGCTGTTCCAGGCCTGCTGGAACGCACTCAAGCCGGGCGGCCGGCTGGTGGCCAACGCCGTGACGCTGGACGCCGAGGCGGCGCTCTACCGCCGCCAGGCATGGCTGGGCGGGGATCTCGTCCGCATTGACGTCGCGACGCTCGACGCCATCGGCACCCAGCACGTGCTGCGGCCCCGCCTGCCGGTCACGCAATGGGCCGTCGTCAAGCCCGAGCAGTGGCTGGCGGCCCAGCCATGAGCGGGACGCTTGCCCTTGTCGGCGTCGGGCCGGGCGACCCGGAACTGTTGACGCTCAAGGCGGCCCGTATCCTCGCGGAAGCAGGCGTCGTCGCCTTCCCGCAGACGGACGCCGGGGCGCCGCTGGCGCTCGAAATCGCGCGCGGCCACCTCAACGCCGCGGCGACGCTGATCCCCGTGCCCTTGCCCATGGCCATCGAACGTGGCCCCGCGCAATCCGCCTACGACGCCGCGGCGGCGGCAATCCTCGCCCATTTGCAGGCGGGGCGGGACGTTGCCTTCCTGTGCGAAGGGGACCCGCTGTTCTATGGCTCGGCCATGTATCTGCTGACCCGACTCGCGCCGCGCGCGCCGGTCGTCGTCGTTCCCGGCGTCACCTCGCTGACCGCCGCCGCCGCGGCCATAGCCCGGCCGCTGGCCGCCCGCAATGAAACGCTGAAGGTCCTGCCGGCGCCGCTCCCCGACGCGGTGCTCAGGGCCGAACTCGACGCCGCTCCGGCGGTTGCCATCATCAAGGTCGGTCGCCATTTCGACCGTGTCCGAGCGCTGCTCGAGGAGAGCGGGCACGCATCCGCCGCCGTGGTCGTCGAACACGCGACCACGCCGAGGCAGCGGGTCACTCCGCTGCGTGCGGTGGCTGCTGGAAGGCGGCCCTACTTCTCGACCATCCTGTGCTACGCGGGGGCCGAGGACTGGGGGCAGCAGGAGGGCATCGCATGAAGCCGGCGATCATCACCTTCGTCGCCGCGGGCGCCGATCTGGCGCAGCGGCTTGCCGCCCACACCGGCGGTGTCGTGCATCGTTGCGGCATCCATGGCGACGACGCCAGGGCGCTGCTGCCCCGGCTGTTCGCCGAGGGAACGCCGATCATCGGCATCTGCGCCGCCGGCATCCTCATTCGATTGCTCGCCCCGGCCCTGGGCGACAAGACAGAGGAGCCGCCGGTGCTGGCGGTGAGCCAGGATGGCAGCGCCGTGGTGCCGCTGCTCGGCGGTCACCGCGGGGCCAACCGGCTGGCCCGCGAGCTGGCCGAAGCGCTCGGCGGCCATGCCGCGCTCACCACCGCCTCGGACGCCAGGTTCGCCCGCGGCCTCGACGAGCCGCCGCCCGGCTGGGTGCTCGCCGATCCGGCGGACGCCAAGCCGGCCATGATGGCCTTGCTCATCGGCGCCAAGATCGCGCTCGAGGGCCACGCTCCGTGGCTCGCGGAAGCGGGCTATCCTGTTTCCTCCGCCGGAGCCGTCAGGGTGCTGGTGACCGAGCAGGTGCTGAAGGTCGATCATGGCCTGGTCTATCATCCGAGGACGCTGGTCGCCGGCGTCGGCTGCGCGCGCGGCGCCGCCGCCCAGGAGGTGATCACGCTGATCGACGCGGCGCTGCGCCAGGAGAACCTGTCGCCACAGGCGCTTGCGGCCATCGCAACCCTCGAGATCAAGGCCGACGAGGCGGCCCTGCATGCGGCCGCGGCGCATTATGGCGTGCCGCTCAGGCTGTTCAGCGTCGACGAACTCAACCAGGAGCGCTACCGCCTGCTCGATCCCTCGGCCGTGGTCGAAGACGAGGTCGGCACCCCCAGCGTCGCCGAGGCCGCCGCGCTCAAGGCGGGCACGCTGGCGGTGCGCAAGCTCAAGTCCGAGCGCGTGACCTGTGCCATCGGGCGCGCGCCGCGCCCGCTCGATCCTGCCGCGCTGGGCCGCGGGCCGGGACAGTTGCACCTGGTCGGCATCGGGCCGGGGGACAGCGCCTTTCGCACGGCTGCGGCGGTGCGCGCCCTCGATGCCAGCAGCGACTGGGTCGGCTACGGGCTCTACCTCGACCTGATCGCCGATCTGCGCGTCGGCCAGCAGGAGCATCGCTTCGGGCTGGGCGACGAAGAGCCACGGGTCCGCCTTGCGCTCGAACTCGCCGCCACCGGCAGGACCGTGGCTCTCGTCTGCTCGGGCGACGCCCAGATCTACGCCATGGCGGCGCTGGCCTATGAACTGCTCGATGCGGTGGGTACGCGGGCGTTGAGCGAGGCGGCGCGGCGGGTGGCGGTCGAGACGCATCCCGGCATCTCGGCGTTCCAGGCCGCCTCCGCCGCGGCCGGGGCGCTGATCGGGCACGATTTTTGCTGCATTTCGCTCTCCGACCTGCTGACTCCCCGCACCGACATTGTCCGGCGGCTGGAGGGGGCCGCCAGGGCCGATTTCGTGACCGCCCTCTATAACCCGCGCTCGCAACGCCGCACCGATCTCATCGAGGTGGCCAAGGAACTGTTCCTGGCCGAACGGCCGGGCAGCACGCCGGTCATCGTGGGCCGGAATCTGGGCCGGCCCGAACAGCGGGTGACGGTGACGACGCTGGCCGAATTCGATCCCCAGACCATCGACATGCTGAGCATCGTGCTCATCGGCGCCTCGACGTCGAGGGCCTTCGCCCGCGGCGATGGCCGGACCGTGGCATTCACGCCCAGGGGCTACGAGAGGAAGGGGCCCAGGGATGCGGGATAGTGCTCGATCTCTGGCTCCCCTCCCCCTTGAGGGGAGGGGATGGGGGTGGGGGTCCATCGGCGAACCATTGCCCCACCCCCTCCCTCGATCCCTCCCCTCAAGGGGGAGGGAAGCGCTGACTGACAGTGCCCGGAGCGCCGAATGACCGTCTATTTCATCGGCGCCGGGCCGGGCGCGGCCGACCTCATCACCGTTCGCGGCCAGCGCCTGATCGAGCGCTGCGAAGTCTGCCTCTATGCCGGCTCGCTGGTTCCTGCCGAGATCGTCGCCGCAGCCCCCGCCGATGCCCGCGTGCTCGACACCGCGCCCATGCATCTCGACGCCATCATCGCCGAGATCGAGGCGGCCCATGCCCGAGGCAAGGACGTGGCGCGGGTGCATTCGGGCGATCCCTCGATCTACGGCGCCATCGCCGAGCAGATGCGCCGGCTCGACGCGCTCGCGATCCCCTATGAGGTGGTGCCCGGCGTTCCCGCCTTTGCCGGGGCGGCGGCACGGCTGATGACCGAACTGACATTGCCCGAGATTTCCCAGACCATCATCCTGACCCGCACCTCCGGCAAGGCCTCGGCGGTGCCCGAGAGCGAGCGGCTCGAGGTACTGGGGGCAAGCCAAGCGACGCTGGCCATCCACCTGTCCATCCGCAACCTCAGATATGTCGAGGAGGCGCTCATCCCGCATTACGGCGCCGACTGCCCGGTGGTGGTCGTCTACCGCGCCACCTGGCCCGACGAGGAGATCATCGTCACCACCCTGGGCGAAATGCGCGGTCGCGTGCGCGAGGAGAAATTCACCCGCACGGCGCTGATCTTCGTCGGCAGAGTGTTCGGAGCGGAGCAGTTCCGCGACAGCCGGCTCTACGATCAGCATTTCGCCCACGTGCTGCGCAATGCCGGCAAGAAGAAGCAGAGGGCGGCAGAATGAGCCCGTCACTCCCGCTCGAGATGCAGTGCCGCTATGGCGCGCCCGACGGTGGGGACCTCGTGCGCCGGCGGCAGCTGCGGGCGGGCGATCATCAGCACCGCGACGCGCAGCTGTTGCGCCGCCTTGAGTTTGGCCTCGGTCTGCACGCCGCCCGAATTCTTGGTGACGAGGTGGCTGATGCCCTCCTGGCGCATCAGTTCGGTCTCCGCCCCGACGAAAAAGGGCGGCCGGGCGAGGAGCGAGCGGGCGGTGACCGGCAGCGGCTTTTCCGGCGGCTCGATCGAACGGACGACGAAGCTGCAGTCGGTGCGCCTGAGGAAAACGTCGAGGTTGCGGTGGCCGACGGTGAGCAGGACCCGGGCGCCGGCCGGCAGGGCGTCGGCGGTCGCCTCGGCGTTGGGCATGTGGTGCCAGAAGGCGTATTGCGGCTCGATCCAGACCGGGCGGGTCAGCCGCACCAGCCTCACCCCGGTCAAGCGCGATGCCTCGACCGCATTGGTGGCCATGCGGACCGAATAGGGGTGGGTGGCGTCGACCAGCCGCCGGAAGCTGTTGGCGAGCAGATAGTCGGCGAGGCCTCGGCCGCCGCCGAAACCGCCGGCGCGGATTTCGCCACCGGGCCGCAAGGGGTCGGTCGTCCTGCCGGCATAGGAGGTGGTGACGTCATGGCCCATTGCGACAAGGGCATCCGCCAGCGTCCGCGCCTCTTCCGTGCCCCCCAGGATGAGGATCTTCATTCCCTAGCCGCTTTCCCCCACTATCGCGCCCGACCGGTCCACCACCATCACGTCCACGCGGCTCGCCGGCCCGACGCGCTGCTGTGCCTGTTGCCGCGCTCGCTCCGCCACCGCTTCGGCGAGGGCAATTCCAGCCGCCGCGGCGATGGTCAGCACTTCGTTTGCGGTATTCGCCGCCGTGACGCGTTCGACGTCTTGGCGTCCGAGGCCGCGTTCTTGCAGCATTTCGGCAAGAAAGGAAAGATCAACTGTCGATCTTCCCGAGTGCAGGTCCATTTCGCCCTGCGCGAGCTTGGTGATCTTGGCGAAACCCCCGGCAATAGTCAGCCGCGCGACCGGGTGGGCCTTGAGGTATTTGAGCAGGCCACCGGCAAAATCGCCCATGTCGAGATAGGCCTCTACGGGGAGCTTGAGGCGGGCCATCGCCGCCCGTTCCGAGGCATCGCCGGTCGAGCCGACGACATGGGTGAGCCCCAGGGCCCGCGCCACGTCGATGCCGCGGTGGATGGAGTGGATCCAGGCGGCGCAGGAATAGGGGACGACGATGCCGGTGGTGCCCAGGATCGACAGTCCGCCGAGGATGCCAAGCCGCGGGTTCCAGGTCTTTTCCGCCAATGTCTCGCCGTCGCGCACCGAGACGGTTACGGCAAAGTCCGGCGCAATGCCGTGCGCCGCCGCCAGTTCCGCGACCACGCCGGTCATCAGCCGACGCGGCACCGGGTTGATCGCCGGTTCGCCGACACCCAGCGGCAGGCCCGGCTTGGTCACTGTTCCCACGCCCTTGCCGGCGCGGAACGTCACACCCGCGCCGGGGGCGCCGGCGCCGACTCGCGCCAGGACCAGCGCGCCATGGGTCACGTCAGGGTCGTCGCCGGCGTCCTTGACGATGCCGGCCTCGGCATAGCCGGCGCCGCGCGCTTCGTACGCCAAGGCGAAGCTCGGCGTCTGCCCACCGGGGAGGGTGATGCTCACCGGGTCGAGGAAATCGCCGCCCAGCAGCGCCGCCAGGGCCGATTTCGTTGCCGCCGTGGCGCAGGCACCGGTGGTCCAGCCGCGCCGCAGCGGCGTGCCGTCCGGTCGCAGCCGGGGCGGGTTTTCGCCATTCTCTGGGTCCATGGCGCCGATCTATATCTGCGCAGCGCCACAGGGGGAACAGCATGAGTGGGCATTTCGCGGCCCTCGACGCCGCCGACTTTCCGGCCTTCGAGCCGGGCACGGTGTGGCTGGTCGGCGCCGGGCCGGGCGCGCCGGGACTGATCTCGCTCCTGGGCTATCATGCGCTGGGGCAGGCCGACGCCATCGTCTATGACGCGCTGGTGAGCGAAAGACTGCTCGCTCTCGCCAACCCGCGGGCCGAGCGGCTCTATGCCGGAAAGCGCGGCGGCAAGCCCTCGGAGAAGCAGGCCGACATCACGCTGCGGCTGATCGAACTGGCCGGACAGGGCAAGCGCGTCTGCCGCCTCAAGGGGGGCGATCCGTTCATGTTCGGGCGCGGCGCCGAGGAAGCGATGGCGCTCGCCGCCCGCGGCATCCCCTTCCGCATCGTCCCCGGTATCTCCGCGGGGTTGGGAGGCCTCGCCTATGCGGGCATCCCGGTCACCCACCGCGACACCAACCACGCGGTGATCTTCCTGACCGGGCACGACGAGACCGGCGCGGTCCCCGCCTCGGTCGACTGGGCCGCCATCGCCACCGCGGCGCCGGTGATCGTCATGTTCATGGCGGTCAAGCACCTCGCTTCGATCGCCGCCAGGCTGCTCGCGGCCGGACGCGACCCCGCCGACCGCGTCGCCATCGTCTCCAACGCGGCGCTCGGCCACCAGCAGGTTCTGGAGGCGACGCTGGCGACGCTGGACACCCTGCCCGCCGACATCCCCACCCCGGCCATCGTCGTCCTCGGCCCGGTGAGCCAGTATCGCGGCGCCCTCGACTGGTACGTCGGCCCGCACCGGGGGGCCGCGCTTGGCTAACGGCATCGTCATCGCCGCCCCACGCTCGGGCTCGGGCAAGACCACGCTGACGCTGGGGCTGCTGGCGGCGCTCAGCGCGCGTTCGATCGCCGTCGCGCCCGCCAAGGTCGGGCCCGACTATATCGACACCGCGATCATGAGCCGGGTGGCGGGACGCGCGGCGGTCAATCTCGATCCCTGGGCCATGCAGCCGGCACGGCTCGCGGCCCTGGCCGCCGCCCAGGCAGCGGCGGCCGACCTGCTGCTGGTCGAAGGCGTCATGGGCTTGTTCGACGGCGCTGCCGACGGCACCGGCTCGACCGCCGACCTCGCCGCCGGGCTCGGCCTGCCGATCATCCTCGTCGTCGATGCCGACCGGCAAAGCCAGTCGATTGCGGCGTTGGTGCACGGTTTCGCCACCTGGCGGCCGGACGTGCGGGTTGCAGGGCTGATCGTCAACCGCGCCGCCACGACGCGGCACGAGGCCATGCTGCGCCGGGCGCTGGCGCCTATCGACATTCCCGTCCTCGGCGTCGTCCCGCGGCGCGCGGCGCTGGCATTGCCCGATCGCCATCTCGGGCTGGTGCTGCCGGACGAGGTGGCGCAGTTCGAGGCCGTCGTCGCCGCCGTGGCGGAGGTTGTCTCCGACTTCGTGGACCTCAACCTGCTGCTGGCGCTGTCCGCCCCCGTCGGCGGCCACCCGGCGGGAGAAGATGCCGCACCCGGGCTCGCCCCCCTCGGTCAGCGCATCGCCATCGCCCGCGACGATGCCTTTGCGTTCCTCTACGCCCACTGGCTCGCAGACTGGCGGGCGAGGGGCGCGGAACTGAGCTTCTTCTCACCCCTCGCCGACGAGGGGCCGGCGGCAGACGCCGACGCCGTCTTCCTGCCCGGCGGCTATCCCGAACTGCACGCCGCCCGTCTCGCCGCGGCCACCCGCTTCCGCGCCGGGCTCCGCGCCGCCCGTGATCGCGACGCGCTCGTCTATGGCGAGTGCGGCGGCTTCATGGTCCTCGGCGACACGCTCACCGACGCGCAGGGTGCCACGCACCCCATGGCAGGCCTGCTGCCGGTCGCGACCCGCATCGACCGGCCCAAGCGGCTTCTGGGCTACCGGCGGCTCGCCCATGCTTCGCCGCTGCCGTGGCCGCCACAACTGCTCGGTCACGAGTTCCACTATTCCTCGGTGAAGCAGACGCGCGGCACGCCCCTGTTCGCGGCCACCGACGCGCTGGGCGAGCCGCAGCGGCCGATGGGCGCAATCGTCGGCCGGGTCATGGGCTCTTATGCGCATGTGATCGACGTGGCATAAGCCGGCCATGGCCAGATCCCTGATGTTCATGGGCACCGGTTCCGACGTCGGCAAGTCGCTGCTGGTGGCGGGGCTGTGCCGCGCCTATGCCAATCGCGGCCTCAACGTCGCCCCGTTCAAGCCGCAGAACATGTCGAACAACGCGGCGGTGACGGTGGATGGCGGCGAGATCGGCCGGGCGCAGGCGTTGCAGGCGCGGGCGGCCCGGCGCGGCCCGCTCACCGCCATGAATCCGGTACTGCTCAAGCCCGAGCACGAGAGCGGGGCACAGTTGGTGCTGCGCGGCCGGCGCGTCGGTTCGTTTGCGGCGCAGGAATACTGGGCAAAGCGCGGCGAACTGTTGCCGGTCGTGCTGGCGGCGTTCGATGAACTGGCGGCGGACGCCGACCTCGTCCTCGTCGAAGGGGCCGGCAGCGCCTCGGAAGTCAATCTGCGCCACAACGATATCGCCAATTTCGGCTTCGCCCGCGCCCTTGCTCTGCCCGTGGTGCTGATCGGCGACATCCAGCGCGGCGGGGTCATTGCGGCGCTGGTGGGGACTCTGGCGGTCATCGACCCGCAGGATGCGCTTCTGATCGCCGCCACGCTCGTCAACAAGTTCCAGGGCGACCCGGCGCTGTTCGAGGGGGGCCGCGCGTTCATCGCCGGGCGCACCGGCGTCCCCTGCCTCGGGCCGGTGCCGTGGTTTTCCGGCGCGCGCCGGCTCCCGGCCGAGGACGTGCTGGCCCTCGAGGGCCAAGCGGACGCCGGGCAGGGGCCATGCGTCATCGCCGTGCCGCTTCTGCCCCGCATCGCCAATTTCGACGATCTCGACCCGCTCAAGGCCGAGCCCGACGTCAGGCTCGTCATCGTCGAGCCCGGCCGGCCGCTGCCGCGCGACGCCGATCTCGTCATCCTGCCCGGCACCAAGTCGACGCGCGCCGACCTCGCGGCACTGCGCGCCAACGGCTGGGACATCGACATCCTCGCCCACCATCGCGCTGGCGGCCGCGTACTGGGGCTGTGCGGCGGCTACCAGATGCTGGGCCGGACCATTGCCGATCCGCACGGCATCGAGGGCGCTCCCGGAACGAGCGCCGGCCTCGGCCTGCTCGACGTCGACACGGTGCTGGCGCCGGTGAAGCAGTTGCGCGTCGAGCGCGCCACGCATGCGGCAAGCGGGGAGGCACTGCACGGCTACCACATGCACATGGGGGTGACCGAAGGCCCCGGCCGGGTGCGGCCCTTCGCTCGCATCGGCGGGGCGCCCGAGGGGGCCGAAAGCGCCGACGGTCGCGTTGCCGGCACCTATCTGCACGGCCTCTTTGCCGCCGACGGCTTCCGCCGCAATTTCCTCGCCTTGCACAGCGACGTTGCCTACGAAGCCGGCGTCGATTCGGCGCTCGAGGCGCTTGCCGCGCATCTGGAGGCGGCGCTCGACCTCGACGCGCTGCTGGCGCTGGCGCGCCCACCGGAGACCCGCTGATGCAGGCATTCCTCCCGCCGCTGGCGCTGCTCCTTGAGCGGCTGTTCGGCTATCCACCGGCGCTGCTGGGGGCGGTGCGTCATCCGGTGATCTGGATGGGGACCCTGATTTCGCTGCTCGAGGCGCGGCTCAATCGAGGCGACAACCGGCGCGCCAAGGGCCTGCTGATGCTGGCCCTACTGCTGGCGCTGACCGCCGCCGTGACTGTTGCCATCGCCGCGGCCCTCAGGCTTGCCCCTTTCGGCTGGGTACTGGAGGCGATCCTGGCGACGACGCTGCTGGCGCAGAAGGAACTGGGTCGCGCCGTCGGGGCTGTCGCCGACGCCCTATCGCAGTCGCTGGCGGCGGGGCGCCGGCAGGTCAGCCAGATCGTCGGCCGCGACCCCGAGCAACTGGATGAAGCCGGGGTCGCCCGGGCCGCCATCGAGAGCCTCGCCGAGAGCGCCTCCGACGGGGTCATCGCGCCGCTGTTCTGGCTGGTGCTGGGCGGGCTGCCGGGGATCGCGCTCTACAAGGCAATCAACACCGCCGATTCCATGGTCGGGCACCGCGACGCCCGCTATGCCGAATTCGGCTGGGCCAGCGCCCGGGCGGACGATATCGTGAACTGGATTCCGGCGCGGCTCACCGCACTGCTGCTTGCCGGTGCCAGCTTCTGGGTCAAGGGCGCCGACGCCGAGCAGGCGTGGTCGACGGCGCTGCGTGACGGCAGCAAGCACGCCTCCCCGAACGCCGGCTGGCCGGAGGCGGCGCTGGCCGGCGCGCTCGGCTTCTCCCTCGGCGGCCCGCGCGCCTACGCCGGCGAGGTGCACGATCTCCCCGAGTTCGGCAGTGGGCGTCGCGACCTGGGGCCGGCGGACATCAGGAAATCCCTGGAACTCTATCGGATGATGCTCAATCTGGCGCTGGGCCTGACGCTCGCGATCGCGGTGCTGCTGTTCCGCTGAGCAACGACCCTCGGAACGGCGGCCACGCCCGGCGCCGAACAGTGCAAGCGAGGTCATGCCTCGTGGAACCCGCTGCCCTCGTGGCCCGTATCGGGGGCGGCGCCCTTCAACGTCAACGGCAGACCGGCCACGACGAAATAGACGTCGCTGCAGATCTGGGCGAGCCGCTGGTGCATTGCCCCGGCCAGGTCGCGGAAGCTGCGCGCCAAAGCGTTGTCGGGCACGATTCCCAGCCCGACTTCGTTGGAGACGAGAATCACGCGCGCCGTCTTGACCTGCACCAGGGTCGCGGCGAGATCCTCCACGGCAGAGGCGACGTCCACGCCGGCGCCGAGCAGATTGGAGATCCACAGCGTCAGGCAATCGACAAGGATCGCGTCGTGATCCCTCGCCGTGCGCCGGATCGCCGCCGCCAGCTCGACCGGCTCCTCGATGGTCGCGAATCGACCGTGACGTTGGCGCTGGTGCAGCGCGACGCGCTCGGCCATCTCCGCGTCGAGCGCCTCGGCGGTGGCGAGATAGGCAGGCCTGACTCCCGCCCGCATGGCCAGCCGCTCGCCATATGCGGTCTTGCCGGACCGGGCACCGCCCAGGATGAGCACGTGTCGTTCCGCCATTCGATCGCCTCCCCGTCGGCCTGCCGCATTAGGCGGCGCGGGCGCACGATAGACGGTTTCTTGCTGGGCTTGAACCGGTCAGCGTCCGCGCCCGCGGCTCCGTTGAAATCGATTGCGCATTGTACTTTCGTCTAAGCCTCATTGGCATTATGGTCCGCGCCGACGAACGGGGCGCGATTTCCCCAAGGCTGGAGGCTCGACGCACGTGCCAAAGTATTTCCTTGGCGTGGACGGAGGCGGAACGAACTGCCGAATCAGGCTCGCCGACGAGAACCTGGTGACGCTCGCCGACGCGGCGGGCGGGCGCTCCAACCTGCAGATCGACAATGGCGATCCGGCCTGGCAGTCCATCACCGCGGGCACCCGCGAGGTGTTTGGCAAGGCGGGGCTCGACTTTGCCGAGGCCGCCAACACCTATGCCTGCTTCGGCATGGCCGGCGGGCGTTTGCCCTCGGCCCGCGCCGCCTTTGCCGCCCGTGACTGGCCGTTTGCCGGCGTCGAGGTCTACGACGACATCGACATCGCCCGCGCCGGTGCGCATGGCGGCGAGGACGGCGCCGTGATCATCGTCGGCACCGGGTCGGCGGGGCTGGCGGTGGTCGACGGCGTGCGCCACCAATGCGGCGGCTGGGGCTTCCATATCGGCGACCAGATGTCGGGCGCCATTCTCGGACGCGAACTGGTGCGTCGCGCCGTCGAGGCGGCCGATGGCCTGGCGCCGGGCTCGCCGCTCACCTCCGCGGTGATCGAGCATCTCGGGGGTAGCCTCGACGCGGTGATGGAATGGTCGTTTCCCAAGGCGGCGGGAGCCGCCGGAATCGCCGACGGCAAGGTGGACAATCCGCACACGCTGCTGGGCCGCGCCCCCGCTGAATACGGCGCGCTGATGCCACTGTTCTTCGAGTACTACGAACGAGGCGACACGGTAGCGCTCGAACTCATGGAACTCGAGTTGCGTTATATCGACGCCTACGTGAGCTGGTTCAAGCGGCGCGGCGTCACCAGGATGGCAGCCGTCGGCGGCTTGGGGACGCGGCTCTATCCGCTGATGGCCGCCCGCTATGGCGACTTCATCGTCCGTCCCCGACAGGAGCCGCTGCACGGCGCCCTGATCATTGCCAGGCAGAAGTTTGGAGCGCCATGAACTATTTCGACAGGAGACAACACAGCGTGTCCAGCCGCATCATCCCGGTCCCGCCGTTTGACTACGTGGTGTTCGGCGCAACGGGCGACCTGACCAGACGCAAGCTCATCCCGGCGCTCTACCACCGCTTCAAGGATGGCCAGTTCGACGAGCAATCGCGCATCATCGGGGTGTCGCGCAGCAAATGGACAGATGCCCAGTTGCAGGAGGCGGCGCGCGCCTCGATTGCCGAGTTCGTGGCGCCTGAAGACCAGGACGCCGCCGTCATCGACCGCTTCGTGTCGACATTTTCCTACGTGGCCAACGACGTCACGGACGAGCAGCACTGGGCCGATCTCGACACGGCGCTGCGCGCCGACCCCAGGATCATCCGTGCCTTTTATCTTGCCGTGGCGCCCGACCTGTTCGGGCCGATCTGCCAGTACCTCAACCGCAAGGGCTACTACCGGCGCGATGCCCGCGTGGTGATCGAAAAGCCGCTTGGGCACGATCTCGATTCGTCGATCGAGATCAACGACGCGGTGGCGCACATCTTCAAGGAAGATCAGGTCTACCGGATCGACCATTATCTGGGCAAGGAGACGGTCCAGAACCTGCTGGCGCTGCGCTTTGCCAACATCATGTTCGAGCCGATCTGGAATTCGGCCCATATCGACCACGTGCAGATCACCGTGGCGGAGTCGGTGGGAGCGGGCACCCGCGGCTACTACGACGAATCTGGCGCGCTGCGTGACATGATCCAGAACCACATGCTGCAGCTGCTCTGCCTTGTCGCCATGGAGCCGCCGGCCTCCGACGACGCCAATGCGCTGCGCGATGAGAAGCTCAAGGTGCTGCGCTCGCTGAAACCGATCACGGGCCCCGAGGTCGGCCGCGCCACCGTGCGCGGCCAGTATCGCGGCGTCACGGCCGACGCCACCTCGGTCAAGGGCTACCAGGAGGAATTGCCCGACGACAAGAAGGGTTCGCACACAGAAACCTTCGTCGCCCTCAAGGCCGAAATCGAGAACTGGCGCTGGAGCGGCGTGCCCTTCTACCTCAGGACCGGCAAGCGCATGGCCACGCGCGTCTCCGAGATCGTCATCCAGTTCCGCAATATTCCGCACTCGATCTTCGACCATGCCCAGGGGGCGCCGCGGCCGAACCGGCTGGTCATCCGGTTGCAGCCGGACGAGGGCGTCAAGCTGCTGATGATGATCAAGGATCCGGGGCCGGGCGGCATGCGCCTGCGCGAGGTGCCGCTCAACCTGAGCTTCGCCGAGGCCTTTTCCGAGCGTACGCCGGAAGCCTACGAGCGGCTGCTGCTGGATGTCATCCGCGGCAACCAGACGCTGTTCATGCGCCGCGACGAGCTCGAGGCGGCCTGGGCCTGGGTCGACCCGATTCGGGAAGCCTGGGACGCCGACCGCGAGGCGCCGCAGCCCTATTCGGCCGGCACCTGGGGCCCGACCGGGGCCATAGCGCTCATCGAGCGCGACGGCCGCACCTGGCACGAGGACCGGGGTTGAACCCGGCTCGCCGCAGCTTCGGCTCCAGGGAGGACCTGGCGCTTGCCCTCGCCGAGGCGGTGGCCGAACACCTCAAGGCGGGCATCGAGAGCCGCGGCGTCGCTTCGCTCGCCGTATCCGGCGGCACCACGCCCAAACGGTTTTTCGCGGTGCTCGGCCGACGCCGCGACGTCGACTGGGAGAAGGTGACCGTGACCCTGGTCGACGAGCGCTGGGTGCCCGAGACGCACGAGCGCTCGAACGCCGGCCTGGTCAACGAGAAACTGCTGCAGGGGCCGGCGGCGAGCGCCCGCTTCATCCCCCTGTACACCGGCGGGACGGCCCCGGACGCCGCTGCCGTCGCGCGCGCCAACGAGTTGCAGGCGCGCGTGCCCAGCCCGTTCGACGCGGTGGTCCTGGGCATGGGCAATGACGGGCATACGGCTTCGTTCTTTCCGGGGGGAGACACGCTGGAGGGGGCTCTGAGCGAGGCGGGGCCGGTTCTTGCCCTGCGGGCACCGGGGGCGGGTGAGCCGCGCGTGACGCTGACCCTTGCTCGCCTGCTCGCGACGGGGGCGCTCTATCTGCACATCGAGGGGGAAGAAAAGGAAAAGGTGCTGGCAGCGGCGCTCGGCGAGGGCCCGGTCAGGGACATGCCGGTGCGCGCCGTGCTGCGCCAGATCCAAACACCGGTCACGGTTTTCTGGAGCCCTTGACAGCAAGGGCCGCCTCGTTAGGAGCATTTTAGATGTCTGTACGTCAGTCCATCCAGGACGTCACCGACCGTATTGCGGCGCGGAGCGCCGAGACGCGCCGCGACTACCTCGCGCAAATCGAGGCGGCGCGCCAGCAGGGCGTCCGCCGCGGCGTGCTGAGTTGCGGCAACCTCGCCCACGGCTTCGCAGCCTGCGCGCCCGGCGACAAGGCGAAGCTGGCCGGCG
Source organism: Devosia sp. (assembly GCF_036406155.1). GTDB lineage: Bacteria > Pseudomonadota > Alphaproteobacteria > Rhizobiales > Devosiaceae > Devosia_A. The sequence goes on along the minus strand of NZ_DASWVV010000248.1, from coordinate 36,039 downwards.
ACACGGCGCTCAATTTGGGCATCGTCACCTCGTACAACGACATGCTGAGCGCGCACCAGCCCTACGGCACCTATCCCGACATCATAAAGGACGCGGCGCGGTCGATCGGCGCCACGGCGCAGGTGGCCGGCGGCGTGCCGGCCATGTGTGACGGCATCACCCAGGGACAGCCCGGCATGGACCTTTCCCTGTTCAGCCGCGACGTCATCGCCATGGCTACGGCCATCGCGCTCAGCCACAACATGTTCGACGCTGCGGTTTGCCTCGGCATCTGCGACAAGATCGTGCCGGGCCTGCTTATCGGGGCGCTGGCCTTCGGCCACCTGCCGGTGGTCTTCGTCCCGGCCGGGCCGATGCCGTCGGGCCTGCCCAACGACGAAAAGGCGCGGGTGCGCCAGCTCTACATGGAGGGCAAGGTCGGGCGCGCCGAACTGCTCGAGGCCGAGTCGAGGTCGTACCACTCGCCCGGTACCTGCACCTTCTACGGCACCGCCAACTCGAACCAGATGCTGATGGAGATCATGGGCCTGCACCTGCCCGGTGCCAGCTTCGTCAATCCCGGCACGGCGCTGCGCGACGCGCTGACCCGCGAGGCGGCCAGGCGGGCGTTGGCACTCACCGCCACGGGCAACGACTACACCCCTGTCGGCCGCATCATCGACGAGAAGGCCATCGTCAACGGCATGGTGGGGCTGCACGCGACCGGCGGCTCGACCAACCACACCATGCATCTGCTCGCCATCGCCGCGGCCGCGGGGCTGAAGGTCACGTGGCAGGACATGTCCGACCTGTCCGACGCCGTGCCGCTGCTCGCCCGCGTCTACCCCAACGGCCTCGCCGACGTGAACCACTTCCATGCCGCGGGCGGCATGGGCTTTCTGATCCGCGAGCTGCTTGCCGGCGGCTATCTGCACGAGGACGTCAAGACAGTCTGGGGCACAGGGCTTTCCGGCTACACCGTCGAGGCGAAGTTGATCGAGGAGAAGCTGAGCTTCGCGCCCGCCGCCGTCGAATCCGGCGATCCCAAGGTCCTCGCGCCGGTCTCGGCGCCCTTCTCGCCGACCGGCGGGCTGAAGCTGCTCGACGGCAATCTCGGCAAGGCGGTGATCAAGGTCTCCGCGGTCAAGCCGCAGAACCGCTTGGTTGAGGCGCCAGCGCGGGTGTTCCATTCGCAGCAGGGGCTGCAGGATGCCTTCAAGGCCGGCGAACTGACAGGTGACATGGTCGCGGTGATCCGCTTCCAGGGACCCCGGGCGGTCGGCATGCCGGAGCTGCACAAGTTGACCCCGACGCTGGGAATCCTGCAGGATCGCGGCCTCAAGGTCGCGCTGGTCACCGACGGGCGCATGTCCGGCGCCTCGGGCAAGGTACCCGCCGCCATCCACGTGACACCCGAGGCCATGGACGGCGGCGCCATCGCCAAGCTGCGGGACGGCGACATCGTCCGCCTCGACGCCGAAGCCGGCACGCTGGCCTATGTCGGCGACGAGCGTGAGTTCCTCTCGCGCACTCCGGCCAGCGAAGACCTGCGCGAGCAGCACCGCGGCATGGGCCGCGAACTGTTTGCCGGCTTCCGCGCCCTGGTGGGTGCGGCGGACCGCGGGGCCAGCGTGTTCGGTTAGAGCAGCGCCCTGGCCGTATCGCTGTCGGTGATCAGTACGTTGGCGTCCACGGCGCGCAGGGCCGCCTTGATCGGCTTGACCTTGCGCTTGCCGCCCGCCGCCAGCACCACGTTGGGAACCCCGGCCACGACGTCGAGGTCGATGGCCATGACGCGGTTGTTGATCTCGTGATCCACCAGCCGCCCTTCGGCATCGACGAAATAGCACAGCATATTGGCAGTTGCGCCACGCGCCGCCAGCGGCTCGATCAATTCGGGTGGCACGATGGCGTGGCGGAAGATCGTCGCGTCCGGGGACATCCCTCCCACGGTCAGCAAAGCGATGTCGGCCGCCGCGGCCCGGTCGCGGACGGCGCGCAGCGTCGGCTGCTCCCAGAGCCGGTCGCGCAGGCCGGGGTCGTCGACGACGACCGGCGCGGTAATCTGGTAGCTGTCAACCCCGAACACCTCGGCCACGCGCAGGGCGACTGCGGACGGGTTGATCCAGCGCGAATGCGGCAGGCTGCCGACCAGGGCCACCACCGTCGCCTCCTTGAGCAGGCGACGCTCGAGGAACTGCAGGCTGGCATGCAGGGTTGCGCCGCCGCCGATCGCCAGCGTCATTCCGTCGCGCATCTGCTCGCCGAGGTAGCGGGCGACGGCGTGGCCGATGGCCTTTTCGAGGTGTTCCCCCGCGGCCGGCGCGGGCACCACGACCGCCGCGTCGAGCCCCCAGCGCTTCTCGAGGGCGCGCTCCAGCGCTACCTGCTCGGCGGTCGAGGCGTTGATCAGGGTCACCGCCACGCCCTCGGCCACGGAGGCCGCAAGCGTCCGCATCACCTTGATCCGGCTGACCTTCAGCCGCTCGGCGATCTGCTCCTGGGTGAACCCTTCGACATAATAGAGCCAGGCGGTCTTGACCGCGAGATCGGACGACACCAGGGGCGTCCGGCCGAGGTCGCGCGTGCGCTTTTCAACCATTCGGCGTTCCTTTTCGTAGACCCGCAGGGCGCGGCGTCGGCGATCATTTGTTCTTGACTAAATACAAATGCACAGATCAGATAGCCGTACGCCATGTCAATATCGCCATGCGCGGCCCCATAGGGGTGGGCCACGATTCAGTCGGGTGGCCCCGCAACACAGTTGAGGAGGGAATGATGAACAGACTGTTGGCCGGACTGAGGCTTGGCGGGCTCGCGCTTGCCGCCTCGCTGCTCGCCAGCGCGGCGGGGGCGCAATCGCTCCTGCTGTACACCTCGCAGCCGGAGGCCGACGCGGCCAAGACCGTCGAGGAATTCAACAAGGTGCATCCGGAGATCAAGGTCGACATCTACCGTTCCGGCACCAGCGACATCATGAGCAAGCTGGCCGCCGAGTTCGCCGCCGGCGCGCCGCAGCCCGACGTGCTGCTGATCGCCGACGCCGTGAGCATGGAACTGCTCAAGAAGGACGGCCACCTGATGGCCTACACCGATGCCAATGTCGATGGTTTCGAAGCGGATGTCTATGACGCGGACAGGACCTATTTCGGCTCGAAGCTGATCACCACCGGCATCGCGTACAACACCCAGGCGACTCAGAAGCCCGAGCACTGGGCCGACCTCGCCAAGCCCGAATACAAGGACGGCCTGGTGATGCCCAGCCCGCTTTATTCCGGCGCGGCGGCGTTCCTGCTCTCCGGTTTCTCGGCCAGGGATGACCTGGGCTGGGGCTATTTCGAGAAGCTGAAGGAGAACAACACCATCAGCGTGCGTGGCAACGGCGCGGTGCTGAAGTCGGTGGCCAGCGGCGAGAAGCCCTACGGCATCCTGGTCGACTTCATGGCCATGAATGCCAAGGCCAAGGGTTCGCCGGTCGAGTTCGTGTTCCCCCCGGAAGGCGTGCCGGCGGTGACGGAGCCGGTGGCGATCCTGTCCACCGCCAAGAACGTCGACAGCGCCAAGGCCTTCGTCGACTTCATCCTGTCGGATGCCGGCCAGCAGCTGGCGCTGTCGCAGGGCTACCTGCCGGCCAAAGCCTCGGTCGGCCGTCCCGACTGGTTGCCCGAAGGCGTCTCCGTGACGCTGATGCCGATCGATACCGCCGCCGTCGTCGAGCGGATCGAAGCGGACAAGGCCAAGTTCTCCGAACTGTTCGGCGGCTAGGTTCTCCCTCATGTCAGTCGTACCCAAGGATCGTCAGGGCCATCTCATGGCCCTGACCACGGCGGGCGTTGCCCTGATCGTGCTGCTGTCGGTGCTGCCCATGCTGCGCCTCGCCCAGGAGATCGTCGCCCCCGGCGGGCAGTTCTCCACGGCGGCGATCACGGCCGGGCTCGCCAGCCCGGCAACCTGGACCGCGACGTGGCATTCGCTCGTGGTCGGCCTCGGGGGCGCCGCCCTCGCGGTCGCCATCGGCACCATTGTGGCACTGGTCGTGACGCTGACCGACATCCGCGGACGCGGGGCCTTCGTTCTGCTTTACGTCATGCCGCTGATGATCGCGCCGCAGGTGACGGCGCTGGCGTGGCTGCAGGTCTTCGGGCCGGCAAGCCCGCTGCTCAAACTGCTCGGCATGGCGCCGCCGATCGGCACGCGCAACCCGCTCTATTCGCCGGAGGGCATCATTCTGCTGCTCGGCCTGCAATACGGCCCGCTGGTTTTCCTCATGGTGCGCGCCGGCCTGCGCAAGCTGCCGCGCGAACTGGTCGAGGCCGCGCGGGCCGGCGGCGCCGGATGGTTCACGGTGCTGCGCACCATCGTGTTGCCGCTGATGACTCCGTCGATCGTCGCCGCCGCTGCCCTCGCCTTTGTATCCTGCGTCGGCAATTTCGGCATTCCGGCGTTCCTCGGCATTCCGGCCAACTATTTGGTGCTGCCCACGCTCATCTATCAGCGCCTCGCCGGCGGCGGCCCGGCCGTACTGTCCGACGTTGCGTTCCTCTCCGTCCTCATCGGCGCCATCGCCATGGCCGGCATCGTCGCCCAGGACCTGATCAGCCGTCGCCGCGACTACCGCATCAGCACGACGTCGCTGCCTGCCGAGCCCTATCCGCTCGGCCGCTGGCGGGTGCCGGTGCAGGGCCTGCTGTGGTTGTTCGTCGTCATCGTGCTGGCATTGCCGCTGACTGGGCTCATTCTCACCTCGCTGGTGCCCGGCTACGGCATCCCGCTCGGCCCCGACACGGCGACGCTGGCCAATTACCAGTTCGTCCTGTTCGAGCATTCCGGGGCACGGCGGGCCTTCTTCAACAGCTTCACGCTGTCGATCGCCGCCGCCGTCTTCGCCGTCTTCGTCGCCGTTCCCCTCGGCTACATCGTGGCTTGGGGCAAGCAGTGGTGGGTGCGCGCCTTCAACCTCGCAGTCGAGCTGCCTTACGCCCTGCCGGGCGTGGTGCTGGCGATCGCCGCCCTGCTGATGTTCCTGCGCCCCATTCCGCTGACCGGCATCCATATCTACAACACGGTCTGGATCATCCTCTATGCCTATCTGGCGCGCTTCCTCGTCCTGGCGCTGCGTCCCACCGTCAGCGGCTTCCACCAGGTGGACAGGGCGCTCGAGGAGGCGGCCCAGATCGCCGGCGCCGGGCTGTTCCGGCGCCTGCGGACCGTCATCTTTCCGCTGGTCGCACCGGCAGCAATGGCCGGCGGCTTGCTGATCTTCATGACGGCGCTCAGCGAACTGACGGTGTCGGCGCTGCTGTGGTCGAGCGGCTCGGAGACCATCGGCGTCGTGATGTTCTCGTTCGAGCAGGGCGGGGACTCTGCCTACGCGGCGGCCATGTCCGCCATCACCGTCGCCATCACCTTTACCCTCATGCTCGGTGCCAACCTGTTTGCGCACCTTCTGCCGAACGGAGTTCTCCCATGGCGGGACTGACCATGCAGAACGTCACCAAGGCCTTTGGCAATTTCCAGGCCGTCAGTGACGTGTCCCTCGAGGTCAAGGACGGCGAGTTCCTCGCCGTGCTGGGGCCTTCCGGCTGCGGCAAGACGACGATGCTGCGTATCGTCGCCGGGTTCGAGAACGTGACCTCGGGCAGCGTGCGCATCGGCAACGAGACCGTGCTCGGCAGCGGCGTTAACGTGCCGCCCGAGCGCCGCCGGGTCGGCATCGTGTTCCAGAACTACGCGCTGTGGCCGCACATGACCGTTGCCGAGAACGTCGGCTACGCGCTCAAGGTGGCCAAGGTCGACCGGGTCTCCCGCGACAAGCGCATCGCCGACGCCCTGGCGCTGGTCGACCTCACGGGCTTTGGCGACCGCCGCCCGGCCAACCTCTCCGGCGGCCAGCGCCAGCGCGTCGCCCTCGCGCGCTGCCTCGTCTCGACACCTTCCCTGGTGCTGTTCGACGAGCCGCTCGCCAATCTCGACGTGCATCTGCGCGCCGCCATGGAGGACGAGTTCGCCCGCTTCCACGAGCGCACCGGCACCACGATCGTCTACATCACCCACGACCAGGCCGAGGCGATGGCGCTGGCCGACCGCATCGCGGTGATGGACCACGGGCGGCTGGCCCAGATCGCGCCTCCCCGCGAACTCTACCGCGAGCCGGCCAACGAGATGGTCGCCTCGTTCATCTCGCAGGGGATCGTGCTGCCGGCGGCGGTACTCACCGCCGAGGACGCCGGGCACGCCCGCGTTGAGGTGCTCGGCCAGCAACTGGTGGCGCGCTGCCGCCCCGGCGAGCGGCCGCGGGGGAACGCGCGGCTATGCTGCCGTAGCGACGACATCGAACTGGTCGCCTCGGGCGGCGACGGGATCGAGGGCACTATCGGGCGGGCCGTCTACAAGGGCGGCTCGGCGCGCGTCGAGTTCTCGGCCACGGCCGCCCCGGACCTCGCCATCCACTTCGAACAGCGCGATCCCGTCACCGTGTCCGCCGGCGACAAGGTCAGCATCCGCATCGCCTCCGGCTGGGTCATCCCCGCCGAAGGGGCCGCCGCAAGATGAAGGTGACGCTTCTCGGGGGCTTCGGCGAGAAGGGCCGCACGAGCGTCGCCGTCGAAGCCGGCGCGACGCGCGTCGTCTTCGACGTCGGTATCAAAGTCGGCGCCTCCGGGGCCGAGTACTACCCCGTCTTCCCCGAGGCGCGCACGATCGATGCCGTGTTCATCTCGCACGCCCATGAGGATCACATCGGGGCGCTGTGCCGCCTGCTGGCGCTCGGTTATGGCGGCCCCATCCACATGACTGCCGAAACCCTGGAGGAGGCGCCGGCGACGCTGCGTGCCTATGGCGGGGCGGACGAGGTGGCGCGTTTTCCCCTCCCGGTCGACCGGATCAGTCTGTTCCGCCCCGGCGAGACGGTGACGGTCGGCGCGTTGCGGGTTACCACCGGGCGCTCCGGGCACGTCGCCGGCGGCGCCTGGTTCCATGTTTCCGACGGGGCGCGCAGCGTTACCTATGCCGGCGACGTGGTCCCGGACAGCGCCGTCTTCCGCATGGACCCGCTGCCGTCCGCCGACCTCGTCGTCCTCGACGCGTCCTACGGCGCCGATCCGGTTTCTTCGGCCGAGCGCGCCCGCGCCATCGCGGCGTGGGTCGCGGCCCATCCGGGCGGATCGCTGCTGCCCACCCCCCTGTCGGGGCGCTCGCTTGAACTGCTGGCCGCGCTCCCCGGGCCGGTCGCGGTGCACGCCGCGATGCGTCCGGCGCTTGAAGCCCAGGTCGCCGCCGGCGACATGCTGGTCGCCGGTGCGGCGGAACTGGTCGGGCAACGCCTGGCCCGGGCCGTGGACTGGCACGATGGCGACGCCCTGCCGCCATTGCCGCTGCTGTGCGACGACGGCATGGGCACCGCCGGGCCCTCCGCAGCGCTCATTCCGCGCGCCCGCGCCGCCGGACACCCGATCCTGCTGACCGGCCACCTGCCTGCCGGCTCGCCTGGCGCGCAGGCACTGGCCGAGGGGGCGGCGGCGTGGATCCGCATGCCGACCCACCCCACGCTGTCCGGCAACGCCGCCATCTGGGAGCGTGCCGGCCGGCCTGCGGCGCTGGGCCACTCCTGTCCGCCAGACGATCTTGCGGCGCTCGGGCGGGCCATTCCGCGCCTGATGGCGCATTGGCGGACCGGTGACAGCTTCGAACTGGGAGAGGTGGCGGCATGCGCGTCCTGATCTGCAACGACGACGGCATCGACGCGCCCGGCCTGGGCCTGCTCGAACGCGTCGCATCACGGCTCTCGGCCGAGATCGACGTCGTGGCGCCGGACGGCAAGCGCACCGCCGCCGGAGCCTCGCTGACCATCGGCCGGCCGCTCGTCCTGCGTCGCCTCGGGGCCAGGCGCCATTCCTGCTCCGGCACGCCCGCAGACTGCGTGGTGGCGGCCATGACCTGGCTGTTCCGGGACGGGCCGCGGCCCGACCTCGTGCTTTCCGGCATCAATGACGGGCGCAACGTCGGCGAGGACCTCGCCTATTCCGGCACGCTCGGGATCGCCCGCGAGGCCAGCTTCTGGGGAGTCCCGGCCATCGGCCTGTCACGCGTCAAGCACCCGGCCGAAAGCGAGGCGGACGAGGCGTTCCTTGCCGCCCTGCTGGCCGGCCTGTGGGATCGCCGTGCCGAATGGACGGCCGAGGGGCACTGGCTGAGCATCAACCTGCCGTCGCGCCTGCCGGCAGGCATCCGCCAGCCGAAAATTGGCCGCGACAAGATCGCGCGCACCGCCGAACTGGTGTCGGAAGAAGCTGACACGACGACGATCGTCGTACCGCGGGGCCGCCAGCATGCCAGCACCGAGGGCGACGAGAACAGCCTGATCGACGCCGGCTACGTTTGCGTCAACCGGTTGAACTGGTTCGGTGGTACGCCGCTGGACACCGGGCTGCTATCCGGCCTCGAGGCGGCGACTCGCGCCATCGGCTAAGGCCGGCAGGCCACAACTGTGGCAGGCTGGATTTGTCAGCAATCTTGCCGCATCTTGCCTCTGGCAGGGGCGCTGCGCGGTCGGCGGAAAGGAGTGCCATGGCAGCACGCGGCAAAGGGTCCCCGGGCCAAGCGGGGGGACACCTGGCGGCACCGGAGGAAGCCGGGGCCAGCCGGGCGGACCGGCTTCGCGTCCGCGCCGCGTGGATGTATTTCATCGAACAGATGACGCAGAACGAAATCGCCGACGTGCTCGGGGTCGGCCGCGTCAGCGTCGTTCGCATGCTGGCCGAAGCCCGCGCCCGCCACGAGGTGCGGGTGGCCATCGAAGGCAGCCTCGCCGGGATCATCGCCCTCGAGCGGGCACTTGAGCACAGGTTCGGCATCGCGCGCGCCATCGTCGCGCCGTTGTCGCGCCCGGATGCCGACCCGGTCCCGGCCATCGGAGCCGCCACCGGCAGTTTCCTGTCCGAGGCCATGCAGTCCGGCATGTCGGCAGGGGTCGGCTGGGGCCATACGCTCTCTGCCACGCTCGCCCATATCGCGCCCCGCGCGCTCGCCGATTTCCGGGTGATCTCGCTGCTGGGCGGCGTGGGCGTGGTCCGACGCGTCAACCCTGCCGAATTCGCCTGGCGTTTCGCCGAAGTGTTTCAGGGGGATGGATATCTGATCCCTGCGCCGGCGCTGGTCGACAGCGTTGCCACCAAGACGGCACTGATCGAGCGCTGCGGCCTGCACGAGATCCTGGGCATGGCCGACCGGCTCGACGCTGTGCTCGTTTCCGTGGGCGGCATCGCCTCGGCCACCACCATCTACCGCGGCGGTTTCCTCAGCGAGGAGGAGCGCGAAGACCTCGTACGGCGCGGCGCCGTGGGCGACCTGCTGTTCCATTTCTACGACCGCGACGGACGGCTGCTCGACCACCCGATCAACCAGCGCGTGATGTCCGTCGACATCGACAGCCTTCGGCGGGCGCCCTTGCGCATCCTGACCTCGGGCGGCCCCGACAAGGTGGCGGCCCTGCTCGGGGCCATGCGCCTCGTCGAACCGACCGTGTTCATCACCGACGAGGAAACAGCGCGCCGCATGCTCGCCGCCTGAGGTCTACGCCGCCCCCGGCGGGAGCCTGGCCGCGGCATATGCCAGGTTTTCGCCGATGCGGTGCAGGTCGGCCTCGGGGAGCACCAGCCCTGCGGTGACGCGCCGCAGGATCTCCTCGCAGGCCTGTTTGCTGCTCTCGAAATTGCCGATCCAGTAGGCGGCGACCCCCAGTTCGTCCAGCGCCCGCCAGTCGTAGACGTCCTGGGCCACGAACAGCACGTCCTCCGGCCGCGCCATCCCGGCCGCCGCGGCCCCGAACACATGGGCTTTCGCGTAGAGCTTGCGCTGGCGAAAATAGCGGGCCAGTTCATGCAGCGGCTCGGCGCGAACCGGTCGCATGGCATACGCCGCGAGCAGTTCGCGCAGGATCACGTCCTCGGGTTCGTCCAGGGCGATGGCGACGCGGCCTACTTCCATTTGCGCCATGAAGGCCTCTTCGGCCCACCCGTTCATCGCCACCCGCTTCCTGTACGCCTCGTAGGCCTTGGCGAGGTGGCCGGCATGCTTGTAGGACTGGCCCAGGTAGAACTGGCTGCGCGCACTGTCAGGGTGGAGTTCGAGGTCGGCTTCAAGGAGGCGGGCGTCCCGCAGGTACTTCTGCTCCGGGCTCAGCCCGTGCGACTTCGCCCCCTCGCCGCTGTGATAGACGATCCAGACATCCTTGCGCACGACCCGCCGCTTGGAGCCGCCGACATGCACGAGATAGTTGTGCACCGGCCCCTCCCAGCGCCAGCTTGCGGCGCGAATGTTGACCAGGTGCGGCACGGCGTAGCGCATGCCGGAATGGTGCTTTTCGAGGTCATAGGTGACACCGGGTTCGAGCTTTTCGAAGAACGCGGGATCGGAAACGCCCAGTTCTTCGTCGGCGTCGATGAACAGCAGCCAGTCCGCACGGCCCGCCTCGACCGCCAGTTCGAGCGCCTGCTGGCGGTTGACGCCGAAATTGATCCACGGCCGCTCGTGTACCTCGCCGGCAATGCCATGGGTCGCCATCTCGCGACGAATGAGCTCGATAGTCCCGTCCGTCGACCCGGTGTCGACGATGACGTAATAGTCGATGAAGGCGCTGACGGAACGAAACAGCCGCGGCAGGACGGCCACTTCGTTCTTTACGATCATGTTGAGGCAGATGTTGGTGCGCGGCCGGGCTGCGGCCGGTGGCAATCCGGACGGTGCGCCGTCCCGCAACCCTGTTTGAGAGTTCAACATCTGCGGCGAGGGGGCTCTTGCCTGGGATGGCCACCGGCCGTCGCACCCGACGGTCGGTGGCCGACATCAGGCTGCCATGTGCTCACGAGCCGTAGCCACCGGAATCGCCGGTGGGGCCGGTGGGGCCGGTAGGACCAGTCGGGCCAGTCGGGCCCGTAGGACCAGTCGGGCCAGTAGCGCCGGTTGCCCCGGTTGCGCCGGTGGCGCCTGTGCCGCCGCTGCCGCCCGTGGCGCCCGTAGCTCCGGTGGCACCTGTCGCTCCGGTGGCGCCCTTCGGGCCGACGCCGCCGCCACCGCCACCGTCGCCCGTCGTCGTGATGATGAACTTGCGCGGCTTCTGCGCGTCCATGAGGAACTGGTGCGTCAGGCACTTGCGCAAATCCTCATCGAGGATCGGCTGGTCGGGGTGTTTCAGAAAGGCGCAGGCGTTAGGGAATGGAAATCTTGTTGCCGCTGCCCGCCGCCTCGGCGGGGCTGATCGCTGCATCCAGTCCGACCAGCGTCGTCGTCGCGGCGAGCAGGGTCATGTATCTGAGTTTCATCGCTTCACCTCCCATGCTGGTTTCTTCACGGTCACGGAAGCAGCAGAAGCCATTCCTGCGCCGCCACCCCGCAATGGTGAAGCACGCTAGACCGAAGTTATTTTCTACCTGCGAGTAAGTTGAAACAAGCGGAAACTAGTCCGCAAGAAATGCGAGCAGATTGATATTGATCAAATCGACAGAAATACGCTTGCGGAAAACGAGTTACTTCACACCGGCGCCGCCAGCCTTGCGATCTGGCGTCGCGCACGAGGCCCTGTTGGCGGAGCGCTTACTGGTGCTGCGGTGCCGGGCCGGTCCAGATGGGGGCGTGGTGGCGCGACGCCTCGGGCGCATAGACGACCGACTGCCGATCCGGGTCGCCATAGGCCTGGGCGATGCGTACGGCGCCGGCCCGCGCCTCCTGCTCGCGGTCGAACGGGCCATAGGTCTTGCCCTCGCAGTCGACCCACCAGCGGCCAACGCTCTCGATGACGACAAACCAGCACGTGCGCATTCGATCCGCCCACCCGACAGGGCGACACTACGTAAGTGTACGTATGCTCGGCAACGCGCTGTATTCTATCTGTCCCCAGCAATCGCAGGGCCTTTCCGTCACATTGCGGCGATGCGAGCGCCAGGGGGCCTGGGGGCCGAGAGGCAGGCCGGCCGCCCGCCCCTTGAGCGCGGGGGCCGTGGCGCGCATCATCGGGGACCACAGGCCACCCGTGTCAGGAGGCGCCCATGTGCCGCAATATCCGAACGCTGTTCAATTTCGAGCCACCCGCCACCAGCGACGAGATCCGCGCTTCGGCCCTGCAATACGTGCGCAAGCTGAGCGGCTTCACGCATCCCTCGAAGGCGAACCAGGCGGCCTTCGAACACGCCGTCGACGAGGTCGCGGCCGCCACCCGACGGCTCCTTGCTGCCCTCGAAACCGCCGCTCCGGCGCGCGATCGTGCGATCGAGGCGGAAAAGGCCCGTGAGCGGAGCCGACTGCGTTTCGCCGGCGAGCGCGGCTAGCCGAACAGCCGGTCGAGGCCGAAAGGCCAGGCGTCCTTGCGCTCCCGGACCAGCCGGAAACCGAGATTGTCGGGTGGTGCACCGAACGAGCAGGCGCCGCCCCGCGCGTCGCGGACGAACATGCTCATCCCGGTGCGATGGCGGCCCTCGAGAATGCGCACGCCGCACGATGCGAGCCTGCTGACCACGGCGCCGGACGCATCCAGCGTGGTGCGCCCGTCGCAGGTCGAGGTCCATTCCCAGACGCTGCCGGCCATGTCGGCGACGCCGAATTCGTTGCTGCCGAAACCGCCAAGCGGCAATACGTCCCTGATCTCTTCCCCGGCACGCGCGGCCTCCTGCCGGTAGCGTGCGAGCCAACGCTCGGCGGGGTTGGCAATGTCGGTTTCGACGCCGAGCCTGTCGTCGACGAACCGGCTGCCCGCCGCCTGCACCCATTCGGCCTCGCTGGGCAGGCGCCAGGTTTGGCCCGTCGCCCGGCTCAGCCACGCCGCGTAGGCGCTGGCGTCCTCGAAGCTCACCCCTGTTACCGGGACGTTGCCGCTGGGCCTGCGCCGCGGTTGCGGCGCCACGCAGGCGCCGTCGGCGACGCAGCGGCCGTAGTCGGCGAGACTTACCTGGTAGGTCATGATCTCTAGCGGCGCGGCGTTTCTCACGGTCACCGGCGGCGCGTCGACCGGGATCCCCTCCTGCTGGAAGGTGCCGGCCGGGCTGTATGTGAAGTCTCGGGCCGGGACCAGGACCGTTTCGGGCAGGCTCGACAGGGTCGGCGCCGGACCGAAGTCGGGCAGTCCCGTCTGGCCGGCAATGGCAGCGAGTAGCGCCGCGAGCAGGACCGCGGGCAGCCACAGCGAGCGGCCCGGCCGGAGTGATACGGCATAAGTCATCGGTACCTCCGGAAGGAGGGGGCGGGTGGCGAAAAGGGGTAACGCCACCCGCCCCGGCAGGTGCATCAGCTGATCGGAGTCGGCGGCTGCACCTGGGTCATCAAGTCGTCGTCCCACTCGCCGTCCACCTGGATGTGGGCGGTCGCTCCCAGCTCGACGGCCTCGATGAGGTTGTGGTTCAGGTAGCCGTAAACGCCCGGCTGTCTGAACGTATAGAGAGCCGCACCGGCCGCCCCGCCCGGAATGAGCCAGGTCTCGAGGTCGACTTCCGGCCGGTTGCGGAACTTGCCCGTGGCCCACACGTGGTCGCCGTGTCCGCCGGTCAGGTGCAGCCGCGTGTCGCGGGTCGCCACCGAATGCAGCAGCAGGACGGTTTCGCCGACCTTGGCCCTGAGGGCGTTGTCGCCGGTCAGCGCCCCGACGGCGCCGTTGAAGACGTTGTGCGTCGGCGTCAGGGTCTTCATCACGGCCAGCATGTCGGCATAGCCGTCGCCGGCCGACTCGTAGTCCACGCAGTTGCCGTCGCTGTCCCGCGGCACGTAGAAGTCCTGCTCGCCGACATAATAGACCCGGTCATAGACGAGCGGCTTGCCGTCACCGTCCCTGAGCCCGTCGCGGGGCAGCACCATCATGGCCCCGTTCATGCCGCACACGACGTGCCACGGAATCATCGGGCCGCCCGGCGAGCAGTGGTAGACGAACACCCCGGCGCGGGTCGCCCGGAACCTCAGCTTCACCTGCTCGCCGGGGTTGACGAGGGTCAGGCCGCCGCCGCCCATGGCGCCGGTCGCCGAATGCAGGTCGATATTGTGCGGCATCATGTTGGTGGCGGGATTGACCAGCGTCAGTTCGACATAGTCGTCCTGGTGCACCACCATCATCGGGCCGGGTACCGATCCGTTGAAGGTCATTGCCTGCACCTGGGTGCCGTACTCGTCGATGACCAGCGGCTTCTCCTCGATGGTGAGCGTGAACTCGACCACCTTGGGTCCGCCCTTTGCCACCTGGTCGTGGGCGTGAACGAACGGCGGCGCCACCAGATCGATCTTCTCGCGCGGCAGGGCCGACAGGTCGGGAACGGGGCCAGTGGTGACTCCGGCATCCTCCGCCCGGGCGGGCGCCGTGGCGAATGCGGTGCCGAATACGCCGGCAAGCGCCGCACCGGCAAGCAAAGCCCGGCGCGATACAGTGAAGTCTTCCTGGCCGTCCATTTTCTTCTCCAGTCTTCCCCTTGGGCGGTCGTGCCCGCGGTTCGGGGCCGGAATAGGCGTGGCCGGAGAAGTACTCTTTGAGCGGGAGCAAGGAGACGGCCCGATGGCGCCAAGGATCGTTCCAGTATTTGCGCCGCATCAAACTTGTGGCGTCGCGGCCCGGGCGCGGGCGTTGTGCGCGCTGCGAGGGCATGGCAGCTTGGCCCTTGCGCGTTGGTGCTTGAGCCAGATCAAAGGCCGCGAGCCGGCAGCTGCATAGGCATGGGCCGAGAACGGCATAGCCAGATCGGAGCAGGAAATGATCAAGGACATCGTCGTCCACCTCACCGGCTCGGAGGAGGACAGGTTTCGCATTGCCTATGCCGGGGCGATCGCCCGGACCTTCGATGCGCACCTGACCGGGCTGCAGGTCAACCTGTTGCCGGAACTGATCGCCGTCACCGACCCCGCGGCGTCCACCTATTTGCAGACGCTGCTCGCCGAAGCGAGCGCGCGGGCGCAGCAGGTGGCGGCCACGGCAAGCGAAGAACTGGGCAAGTTGGGCGTGGCGCATGCGGTGCGGCGGATCGACGCTTATCCCAACAGCGTCGGCAATACCCTCGCGTCCGAGGCGCGCACTTCCGACCTGTTCGTGGGGACGCGGCCCTATGGCGATCCGACCGGGCAGGAGCGCGTCGAGGAAGCCGTGCTGTTCCGTTCCGGCCGCGGTTCTCTCCTCGTCCCGCCCGGCGGCACGCCGCCGGCGAGCTACGACACCATCCTGGTTGCCTGGAAGAACACGCGCGAGGCGGCGCGGGCGCTGGCCGAGGCGATGCCGTTCCTGCGTCGGGCGTCCCAGGTCATGGTTGCCATCGTCGAGGAAGAGGGCGCCAGCGAGCAGTACGGAGTCGATCCGGGCGCCGATATCGGCCGCTATCTCAGCCGCCACGGCGTCCCCGTCGAGATCAGGCCGATTGCCGGCTGGGTGTATGCGGGCGAGGCGTTGCTCAACGAAGCGCAGCGCACGGGCGCCCAGATGATCGTGATGGGCGGCTACGGCCATTCCCGTTTCCGCGAATGGGTGCTCGGCGGGGCGACACGGCACCTGCTCACCCATGCCGGCGTCCCGGTCCTGATCGCCCATTGAGGGGCGTGGGCCGGTGATCCGTCGCCGCGCCGAGCGGTTGTCGGGCCTGCTGGGCATGCCGGCCTGCCGCCCGGCGTCGCCCGCATGGCGGCGGTTGCAAGACTGCCTGTCGACTTGCGGGTGGCGGGCCCGGCGGCGACTTACTTGAATGCCTATTCCCGCCGGGCTAAGTAATATTTTGGCCGATGGTGGGCGGCCGGCGCCTTTTCGTCTTGATCGGACAGCGGTGTCGGGGTGCGCCCGATGGCCGGCGCGATCACCTGTTGCGAGGTAGCGGCACCTCCGGCGGCGCAAGAAGGACAGAGCGTGACAGAAGTTCAACGGAGGCTGATTCCCTACGGCGTCGCCGGGCTGGCGATTCTGGCGGCCTTTCTGTTGCGGCTGGGACTGAACGACGTCCTCTACAATTCAGTCGTGGGCCTCATTTTCACGCCCGCGATCCTGATTGCCGCCATGCTCGGGGGGCTGGTCCCGGCGCTGGTCATGACGCTGATCTCGTCCCCGCTCGTCTTTTTCTTCATCAACTCCGAAAGCGGGCTACCGCTGCTCGTGCACCTGGGCATGTTCATCGGCACCGGCGTGACCATTTCCTGGCTGGGCGGCTCGTTCCAGCAGGCCCGGCTCGAATCGCATCGCACGGCCGAAGCCCTGCAGCGCCGCGAGTCGCACCTGCAATCCATCCTCAACGCGGTGCCCGACGCGACCGTGGTGATCGAGACGGACGGCACCATCGTTTCCTTCAACGCGGCGGCGGAACGGCAATTCGGCTACGCCGCCCATGAAGCGGTAGGCAACAATGTCAGGATGCTGATGCCGTCGCCGTACCGCGAGCAGCATGACGGCTATCTCGAGCGGTACATGACCACCGGCGAGCGGCGCATCATCGGCACCGACCGGGTGGTGCTCGGCGAGCGCAAGGACGGCTCCACGTTCCCGATGACGCTGGCCGTGGCCGAAATGCAGTCCACGGGCACCATGTATTTCACCGGCTTCATCCGTGATCTTACCGAACGCCAGGAATCGGCGGAGCGGCTCGAGGAGGTGCAGGCCGAACTGGCGCGCCTCGCCCGCCTCAACGAACTGGGCGAAATGGCCTCCACCCTGGCCCATGAACTCAACCAGCCGCTGTCGGCCATCGCCAACTACGTGCAGGGCTGCAGCCGCCTGCTCAGCCCCATCGAGGACGACAACGTCCAGCGCGTCCGGGGCGCCCTCGACGAGACGGCCAAGCAGGCCCTGCGCGCCGGCGACATCATCCGCCATCTGCGCGAGTTCGTCACCCGCGGCGAAACCGAGAGGCGCCCCGAGGACCTGCGGGCGCTAGTGGAAGAAGCCGCGGCGCTGGCGCTGGTTGGGACGCGTGAGCGCGCCATCAGGCCGGTCTTCGAGTTCGGCGCCGGCAACAGCAAGGTCATCGCCGACCGGGTGCAGATCCAGCAGGTGCTGATCAACCTCATGCGCAACGCGGTCGAGGCCATGCATGACAGTGCCAAGCGCAAGCTCGTCGTCCGCATCGCTCCGGGCGGCGACGAGGTCGTGGTCGAGGTCGCGGACACCGGACCGGGCATATCCGACGAAATCGCGGCCCGGCTGTTCCAGCCCTTCACCACGTCGAAATCGCACGGCATGGGCATCGGGCTGGCGATCTCCAAGCGCATCATCGAGGCGCATGGCGGCGAGATCGGGGTCTCGCGCAATGCCGATGGCGGTGCAACCTTCAGGTTCACGTTGCCAATATTGACCGAGGCTGCAATTGAGCACCATTGATATTGTCGTGCATATCGTCGACGACGAAGAGGCCGTGCGCAACTCGCTGGCCTTCCTGCTGGCCAGCTCCGGCTTTGCCGTCCGCACCCATGAGTCGGCGACGGCATTTCTCGACGTCGCTGCAACAGTGCGCAATGGCTGCCTGATTACCGACCTGCGGATGCCGGACATCGACGGCGTGGAGCTGCTGCGCCGCCTGCGGGCCGTCGATGCCCTGCTGCCGGCGATCGTCATCACCGGTCACGGCGACGTGCAGATGGCCGTTGAGGCAATGAAGAACGGTGCGCTCGATTTCATCGAGAAGCCCTTCGCCGAGGACGTACTGATCGCGTCCATCCGCCGCGCCGTCGACCAGGCCAAGACCCAGATCCGGAACGAGGCGGCCCTGGACGCCGTGCGTGAGCGCCTCGATTCGCTGAGCGAACGCGAGCGACAGGTGCTGAAGGGGGTCGTTGCCGGGCTGCCCAACAAGACCATCGCCTTCGAGCTCGGCATCAGTCCGCGCACGGTCGAGGTCTATCGCGCCGGCCTGATGGGCAAGATGCAGGCCAGGAGCCTGCCGGAACTGGTGCGCATGGTGCTGGCTCTGGACGGCGGCGCCCCGTAGCCGCGCGGGTGCCCGGCCGGACTTGATCTAGGACAAGGCAGTGTTGGCGGCCGTGGTCTGTGATGACGCCGGTTCGGGCCCGCTCGTTCGGAGAAGTCTTCCATGACCCGGGGTCGTATCCTCGTCGTCGCACCACAGCTTGATATGCGCAGATCTCTGGAATTTGTACTGGATGCGGAAGGGTTCGAAGTGAGTTCGCGATCACGCCTCGACTACGCCAACCCGGCCGCCGGCGCGCGCTACGATTGCATCGTGCTCGACCACCAGGCGCTGACGGGGCCGCGCGAGCAGGTCATAGAGTTCTGCACGCACGCAGCCCCCATCATCCTTGTCTCGAGCACGCCGATCGAGTGGCTTTCCGGTATCGTGCACGACCTGGTGGAGAAGCCGGTCATGGGTGGCGCCATTGCCAATTCGGTGCGGCGCATCCTGGCGGGGGAAGGGCGTATGCGTACTAAGTAATTCCCCTAAGAGGGCGACCGGAATTTCAAATGCGCAGGGGGCGCGGCAATCCTCTAGCCATCAGAGAGGGATCCGCCATGCTCATCCAGACCAATCTGCGCAACGCCTCCAGCCAGCCGCACCCGCTGCATCCGGAGCTGCCGGCCCTGCTCGCCCACGCCCGCCCCAGCGCGGTCACCCTGTATGACCCCAACGCCATCATCTATGCGCAGGGCGACGCGGCCGGCCCCCTCTATCTCGTCGAATTCGGCGCCGTGCGCATCTACCGGTTGACCGCGGACGGACGCCGCCAGATCAGCGCCTTCCATTTCGCCGGCGAAGTCTTCGGGTTCGAGGCTGGCAGCGAGCACCACTTCTATGCCGAAAGCATCGATCGCGCCGGCATCCGCGCCCTCAGGCCGGCCGGCGACGACCACCTCGCCGACAACCTGCTGCCGCTCGCGCTGCGCAGCCTGATCCGGGCGCAGGAGCATTTGCTCGTGCTCGGGCGGCAAAATGCGCAGGAGCGCATGGCCGCCTTCTTCATCGACCTGGCCGAACGGCAGGAAGCGGGACGCATCATCGACCTGCCGATGCAGCGCAGCGATATCGCCGACTATCTCGGCCTGACCTTCGAGACGGTCTCGCGCATCCTGCGCAAACTGAAGGACGCCCGGATCATTCGCCTGCCCAGCACCAAGCAGATCGAGGTGCTCGATTTCGCCGCACTCGAGGATCTGTGCGAGTGACGGGTGGCACCATGAAGCCGGCCGCACCGGCGCCGGGCGCGGGATGGTGGCATTGCCGCCGGGGCGCCGATTGAGCGTCAGTCAACTGGGCGATCGCGCCAGCGAATCGGCCGGGGCGGATGCCGCGCCCGGTCGTGCCGGGCTTGGCCTTGACCTGGGTCAAAGGTGGTCGGGCGGCTTCTCTCTAGCTTGCCGCGGGGCTTGGTCCGCATGCACAAAGGGGTAGAAACTTGAGGTATCCAGGTTGGATAATTGCGCTTGGGGCAGGCGCATTCCTGGCGCTTGTCGCGGCCGGGCTGTCGCGCGATCCGAGCTTCCAGACGCACATGGGCATCCTGACGGTCGTGCTGGCGCTTGCAACGCTGGCCGTCATGCGCCTGCCGCAGCCGGCAAGTGCGGAGGACGACCGTTCGGGCTACATGGACGCGCCGATCCGCATCGGCTCCATCCTCACCGTCTTCTGGGGCGTCGTCGGTTTCCTCGTCGGGGTCATTGTCGCCTCGCAACTGGCCTGGCCCGATCTCAACTGGGCTCCGTGGTTCAATTTTGGCCGCATGCGGCCATTGCACACTTCGGCGGTGATCTTCGCCTTCGGCGGCACGGCGCTGCTGACCACCAGCTTCTACGTGGTGCAGCGGACGTCGCGGGCGCGCCTGCTCAATGACAACCTCGCCTGGTTCGTCTTCTGGGGCTACCAGCTATTCATCGTGATGGCGGCCACGGGCTACCTGCTCGGCATCACCGAAGCACGCGAATATGCCGAACCCGAATGGTACGTGGACCTGTGGCTGACCGTGGTGTGGGTCGCCTACCTCGTGCTGTTCCTGGGCACCATCGTCAAGCGCAAGGAACCGCACATCTACGTGGCCAACTGGTTCTACCTGGCCTTCATCGTGACGATCGCCATGCTGCACGTCGTCAACAATCTCAGCATGCCGGTCTCCCTGCTGGACGCCAAGAGCTACTCGCTGTTCGCGGGCGTGCAGGATGCATTGACCCAGTGGTGGTACGGCCACAACGCCGTCGGTTTCTTCCTCACCGCCGGGTTCCTCGGCATGATGTACTACTACATGCCCAAGCAGGCCGAACGCCCGGTCTACTCCTACCGGCTGTCGATCATCCACTTCTGGGCGCTGATCTTCCTCTACATCTGGGCCGGCCCGCACCACCTGCACTACACCGCCCTGCCCGACTGGGCGCAGACGCTCGGCATGGTGTTCTCGATCATGCTGTGGATGCCCTCCTGGGGCGGCATGATCAACGGGCTGATGACGCTGCGCGGCGCCTGGGACAAGATGCGGACCGATCCGATCATCCGCATGATGGTCATGGCCGTCGCCTTCTACGGCATGTCGACCTTCGAGGGCCCGGTCATGTCGATCAAGTCGGTCAACGGCCTCAGCCACTATACCGACTGGACCATCGGCCACGTGCACTCGGGCGCGCTCGGCTGGGTCGGCATGATTTCCTTCGGCGCGATCTATTTCATGGTGCCGCGGCTGTGGAACCGCGCGCAGCTCTACTCGCTGCGCATGGTCAACTGGCACTTCTGGCTGGCGACCCTCGGTATCGTCATCTACGCCTCGGTGATGTGGGTCTCCGGCATCACCCAGGGCCTGATGTGGCGCGAATACGACGAGCAGGGCTTCCTGGTCTACTCCTTCGCGGAGACGGTGGCTGCGCTGCACCCCTACTACATCGCCCGTGTCTTCGGCGGCACGCTTTACCTCGTTGGCGGCCTGGTAATGGCCTACAACATCTGGATGACGATCGCGGGCAAGGTCCGCGACGAACGCCCGCTCGTCGCGGCGGTCCAGCTCCAGCCGGCCCAATAGGAGTTGCGCCCCATGGCCCTTATCGACAAACACGGCATCATCGAGCGCAACGCCTCGCTGCTGCTCGTCCTCACCCTGATCGTGGTCAGCATCGGCGGCATCGTCGAGGTGGCACCGCTGTTCTACCTGCAGAACACCATCGAGGACGTGGACGGCGTGCGTCCCTACACGCCGCTCGAGCTGGCGGGCCGGAACATCTACATCCGCGAGGGCTGCTATACCTGCCACAGCCAGATGATCCGGCCGTTCCGCGACGAGGTGGAACGCTACGGCCATTACTCGCTGGCGGCGGAATCGATGTACGATCATCCCTTCCAGTGGGGCTCCAAGCGGACGGGACCAGACCTCGCCCGCGTCGGTGACCGCTACTCGAACGAGTGGCACGTCGAGCACCTGACCAACCCGCGCGCGCTGGTGCCGGAATCGATCATGCCCAGCTACGGCTTCCTCGCCGCCACGGAGCTCGATCCGTCGACGATCGCCGGGCACCTGTCGGCCAACGTGGCGGTCGGCGTGCCCTATACGCAGGAGATGATCCAGAACGCCCAGCTCGACATGATCGCGCAGGCGAATCCGGACGCCGACAGCGCCGGGCTGATCGAGCGCTACCAGAACGTGCGCGTCGACAATTTCGACGGCAACGCCGCGCGGCTGACGGAGATGGACGCCATGGTCGCGTATCTGCAGATGCTCGGGACGCTGGTCGATTTCTCGACCTACGACGGGCAGGCCAACTATCGCTGAATGGGTTCGACCGATGGAAACGGCACTCTACGACACGCTTCGACACTTCGCCGACACCTGGGGGCTGATCTACATGTTTGCGATCTTCCTCGCCGTGGCGATCTTCCTGCTGCGCCCCGGGGCAAGGGAACACGCTGCCCACGCCGCGATGATCCCGCTGCGTGACAACGAACCCGCCCGGGAGGATGACCGGCCATGAGCGACAAGCCCATTGACGAACTCAGCGGCGTCGAGACCACCGGCCACGAATGGGACGGCATCAAGGAGCTCAACAACCCGCTGCCGCGCTGGTGGCTGTGGACCTTCTACGGCAGCATCGTCTTCGCGCTCGGCTACACCATCGCCTACCCCGCCTGGCCGCTGATCTCCACGGCGACCGGGGGTGTGCTCGGCTATTCCAGTCGTGCCAATCTCGACGAGAGCCTCGCTTCCGCCAGGGCCGCACAGGGTGATCTGCTGGCGCAGATCGAGACGCGGCCGCTGGCCGACATCATCGCCGATGATGCCCTTGCCCGCTTTGCCCGTGCCGGCGGCAGATCGACCTTCAAGGTCTACTGCTCGCAGTGCCACGGCAGCGGCGCCGAAGGTGCGGCCGGCTATCCCAATCTCAACGACGACGAGTGGATCTGGGGTGGCAGCGTCGAGCAGATCTACACGACCATCGCGCATGGGGCGCGCTCGACGGATCCGGAGACCCACTACAACGTCATGCCCAATTTCGGTGCCGACGCGCTGCTGTCCAAGGACGAGATCGACGTGGTGGCACGGCAAGTGGCCTCGCTGTCCGGCATCCCCGGCGGGGAGGCGACGCCCGAGGGGGCGCAGCTTTACGCCGACAATTGCGCATCGTGCCACGGCGAGGCCGGTCAGGGGCTGGCCGAACTGGGCGGGCCGTCGCTGGCGGACCCCATCTGGCTCTACGGCAACAGCCTCGCGGCGATCACCGCCCAGATTCATGCGCCTCGTCACGGCATGATGCCGGCCTGGTCGGGCAAGCTGGGCGACGCTGCCATCAAGCAGCTCGCCGTCTACGTGCACGGACTCGGCGGCGGCCAGTAATGCTTTCCACCACCAACATGCCGGGAGGGGGGCAGCGCAGGAAACGCAACGGGGGGTGCCGATGAGCATCGAGGAGTCAGCTCGCCCGGCCCCTGGCGCCGACGCACCCGAGACCGACCGCTTCGAGGTCGAGCCCGTCAACGCCCCCCGGCTGCGCCAGCCGTTGTACGCGCCGCGAAAGAAGATCTTTCCCAGGCGCACCAGCGGCAGTTTCCGCCGGTTCAAGTGGCTGGTGATGTGGCTCACCCTGGGCATCTATTACGTCACCCCGTGGCTGCGCTGGGATCGCGGCCCGTTCGCGCCCGACCAGGCGGTGCTCGTCGATCTCGCCAACCGGCGCTTCTATTTCTTCTTCATCGAGATCTGGCCGCAGGAATTCTATTACGTCGCCGGCATGCTGGTGATGGCCGGCATCGGCCTGTTCCTCATCACTTCGACGGTGGGCCGGGCCTGGTGCGGCTATACCTGCCCGCAGACGGTGTGGGTCGACCTGTTCCTGTGGGTGGAGCGCGCCATCGAGGGCGACCGCAACGCCCGCATGAAACTCGACGCCGGGCCGTGGACGGCCGAAAAGCTCGTCAAGCGCGTCAGCAAGCACGCCATCTGGCTGGTCATCGGTGTCCTCACCGGCGGCGCCTGGATCTTCTATTTCGCCGATGCGCCGACGCTGCTTGCCGATGTCGTCTCGCTGCAGGCCCCCGTCGTCGCCTACGCCACCATCGCGCTGCTCACGGCCACCACCTACACATTCGGTGGGCTGATGCGCGAGCAGGTGTGCACCTACATGTGCCCCTGGCCGCGCATCCAGGCGGCGATGCTGGACGAGAACTCGCTCACCGTCACCTACAACGACTGGCGCGGCGAGCCGCGTTCCCGCCACACCAAGAAGGCGATGGCCGAAGGCAAGGCGGTGGGCGACTGCGTCGACTGCAACGCCTGCGTCGTCGTCTGCCCCATGGGCATCGACATCCGCGACGGCCAGCAGCTGGAATGCATTACCTGCGCCCTGTGCATCGACGCCTGCGACGACGTGATGACCCGGCTCGGACGCGACAAGGGGCTCATTTCGTACGCAACCCTCGCCGACTACAACGCCAACATGGCTATCGCCAGCGGCGGCTCCGGCGTCATCGATCCCGCCCGTGTGCGTGACCGGGCGACCGCCAAGCTCTCCGGGGCCCTGCGGCATACCACCTGGCGCTCGATCGTGCGGCCGCGCACGCTCGTCTATTTCGCCATCTGGGCCGGCATCGGCCTCGCCATGCTGACGGTTCTGGCGCTGCGCTCGCCGCTGGCGCTCAATGTGCTGCACGACCGCAATCCGCTCTACGTGCAATTGCAGGACGGCACGGTGCGCAACGGCTACGACGTCAAGATCCTCAACATGACGCCGGAGCCGCGCACGGTGACGTTGACACTCGAGGGCCTGCCTGGCGCCACCATGACGCTCGCCGGCAGCGACGCCGCGCCCACCGCGTCTCTCGCTGTCGAACTCGAGCCCGACAAGGTGCTGCCGCTGCGCCTCTACGTGCGCGCCGACCCCGCGGACCTGGCCGCGCCGCACAGCGCCTTCAAGATGGTCGCGGCGAGCCGCGACGGCAGCGTCCGCGCCGAGGCAGACGCCAAGTTCGAGGCCCCCGGAAGATGACCGCGCAAATCCAGCCCACCGCCACGGGGCGACCCTTCACCGGCCGGCACATGCTGCTGGTGATGATCGGTTTCTTCGGCGTCGTCATCTCGGTCAACGTGCTGCTGGCGGTCTATGCCGCCACCACGTGGAGCGGCCTCGTGGTGCCCAATTCCTACGTGGCGAGCCAGGAGTTCCAGGCCCGCCATGACGCCATGGCGGCGCAGCATGCCCTCGGCTGGATGCCGCATTTCAGTTATGTGCCCGGTACCGTCCGCTTCGTCATCGCAGATGCCGGCGGGCGGCCGGTCGATCTCGGCCCCGTGACGCTGCAGGTCAACCGGCCGGTCGGTACGAAAGACGAGGTCATCCTCACCCTGCAACCGGTCCGCCGCGGCACCTATGAGGCCGCGCTGGTTCTGGGCGAGGGCGTGTGGGACGCGACAATCGGCGCGGAGACGACAGGGGCCGGGCCGTTCCATTATCAGCATCGCTTCGCCGTGGAGGCGGCCAACCCATGACCTGCTGTGCCCCAGGGGCCGAAAGTTTCGCGGTCCAGGACTTGAGCGGCATCGAGACCGACGAGGAGGCGTTGCTGGCGCTGAGCCGCAAGCTCGGCGACGGCACGCGGCAGCTCGAGTTCGCCGTGCCCGATGCGCACTGCGCGTCCTGCATCCGCAGCATCGAGACGGCGCTTGACGCCATGCCGCAGGTGCAGAGCGCCCGCGTCAACCTGTCCCGGCGCCGCGTCCGCGTCGTGTTCGACCCGGCGCGTGGCAGCGTGGCCGAGATCGCGCCGGCGATCGTGGCGAGCGGCTATCACACCCACGTCGTTGATCCCGAGGCGGAGAGCGACGGCGACCCGGTACTGCGCGAATTGGTCAAGGCGCTCGCCGTCGCCGGCTTCGCCGCCGGCAACATCATGCTGTTCTCCGTCTCCGTATGGTCGGGGGCGGAGGGCGCGACGCGCGACCTGTTCCACTGGATCTCGGCACTGATCGCCGTGCCGGCCATCGCCTATGCCGGGCGGCCCTTCTTCCGCTCGGCGTGGCGGGCCCTGCGCGTTGGCCGGACCAACATGGACGTGCCGATCTCGATCGGCGTCGTCCTCGCCGCGCTGCTGAGCCTGTTCGAGACGCTGCGCTCGGGCGAGCACGCCTATTTTGACGCTTCGACGACGCTGCTGTTCTTCCTGCTCATCGGGCGCACCCTCGACCACCTGATGCGCGAACGCGCCCGCAGCGCCGTGACCAACCTCGCCCGGCTCGCCCCGCGCGGCGCCGTCCAGGTGCTGGCGGACGGACGCCGCGAATACGTGGCGCTCAACGACATTGCGCCCGGAATGGAGCTCGAGCTCAAGGCCGGGGAGCGCGTCCCGGTGGACGCCACCGTCCTCAGCGGTGCGAGCGAACTCGACTATGCCATCGTCACCGGCGAGACCCGGCCCCTGCAGGTGGGGCCCGGCAGCACGCTGATGGCGGGCGCCAACAATCTCTCGGGCACGCTGACCATCCGCTGCGACAAGCCGTCGGAGGAATCCTTCCTCGCCCGCATGGCGGCCATGATGGAAGCGGCCGAGGGCGCCAAGTCGTCCTACCGGCGCATCGCCGACCGCGCCGCGGCGATCTACGCCCCGGCCGTGCACACCCTCGCCATCCTCACCTTCCTCGGCTGGGGCGTCCTCAGCGGCGACTGGCATGCCGCCATCCTCAATGCCGTCGCCGTGCTCATCATCACCTGTCCCTGCGCGCTGGCGCTGGCGGTGCCCATCGTGCACGTCGTCGCCGCCGGCCGGCTGTTCGAGGGCGGCGTGCTGATGAAGGACGGGGTGGCGCTCGAGCGTGCCGCCCAGGTCGACGGCGTCGCCTTCGACAAGACTGGCACGCTGACCTACGGCACGCCGCGGCTGGTGCGGTCCCGCACCGACTCCGACGAAGCCATGCGGGTCGCGGCGGCGCTCGCCGCCCGCAGCACGCATCCGCTGTCGCGGGCGCTGGCGGCAACGCTTCCGGCGACGCCGCCCTTTGCCGGCGAGACGACCGAAGTGGCCGGTTTCGGCATCGAGGGCCGCATCGGCACCACCGTGTGGCGCCTCGGCAACGCGCGCTGGGACGGCATTGCCGGCGGACCCGAGGGCGAGGGGTCGCAGGTGTGGATCAGTCGGGACGGCCAGCCCATGGGCTATTTCGAATTCGCCGACGAGCCGCGCGCCGATGCCGCTGCGGCCATCGCCGCGCTGGAGACGGCCGGCCTGCCGGTCAGCATCCTGTCGGGAGACCGGCGCGAAACCGTCGCCGCGCTGGCGGCGCGGCTCGGCGTCGCCGATTTCGAGGCGGGGTTGCTGCCCGAGGACAAGGTGGCCGCCATCCACCGGCGGGGCAGGGTCATGATGGTGGGCGACGGCATCAACGACGCCCCGGCGCTGCGCGCCGCCCATGTCTCCATGGCGCCGTCCACGGCGGCCGATATCGGCCGTAGCGCCGCCGATTTCGTCTTCACCGGCGAAAAGCTGGCGGCCGTCCCGTTCGTCCTCGGAACGGCCCGGCGCGCCGCCGCCATCGTCAGGCAGAACATCGCCATCGCCATCGGCTACAACTTCATCGCCGTGCCGCTCGCCGTGACCGGCCACGTCACTCCGCTGATCGCCGCCATCGCCATGTCGGGCTCCTCCATCGTCGTCGTCGTCAACGCCCTGCGCCTGCGCCTGCGTGGCGCCCGGGCGACGGCCGCCATCGAGCCCGTGGGGCTGCAACCGAGCGGAGTCTCGCCATGAGCGGACTGTTGCTGCTCATCCCTGTGGCGGTGTGCCTGGGCATCCTCGCCCTGGTCGCCTTCATGTGGGCCCTGCGTTCGGGCCAGTACGAAGACCTCGAGGGCGCCGGCCACCGCATTCTCGACGACGACAAGGACAAGCCGCGACCCAGCTGACGGCCCGCCGGGACGGCACACAAGCGGAAGTGAAAAAGATGGACCTCGACTACAGCCCCGAACTCGTCGAACGCTACTCCAAGCCGGTGCCCCGCTACACCAGCTACCCCACGGCGCCGCACTTCCACGACGGCGTCGACAACGCCACCTACTGGCGCTGGCTCGAGGAACTCGCGCCGGGCACGAGGCTGTCGCTCTACTTCCACGTGCCCTATTGCGACCGGCTGTGCTGGTTCTGCGGCTGCCACACCAAGCAGGTGCTACGCTACGAGCCCATCGCCAAGTACCTGGTCGCGCTGCATGCCGAGATCAGCGCCGTCGCCGCCCGGCTCGAGGGGCGGGGCAAGGTCGTGGCGCTGCATTTCGGCGGCGGCTCGCCCTCGATGCTGGTGCCCGACGACTGGCGGCGTCTCAACGCGCTGCTGCGGGAGAGCTTCCCCTTCGCCGACGATGCCGAATTCAGCATCGAAATGGACCCCAACGACATGGAGCCGGCGCGCTACGACGCGCTCGCCGAGATCGGGGTGACGCGCGCCAGCCTCGGGGTGCAGGATTTCAACCACGAGGTGCAGGTCGCCATCAACCGCCTGCAGACCTACGAGCAGACCAAGGCGGTCGTCGACGCCATGCGTGAGCGCGGCGTGCGCTCGGTCAATCTCGACGTGCTCTACGGCCTGCCGCACCAGACGCTCGATACCGTCGCCGCCACCATCGAGCAGACGCTGTCGCTCGACCCCGACCGCATGGCGCTGTTCGGCTATGCCCACGTGCCGTGGATGAAGACGCATCAGCGCATGATCGACGAGGCCGCCCTGCCCGATATCCACGCCCGCTTCGCGCAGGCGCGCGCGGCCTCGGCGCAGATCGTCGCGGCCGGCTACGACGCCATCGGCTTCGACCATTTCGCCAAGCCCGACGACAAGATGGCAATCGTCACCCGCAGCGGCGCGCTGCACCGCAATTTCCAGGGCTACACCGTGGACGAACCCGACGCGCTCATCGGCTTCGGTGCCTCGGCCATCGGCCAGCTGCCGCAAGGCTACGTGCAGAACACCGTGCCGACCGCCGAGTACCAGCGCCGGGTCCTGGCCGATGGGGCGACCATCGCCAAGGGCGTCGCCTTCACCGCCGAGGACCGCGTGCGTGCCTACGTGATCGAGCGGCTGATGTGCGACTTCTCGGTGTCGCTGCTGCGCCTGCGCGAGCTTTTTGGCGCGAATGCCAACCCGGTACTGGGGGAAATGCAGCTGACCGTGATGAACGACAGCGACGGCTTCACCGAGATCGTCGGCAACAGCTTCCGCGTACGCCCGCGCGGGCGCCCCTTCGTGCGCACCATCGCCGCCGGCTTCGACAGCTATCTGCGCGTCGGAGGGGCCCGCTACTCGCTCGCCGTGTAGCCCCGCGTAACTCCATTTTTGACCCCGGAGCGTTTTTGCGCGACAAGGCTTGCGGCAAGTTCCGCCTGCCGAGCGTGCGAAGAGTCCGAGGATACCGCAGTGACCACCGTGAACCGAGCCCTGGTCAGGGGGCTGCCGTTGTTCCAGAAGCTGAGCGACGAGGAACTCGATGACATCCTGGCCGCGTCGGTAAGCAAGCGCTACCCTGCCGGGCAGCCGGTCTTCGAGCAGGGCCAGGCGGCCGAACAGTTCTTCGTCCTGCTGCACGGGCGCCTGCGGGTGACGCAGGTCACCCCCGAGGGCCAGCAGGTGGTCATCCGCATCGTCAACCCCGGCGACCTGTTCGGCATTGCCAAGGCGCTGCTGCGCACCGACTATCCGGGGACGGCGACGGCGGTGGTTGAAAGCGTGGCGCTGGCCTGGCCGATGTCCGCCTGGAACACCTTCATGGACGAGCACCCCTCCCTTGCCATCAACGCCATGCAGACCATGGGCGGGCGCCTGCAGGAGGCGCAGGCGCGGCTGCGCGAACTGGCGACGCAGGAGGTCGAGCGCCGCGTCGCCCACGCCGTGCTCCGCCTCGGCAGCCAGTCCGGCAAGAAGGAACCCAATGGGATCCGCATCGATTTCCCGCTGTCCAAGCAGGACATCGCCGAAATGACCGGGACGACGCTGCACACCGTGTCGCGCATCCTCAGCGCCTGGGAGGCCGCCGGCCTCGTCGAGGGCGGACGCCAGAAGCTGCTGCTGCGCGACCCGCACAAGCTGCTCCTGATCGGCGACGGCCAGCTTCCCGGCCTGCTCTAGGGCGGCGACGGTCACTGCGCCGGCGCCGCGGCATTTGCGGCAGGTCAAATCCCGTCGCCGCGCGGCTGCTATCTCTAGCTGCGGAAGCGCCGGGCCAGGCGGCATCGCCCAGACGCACACGCTCTGGCGTGGAGGACGCACAATGGCACAAATCGTCGTCTTGGGAGCCGGGCTCGGCGGCACCATCATGGCCTACGAACTCAAGGACCGCCTGGGCGAGGCCCACTCGGTCGCCGTCGTCTCCCGGGGCAAGGAGTATTCCTTCGTTCCCTCCAACCCCTGGGTCGCTGTCGGCTGGCGCGACCGCGGCGAGGTGACCGTCGACCTCGAGCCGGTGTTCCGCAAGCGCAACATCACGCTGCATCCCGAGGGCGCCAGGCGGGTGCATCCGGCCGAACGTCGCATCGAGCTCAATGACGGCCAGTCGGTGGCGTACGACTATCTCGTCATCGCTACCGGCCCCGAACTCGCCTTCGATGAGATCGAGGGCTTCGGGCCCGCACGCAACTCGCAGTCGGTGTGCTTCATCGACCATGCACTGGCGGCCAAGCCGGCCTTCGACGCGCTCGTGCGCAACCCCGGCCCGGTCGTGGTCGGGGCCGTGCAGGGCGCGTCCTGCTTCGGCCCGGCCTACGAATTCGCCTTCATCCTCGAAAAGGCGCTGCGCGATGCCAGGGTCCGCGACCGGGTGCCGATGACCTTCGTCACCTCGGAGCCGTATATCGGCCATCTCGGCCTCGACGGCGTCGGCGACACCAAGGGCCTGCTCGAAAGCGAGATGCGCGAGCACCACATCAAGTGGATCTGCAATGCCCGGGTCGACAAGGTCGAGGCCGACAAGGTCGTGGTCTCCGAGATCGCCGAGGACGGCGCGGTCAGGCAGGTGCACGAGATCGCCTCCGTCTACACCATGATGATCCCCGCCTTCCGCGGCGTCGAGGCGGTGCGCGGCATCGAGGGGCTGACCAATCCGCGGGGCTTCATCCTCGCTGACAAGTACCAGCGCAACCCCGCCTTTCCCGAGATCTTCTCGGTCGGCGTCTGCGTCGCCATCCCGCCGGTCGGCAAGACGCCGGTGCCCGTCGGCGTGCCCAAGACCGGCTTCATGATCGAATCCATGGTCACCGCCACGGCGCAGAACATCGCTCGCCTGCTCGAGGGCAAGGCGCCCAACGCCATCCCCACCTGGAACGCCGTCTGCCTCGCCGATTTCGGCGATTCCGGCGTCGCCTTCGTGGCCCAGCCGCAGATTCCGCCGCGCAACGTCAACTGGTCGAGCTCGGGCAAGTGGGTGCATACCGCCAAGGTGGCGTTCGAGAAATATTTCCTGCACAAGATGAAGTCGGGGACCTCGGAGCCCTATTACGAAAAGCTCGCGCTGCAGGCCCTGGGCATCGGCAAGCTCAAGGCGGTGGTCACCACCGACGCCGAGCTGGAGTAAGCTGACCCGAATCTCGCGACGGCCGCGCCTGGCCCTGTCCGCGGCTGTCCGATGGAGGCAACGCTGCCGGTTACGCTCGATCCGCTGTTCCTCAGTTTCGTCGTCGCCCTCGGCATCGGGCTGCTCATCGGCACCGAGCGCGAGCGGCGCAAGGCCGAGCAGCAGCGCGCCTCCGTCGCCGGGCTGAGGACGTTCGCCATCGCCAGCCTGACCGGGGCTGTCGCCATGGCCGCGGGCGGCGTCGCCCTGCTCATCGCGGCGACGCTCGCGATCACCGCACTGGTGGCGGTTTCCTACTGGAGCGAGCACGAAGCCGACCCTGGCCTGACGACCGAGATCGCCCTGGTGAGCGCGGTGCTGCTGGGCGGCCTGGCGAGCAGCCAGCCGACGCTGGCGATCGCCGGCGGCGTCGCCGTGACGGTGCTGCTGGCGGCGCGCTCCTGGCTGCACCGCTTCGTCAGCACGGTGCTCACGGAGTCCGAACTGCGCGACGGGCTGATCTTCGCCGCCGCCACCTTCATCGTCCTGCCCTTCCTGCCCGATCGCGCCATCGATCCGTTGGACGCCCTCAATCCGCGCCGCATCTGGACCGTGCTCGTGCTGGTAATGGGCATCAGCGCCGTCGGGTACGTCGCCGTGCGCGTCTTCGGCGCGCGTTTCGGCCTGCCCATCGCCGGCTTCGCTTCAGGCTTCATCTCCTCGACCGCGACCATCGGCGCCATGGGCAGCCGCGCCCGCAAGGCCGCCTCCGGGATGGGCCCGGCCGTCGCCGGCGCCATCCTGTCGACCGTTGCCACGGTCGTCCAGATGGCGCTAGTGCTGGCCGCCACCAGCCTCGCCGTGTTGCAGCAGATGGCGCCCGCCCTTGCCGCCTCGGGCGTCGCCGCGGCGCTGTATGCCGCCATCTTCTCGGTCCGGCTGCGCCACGACGCCGACGCAGAAGCGCAGCCCGGCCGCGCTTTCAGCCTGCGCACGGCGCTGTTCTTTGCCGCCAGCCTGGCGGTGATCCTCGTCGGCGCGGCGGTGCTGCGCAACGGCTTCGGGGCGGCGGGCGTGGTCGCGGCGGCGGCGCTGGGCGGCCTCGTGGACACCCATTCCTCCGCCATCGCCGTCGCTACCCTGGCCGCCACCGGTAAGCTGGCCCCGGCCGAAACCGTGCTGCCCATCCTCATCGCCCTGTCCACCAACACGCTGAGCAAGATCGTGCTCGCCGCCGTCAGCGGCGGGGCCGCCTTCGCCCTCAGGGTGGTGCCCGGCCTGGTCTTCGTCATCGCCGCGGCATGGCTCGGCGCCTGGCTGAGCTAAAGCGCGCCGCCCGCCCCGGGCCACAACTCGCGCAGCGGCTTCTGCAGCGCGTGCCGCACCTGGGCGATCTGCCCCGCGGTGACGTGCCGGTCGAGCACGGTGAAGACGGCACGGATGGCGAGGTCCGGGTTCTTCAGCGGATCGGCGGGAAAGGCGCGTTGCACCCGGGCGACGAAATCCTCCTTGGAGCGCGGATGCGCCGGCGTCGCCGACGGGTTCCAGCCCTCGTAGTAGATGCCGCGCAGCAGCGTCGGCAGTTGTGCCCCCAGGTCGGCGGCCTCGTCGACGCCGAGCCAGTCGCGCAGCGCGTGCAGCGTCGCCCGCAGCAGGCGGTAGGAATCGTTCCTGCCGTCGAGATGGGCCGCCTGGGCGAGCTCGTTGAGCCAGACATTCACCTGGCTGGTGGCCCCGTCGAGGGTGGCGATACCGGTATCCGACATGCTTACACCTCCAATGGTTGCGAGCCGCCCCCGGCGGTTTCGCCGGCCGGCGGATGGCCGCCGATCGCCGGGAAGTCGGCGGGCGTGATCGTCTCCTTGTCGAGCAGCAGCTGCGCGCCCGCCTCGAGATCGGGGCGCCGCTCGCCCAGGATTGCCTTGGCCCGCTCGAATGTCTGCGCGATCAGGTCGCGCACGGCGAGGTCGACCTCGCGCGCGGTGTCCTCGGCGTAGTCGCGCCGCGTCGGGGTGATGGCGGTATCGAGATAGGGCTGCAGCACCTGCTCCAGCACGGCCTGGCCGGTGCTGTCGCCCATGCCGAAGCGGGTGACGTACTGGCGGGCGATGTCGGTGGCCTTGGCGAGGTCGTCGGCGGCGCCGGTCGAGAAATCGCCGAACACCACGAACTCGGCGGCGCGCCCGCCCATCAGCACGGTCATGCGGTCGGTGAGCTCGCCGGCGGTGATGACGTAGCGGTCCTCGGTGGGCCGCTGCATGGTGTAGCCGAGCGCGCCGATCGAGCGCGGGATGATGGACACCTTGTGGATCGGGTCGCTCCCCGGGATCGAGGCGGCGACCAGCGCGTGGCCGAGTTCGTGATAGGCGACACGCCGGCGCTCCCTGGGGGTGAGCAGGCGGCTGCGCCGCTCGGCGCCGGCGACGATGCGCTCGACCGCGGCGGTGAAATCGTCCATCGACACCGAGTCGGCGTTGCGCCGCGTGGCGAAGATCGCCGCCTCGTTGACCAGATTGGCGAGGTCGGCGCCGGTGAAGCCGGGGGTGATGGCGGCGATGTGGTCGATGTCGACCCCCGCGGCCGGCCGGATCCGGCGCATGTGCACGGCAAGGATCGCGGCCCGCCCCTTGCGGTCGGGGCGGTCGAGCGCGATCTGGCGGTCGAAGCGGCCCGAGCGCAGCAGCGCCGGATCGAGCACTTCGGGCCGGTTGGTGGCCCCGAGCAGCACGATGCCGACGCGCGGGTCGAAGCCGTCGAGTTCGGCGAGCAGCTGGTTCAGCGTCTGCTCCTTCTCGTCGTTGCCGCCGAAATTGCCGAAGGCCGAGCGGGCGCGGCCGAGGGCGTCGAGTTCGTCGATGAAGATGATGCAGGGGGCCGATTTGCGTGCCTGCTCGAACAGGTCGCGCACGCGGGCCGCGCCGACGCCGACGAACATCTCGACGAATTCGGAACCGGAAATGGAGAAGAACGGCACGCCGGCCTCGCCGGCGACGGCGCGCGCCAGCAGCGTCTTGCCGGTGCCCGGCGGGCCGACCAGCAGCACGCCCTTGGGGATGCGCGCGCCCAGCCGGCCGTATTTGTCCTTGTCCTTGAGGAAGGAAACGATCTCCATGAGCTCGGCCTTGGCCTCGTCGATGCCGGCGACATCGGCAAAGCTCACGCCGGTCTGCGCCTCGACATAGATCCTCGCCTTGGACTTGCCGATCGCGGTGAGGCCGCCGATGCCGCCGCCGCGTTCGGCGATGCCGCGGAAGACGAAGAACCAGAAGCCAACGAGGATCAGCATCGGCAGGATCCACGACAGCAGCGTGGTCAGCCAGTTGGCATCGCTGCCGCCCTTGATGTCGACGCCGGCGCTGCGGAAGGTTTCCACCAGGGCCGGGTCCACCTTGTGCGTGGCGAAATAGTCGTAGCCGTTCTCGGTCGCCTTGAAGCGGCCCTCGATCATCGTTTCCGTGATCGACACCTCGGCGATCTTGCCGGCCTCGAGGTAACCGAGCAGCTCGGTGTAGCTGATCGCGGCCACCGAGCGGTAGCCGACCCACAGCTGGAAGGCCCCGAACAGGACGAGCGCACCGACGACGTACCACAGGTTGTATTGCTGCTTCTTGTCCATTGCGCCTCGCCCGGGATGCTCGATCGATCCTAGGCCGGCGCCCCGGAGGCGGCTTGATCCCGGTCAAGCGCAGCCCGAGGCCCCGCCTCGGCCTGAGCCCATCGGTTACTCCTCCAAATCTTCCCACCTTTCGCAAGGTGGACGGGGTCCCGCGGCGCCTGGCGTCTCTGGAGTTTTAGTATGAGGCGCCCCGGGACGCCGAGATTTAATGGCGGGCAGGTTCTGGGGCTTGGCTCCGGCCATCCCCGAGTTCATGGGGTCCGCCCTTGTCCTGCCCCGCGCCCGCGGGCCTACGGGAGACGACGCCCCCGCCCCGGCTGTCCCGCATGCCTCCGTTCGTCGCGCGGTCCCGTCCGTGTATGCGGAATGGGGGGAGCATAAGGCGGCTGGAGAGACCGGGGATAACGCGGCAAATAGCGGGGAGGGGCTGGGACGTGTCGGGATCGTTCCTCATCCACCGGACCTCTCCCTCCCCTTTGCGGGGAGGGTGCCGGCCCGTCAGGGACGACGGTGGGCCGCGCAGTTGACCACGGAAGGACCCCCACCCGTCCCGGCTGCGCCGGGCCACCCTCCCCACAAGGGGGAGGGATGGTCCCGACTGCGGCAACGTGCGCGCCGCGCTACCCGCTCCGTGCGGGAGCTTGGGGGAGGGGCATCCATCGCAGACCGATATCCTGTGGGCCGGGGCGGCGGCCGCGGTGTTGGTCAGCTGGCCAGCAGCGCTGCGATCTCGGCCCGGAGCTGTTCCATGCCGGCGCGGGTCTGGCTCGAGGTGACGATCAGCTCGGGATGCGCGGCCGGCCGTTTGGCGATGGCCGCCTGCGTCGCGCCGATCACCTTGTCGAGCTCGGCCTTCGACGGCTTGTCGGCCTTGGTCAGCACCACCTGGTAGCTGACCGCGGCCGCGTCGAGCTCGTTCATCACCGTGAGGTCGTTGGCCCTGGGCCCGTGCCGCCCGTCGACGAGGACATAGACGCGCCTCAGGTTCGGCCGCCCGGTAAGGTAGGCGTGGATAAG
This sequence comes from Devosia sp., assembly GCF_036406155.1. GTDB lineage: Bacteria > Pseudomonadota > Alphaproteobacteria > Rhizobiales > Devosiaceae > Devosia_A. Next base: position 499 of record NZ_DASWVV010000248.1, on the reverse strand, counting down.
CTTCGTCCACTGCGCCACCTTGTCCTTGGGCGCCTGGGCGAAGCCGTAGCCGGGCATGTCGACGATCCTGAGCGGCGCATCGGCCGCCTCGAAGATGTTGAGCTCCTGCGTGCGCCCCGGCGTGTTGGAGGTGCGGGCCAGCCCCGTCATGCCGACGAGCGCGTTGATCAGCGACGACTTGCCGACATTTGAGCGGCCGGCGAAGGCGACCTCGGTGCGGTCGGCCGGCGGCAAGTCGGCGATCGTCACGCAGCCCTTGACGAAGATGAAGGGGCGCGCGAACAGCAGCCGGCCGGCTTCGGTGTCGCGTTCGGGGGCAGGAGCGGTGTCGGTCATGGCCTCTCCTTAGAGGCCCCGGTGGCCGAAGAAAAGCCCGGCCGCACCGCTGCCGGCGTCACAGCGGATAGCCGAAGGCGCGCTTTTCCAGGCCCCGACGGAAGATCTCGGCAGAAAATGCGGTCCAGTTGCGCACGTCCCCGGCCAGGGCGCCGACGCGCAC
>NZ_DASWVV010000247.1:0-3670 GCF_036406155.1 Devosia sp. | reverse complement strand
GTGCCGATGGTGCCGCCCGGGACTTCCAGCGCGCCGACCAGCACCGCCAGCATCGTGCGGGCCCAGCAGCATTCGAAGCCGCCCCAGCCGTTGTTGACGGTCTTGCCGAGCGACACCGCGACCGGCCGGTACGGCATGGTCCGGCCGTCGATCTCGATCGTCTGGCCGACGCAGGCATGGTCCACGTACTCCATCGCCACCTGGCGGATGGTCGCGGCCTTGACGTCGCAGATGCCTTCGGCCCATTCCGGCGAATACGGCTGCATGTGCTCGAACAGGCGGCTGAACGCGGTCTCGCCCTGCAACACGCCGTCGGCGAGCACTTCCTCGTCGGGGCCGATCTCGACGGCGTCGGCCTCGTAGCGGCCGTCCAGCACCTCGGCGATGCCGGGCGTGTCGTGCGGCACCGCGCGGCGGGCGCCGCCGTCCCACACCAGCGGCTTGCGGGTGGCGCGGTCGCGCAGGTAATAGCCGTTCGGCCCGACGAGGTACGGCGACGCCGTGTGGCGGGCCAGGAACTCGATGTCGAGCCTGCCGCGCTCGACCTCGTGCAGCAGCACGTGGATCAGCGCGTACAGGAACGCCGCGTCGGTCTTGGGCTTGATCGGGACCCACTGCGCCGAACAGGCTCCGGTGACCGACAGGTGCGGCTCGACCTGCACCCGCTTCATGCCGCGCACCCGCGCCTTGGCATGGCGCCAGACGCCGGCCACCCCGCCGGACGCCTCGACGTTGGCGCCGCACGAGATCAGGTAGTTGCACAGCGGCGTGTCGGGCGCGACGATGAACGCGCGATGCCAGAACTCGCCGTACAGGTGCTCCGAGTGGTAGCACTTGACGCCCTGGCCCGAGCCCAGGCCCATGTCGACCGGCCCCCAGGCCCCCAGGAACGCCGGGAAGGTGCCCATGTACGACTGCGGCGTGCCGCCGCCGCCGAAGCTGGCAGCCACCCGCGGGTAGCCGGATTCATCGGTCAGGCCCGTGGTGCGGATGCCGTTGAGCTTGTCGGCGATGGTGCTCATCGCCTCTTCCCACGTGATCGGCACGAAGCCGGGATCCTCGCCGCGGCCCTTCTTCGGGTTCGTGCGCTTCATCGGGGCCAGCACCCGGTTGGGGTTGTAGGTCTTCTGCACCAGCCCGTAGGCCTTGACGCAGACCTTGCCGCCACCCGGGTGCACGGCTGCCGCGCAGAAATTCGGCTCCACTTCGGTGGCGACGCCGTCCTGCACCTTCACGGTGAGGAGGTCGGGGCCGGCGACGCACTGATAGCAGTACGTCGGCACGCGCTTGGCCGCGGAGGGAGCGTTCAGGACGGTCCCGCCTTCGCCGCCCAGGGTGGGTCCCATGGAAGTCCTTTCTTGCAATCGGTGCCGAGGCCCCGGATTCGCAACCGTCTGTCAGGAAAACAGTCTCAAAGGCCCTGGGCGCCAGCCGCAGGCTCGCCGCGCAGGCGCGCCGCGCGCAGCCGCGCCTCGGTGTAGCGGACGAGCGCCCGCGTGGCACGCTCGCTGGAGCGGAAGATGCAGACGCCCTGCTCCATCAGCTTGTCGGCCATCGGGTCGAACAGCGCGCCGCCGTCGATCACGCCGACGATGGGCTTGCGCGAGGCGGCGACCACCTTCGGCAGGGTCTGCACGATGCTCTCCGGGCTGTCGATGTCGAAGCCGGGCCGCGCGCTCTGCTTGAGCGACCTGACGACGGGCGACGTCGGGTCGAGTCCGGCGACCACGGCGTCGACGTCCGGCTCGGCGGCCATGGCCTCGATGCAAAGCTGATGAACCTCGTCGTCCGCCCCCGGGTTGATGTCGAACGGGTTCCGCACTTCCATGATCGCGTCGAGCTTCTTGGCGGCCAGGATCGTCATGAACCGATCCCGCGTCGATGGACTGATGGCGGCCAGCGACATGGAGAAGTCGCCGACCTGGGCGCTGTCGGCCATGGCCACCGTGTCGTACCCCGCGCCGGACAGGGCGCCGAGCCGCTTGCCGCCGACGACCTTGTCGGCCATGCAGTCCGAGAGGTAGAACAGGTCGCTGAACTCGCTGACGTCGCTGGCGATCAGCGCGCCGGCCTGCGTGAGCACGGCGTTGCACACTTCGTAGTCGCCGGCGATCGAGGCGGTGTGGCCCATCGCCGCCTTGCCGCCCGCCGCGGACTGTGCATTCTTGAAGATCACCACCTGCTTGCCGGCCAGGGTCGCCTTGCGCACGGCCCGCGCCACGGCCAGCCCGTCGAGGTCCTTGAACCCCTCGACGTACGCCCCGATCACGCGGATCTCCGGGTTGGCGGCGAAGCTTTCGATCAGGTCGCCGTGCGTCATGTCGTTCTGGTTGCCGATGGCGACCATGTACGCGGGGTCGAGCCACGGGTTCTTGGAAAGCCGCGTGACCAGGAACGCGCCGCTCTGGCTGATGAGCGCCGACGTGCGCTTTGCCTTCTTCTGCGTCCTGGGCAGGCGCTCCTCGGGAATGAACCAGGAGTCGAAGTTGCCGGGGTGGGAAATGATGCCCAGGCAGTTCGCGCCGGCGAACACCGGCCCGCGTCCCTCGCGCCGGGCGTTGTCGATCGTCTCCAGCATCCGGCGGGCCGGCTCGCGGCTCGCCTCGGTTTCGCCCATGCCGCCGGGAATGAGCAGCACCGATTCCGCGGCATCGGTCCTGATCACCTCGTCGACGACCTTGAAGGCGACGTCGGCGGTCACCGCGAGGATCAGCAGGTCGAGCTTTTGCTCCAGCGCGCCGAGACTCGTGGCGCAGCGCGCGCCATCGACTTCCTGGCCGTCTGGATTGATGACGAGCAGCCGCGACTTGTCATAGCCGGAGGCGATGATGTTCTTCAGGACGATCCGGCCGAAGTTCATGCGCGTGGCCGACGCACCCATGACGCCGATCGAAGCCGGGTGCAGCAGCTTGTCGATCTTGGCCTGCGGCCGCGGCGGACGGACGGGCTGCGGCCGCGCGATGCGGCAAAGGCCATCCAGTGCGACGAGCGAGCCGCCCGAGCAGGTGAAGGGGTTGACCTCCAGCTCCTCGACAGTGAAGTCGGTCTCGGGATTGCCCTGGGACAGGCTGTTCGCCAGGACCATGAAGCCGCCGAAGCATTGCACGAGGGCTTCATCCGTCACCAGCCGGCGGCCGCCCCGGGTCAGCCCGGCGAGCCTGCGGTAGCCGATGGTCGGCTTGAAGAGTTCCAGGAATTCCTCGGCCGTGGTCAGCGCCGTCGAGGCCGACACGACCGCCTGCCCGCGGCGGGCGCTGCCGGCAAGGAGCTCGGTGTCGACGCCGCCGATCCCCGCGGTGATGACCATGCCGAAGTCGCGCGTGTTCCGCAGGCCGATCAGGAGTTCGCTGCCGACGCCCGCGGCGTCGGCCTGGACGAACTCGGTGACCATCACGCCTGCGCTGTCCGCAAGCCCAGCCATCTTGCGGCTGGCGGCTTGCACCGCCGCCGGCTCCTTGGCCACGACGGCGACGCCGCCGACGTCCGACTTGTGGGCGATGCTGCTGGAAACGACCTTGACGACCACCCGGCTTCCCGGAAACGAGGCCAGGAGTTCATCCGACGGCTGCGCCCCGGCGGCGATCACCTCGTGCCTCGGCGTGGAGCCGATGCCGTAGCGCTTGTAGACGCGCTGCCAGTAGGGCCGCTTCTCGATCCCGGTCACCAGCGT
>NZ_DASWVV010000246.1:0-13804 GCF_036406155.1 Devosia sp. | reverse complement strand
CGCCTCGCCATGCCGTGGAGCGCGATTCTGACCGCGGCCGCCGCCGGCGCGCTGCTGGGCGCCGGCCTGACCTATCTGTTGGCCACGTGGATCCCGCTTCCCGCCGACGCGCCCGCCTACCCCGATCCGACGCCGGCCCTGGCCGATCAGGCGGCGCGCCTCGACGGGCTCGAGCAGCGCCTCGCGGCAAACGAATCGGCCGCCGCGAGCAGCCGCGTCGACATCGACGCCGCTGTCGGCCAACTGACCGCCGACGTGGCCGAGGTGCGCGCGACGCTGGCCGAACTGGCGGACGCGATGCCGGCGCCGCCGACGGTCGACCTGCCCGGCATGGAGGAGCGGCTGCGCACGCTCGAGAGCCGCGTCGACGCCATCGGCGCCGGTGCCTCGCCGGCCGAGGCCGGGGCCCTGGCCGATACGCTCGTCGCCCTCGAGCAGGGCCTCGCCGACCTCGCCGGCAAACTCGCCGGACACGACCAGCAGCTGACGGCAACCGAGGCGGCGCTGGCCCGCCTCGCCGGCGACCTCGAGGCCGCGCAGGCCGCCATTGCCAGCCGCAACCTTGCCCTCGACGGCGCGGCGCTCGCCCCGGCGATCAAGCTGCCGCTGGTGGTCTCCGGCCTCGAGGCCGCGGTGGCCGCCGGCCGCCCCTATGCCGCCGAGCTGGCCGGCCTCAAGTCCATCCTCCCCGACCTCGCGGTGCCGGACGCCGTCGCCGCGGCCGCCGCGACCGGCCTGCCTCGCCCCGACGAGCTGGCCCGGCGCTTCGCGGCGGCGGTCCCCGACATCCTCGCCGGACGCACGCGCACGCCGAGCGGCGACTGGGCGCGGGAAGTGCTGGAATGGGCCAGGGGCCTGCTGGCGCTGCGGCCGGCCGGAGAGATTGCGGGCGACACCCCGGAGGCGGTGCTGTCGCGGCTGGAGGCTGCCGTCGAGCGCCGCGATTTTTCGGCCGCGGCACAGCTCATGCAGCAACTGCCCGAGCCGATGCGTCTTGCGGCCGGCTCGCTGGCCGGCGAGATCGCCGCCCTGGCCGCGGCCGAGGCCTTCGTCGCCACGCTGCGCGCCCAGGCCCTCGCCCCCGCCGCGGCGGAGGCCAGTCCGTGATCCGTCTCGTCTACTGGATCATCGTCAGCCTGCTGGTGACGGCCGGGATCGCCTGGCTCGTCAGCCTGCCCGGCACGCTGTCGCTGGAGCTGCTGGGCGTGCGCATGCAGCCCCGCCTGGGCGTCGCCGCCTTCCTGCTGATCGCCACCCTCGCCCTCGTCATCTTGCTGTGGGGGTTGCTGCGCCGGCTGCTCGGCGCCCCCTATTATCTGGCGCGCCGGGTCCGCGAACGCCGCAAGGACCAAGGCTTTGCCGCCCTCGCCGACGGCTTCATCGCGCTGCAGGCAGGGGACGCCGGCCGGGCCCGCCTGCTGGCCCGCGAGGCGCGCAGCAACCTGCCCGCCAATGCCGCCGCCCAGCTGCTCGAAGCGCGGGCCGACCTGGCCTTGGGCGACATGCATGCGGCCCGCGAGCACTACCGGGCGCTGATCAACAACCGCAAGACCGCGCTCGCGGCGCTGTCCGGCCTGTACGACCAGGCCCGCGCCCAGGGGCGCGTCGACGCCGCTCTGACCTTCGCCCGCAAGGCCGTCGAGATCGCCCCCCACACGCCGTGGGCCAGCCACGCCGTGTTCGAGGACCTGACCCGCCGGGGGCGCTGGGCCGAGGCGCTGGAGGTCATCACCGCCGAGCCGGCAGTGACCCGCGAGGAAAAGATGCGCAAGCGCCGGCGCCAGGCGGTAGTGGAGGCGGCGCGCGCCCGCCTCGCCGAGACCAGCGAGCCGTTGGTGGCGCTCGAGCACGCCCTCACCGCCCTCAAGCTGGTGCCCGATTTCGTGCCGGCGGCGCTGATCGCGGCGCGCATCTACATCAATCGCGGCGACAGCCGCAAGGCGATGAGCCTGTTGCGGCGCGTGTGGCGCGCCACCGCCCACCCCGACATCGGCACGCTGTTCGCCAATGCCGTGCCCGGCGCCTCCGCCGTCGACCGGCTCAAGCGCATCCGCGAACTCGTCGACACGCCGCCGCAGAACAAGAGCGGCGCCGTCGTCCTCGCCCGCGCCGCCATCGACGCCTATGACTGGGGCCTCGCCCGCACGGCGCTGGCCGGCGAGGCCGCCGCCAACCCCTCGCAGCAGGTGTGCATGCTGATGGCCGAGATCGAGGAGGGCGAGAACGGCGATCAGGGCAAGGCGCGCGAATGGGTCAACCGCGCCGTGCGCGCGCCACGCGACCCGGTTTGGACCGCCGACGGCATCACCGCCGAGGAATGGGAGCCGCTGTCGCCGGTCACCGGCCGGCTCGATGCCTTCGAGTGGCGGGTGCCGCTCAGCGCCGTCGCGACCCGGGTCGCCGAAGCCCCGCCGCCGGCGCCGGGAGAGGCCGAGGTCACCGCCTCGCTGCCGCGTCCCGAGGCCTGAGCGCAAAGCCCCTTGCAAGCACGGGGGCGCATCAGTAAAAGACCTCGCATCGATCCGGCGCCGGGCGCCGGCGAGCCGCTTTAGCTCAGTTGGTAGAGCACATCATTCGTAATGATGGGGTCGCGTGTTCGAGTCACGCAAGCGGCACCACTTCATCCACTCCGGTTCGCATGTTCCCCCGGTGAGGCGCGCCAGCGCCTGGCGGGACACGTTTGGCGTGGGCCTCGTTCGGGGAGCAGGGATGGCGGGCGGCCGCAAACCGGCGCGCCGCCGCCCGGCATGTCGCGGCTGCCCCCGACCGGCAGGCCGAGGGATTCGGCAGGCGGGATCGCGCGCCCGCGTCAGTAGGTGGCGCGGCCTCCCGACAGGTCGAACACGGCGCCGGTGGTGAAGCTGTTTTCCTCGCTGACCAGCCAGGCGATCATGGCGGCCGCCTCCCGCACCTCGAGGAAGCGCCCGCGCGGGATGCGCGCCAACATGTAGTCGATGTGCTGCTGCGACATCTGGTCGAAGATGCGGGTGCGGGCGGCAGCGGGCGTGACGCAGTTGACGGCGATGTTGCCGCCGGCCGTTTCCTTGCCGAGCGACTTGGTCAGCGCGATCACCCCGGCCTTGGACGCCGAGTAGGCCGCGGCGTTGGGATTGCCTTCCTTGCCGGCGATCGAGGCGACGTTGACGATGCGGCCGTAATTGCGCGCGAGCATGCCCGGAAGCACGGCCTTGCAGCAATGGAAGACCCCGTTGAGGTTGACGTCGACGATGCGTCGCCACTCCTCGACGTCATAGTCCACCACCGTGGCATTGGCGCCGGCGATGCCCGCATTGGCGACGAGGATGTCGATTTGTCCGAGCGCCTGCTCGGTGGCGCGGGCGGCGCCCCGCACGGCGTCGAAATCGACCTGGTTGACCGCGGCGAAGACGGTGCCCGCACCCAGTTCCGCGGCCGTGGCGGCGACGAGGTCGGCGTCGTGGTCCCACAGCGAGACGCGGGCGCCCGAGGCGATCAGCCGCTCGGCGACGGCCCGGCCGATGCCTTGCGCGCCTCCGGTCACCACGGCGGTACGCCCCTTGAGGTCAATGTCGTTCATGTCAGCTCCGTCATCGTTCGAGAGGTTGAAGGCCGGCAGCGGCGCGCAACGCCGGCTCGCGGATATCGATCTCCTTGCCGGCGTGGGCAGCGCCCGCCGGGCCGCACAGCCAGGCGATCATCTTCGCGGGCTCTTCTGCCGCGGCCAGCGCCGTCCGCGGCAGCTGGCTCACCGGGTTGATGCCCGAGGCCCGGATCGTCGCCTGCATGCCGGTGTCGACGACGCCGGGGGAGAGGCCGATGGCCCGGATGCCCCGGCTCGCATATTCGTGGTCGATCGAACGGGTCAGCATGGCGAGGCCGGCTTTCGCGGCACAATAGGCCGACCAGCCCTGCAATGGCCGGAAGGCGGCGCCGCTCGACAGGTTGACGATCGTCCCCGCGCCGCCGCGCAGCATCACCGGCAGCACGGCACGCACCATATGGTAGGCACCCACGAGGTTGATCTGCACCGAACCTGCCCAGGCGGCAGGATCGGCGTCGGCGATGGGTCCGATCGGCTCGATCGTACCGGCATTGTTGACGAGGGCGTCGATGCGGCCGAAGCGGGCATCCACCTCGCCGACGAGGCGCGCCACTGCATCGTAATCGGCAACGTCGCAGGCGAGCGCCGTGGCCGCGCCGCCAGCCGCCGCGATCGCGCCAGCGACGCCGTGCGCGGCCGGCAATGCGCGGGCGGTGACGACGACCTGCGCCCCCGCTTGTGCAAGCTGGTGCGCCGTCGCCGCGCCGATGCCCCGACCCGCGCCCGTCACAATGATGACCCTGTCGTGCAGTCCGGTCATGGCGCGGTCACGGGCTGTGTCTTGCCGTCGCGAGGCGCAGCATGGCCTCGCGGGTCGAGCGGTCGACGTTCTTCATGTGCTGCTCCATGGCCGCGGCGGTGCGATCCGGATCGTGCGCCGCCAGAGCCTCGACGATTGCTTCGTGGTCACGCACGCTCTGGGTGATGACGCCGGGCGTCTCCGAAGCGACGCGGCGGTATTCCATGCCGAGGCCGTAGAGCGAGTTGGCAATGCGATCGAGGAAGGGATTGGCGCAGGCGTCGAGGATGATCTGGTGGAATTCCAGGTCGGAGACGCGAAAGCCGATGGGATCGTCGGCCAGCGTCGCCTGCACGGCCACCAGCTTGCGCAGCCGCCCCACGGCTTCGTCGCTGATCCGCGGCGCCGCCATCCGCCCGATACCGCCGTCGATGAATACGCGCGCCTGATACAGCGTCTCGACATTGTCGGCGTTGAGCGGCACCAGCGACTGCAGCAGCGACAGCATCTCGGCGACTTCGAGCGAGGAGACGAAACTGTGCCCGCCCCGCTCCCAACGGATGATGCCGAGGATCTGCAGGCCGCGCAGCGCCTCGCGGACGCTGGGCTGGCTCACGTCCATCATGGTGGCGAGGTCTTTTTCCGAGGGCAGCTGGTCGCCCGGGCGCAGATTGCCGCTGCGGATCAGTTCGAGCAGGCGCCGCGCCACCTGCTCGGCGACGGACACGTTGCGGGCGGGATCCTGCTCCATGGCCAGAAACGGGCCCGAGAGTGAGGCGACCTTCCTCATCCCGCCGTTTCCGCCCGTTGTGCACCCCGGCTCGCCATCGTCTCCTCCGTCATCCCCTTCTTAGCGAAGCGCCAGGCGCTTGACGACATCTTCGACGACCGCGATGCCGAGCCCCGGCCCCTGCGGCTGGCGAACACGACCGTCGGCGATCACGATCGGCGCGTCCACCAGCTCCGTCTGCACCACGACCGGGTGCGGCTTCAGCTCGAACAGGCGCGCAGCGGGCGAACACAGCGACAGCTGCAGGCTCGCGGCGGTGGTGATCGCCGTCGACCAGGCGTGGGCGTTGATGGTCCTGTTGTGGCGCCGGACCAGCGCATCGACCGCGCGGAAGCCGGTCACGCCCTCGGCCCGGGCCGGATCGACCCCGAAGACGTCGACGGTGCCGGTGGCCAGCAGCCGCTCGTAGCCGGCCACCGTCCATTCGCGCTCGCCGCTGGCAATCGGCAGATCCACTGCCTCGCGCAGGGCGCGGTAGTCATCGAGCCGCGTCGGGTAGAACGGTTCCTCGATCCAGCCGACCTGCAAGTCCCTGAGCCGGCGGGCGACATCGATGCCGGTGGCCAGATCCCAGCTTATGCCGTTGCCGATATCGACGAGAATCTCGGCCTCGCTGCCCAAGGCCCGGCGCAGCATGGCGACGAAGCGCACGACCTGCTCGGGATCCTGGCCGATGGGCGACAGCCCCTTCTTGCCCAGCCCCAGCTTGACGCTGCGAAACCCGCGGTCGAAATAGGTTTCGACTTCCGCCACGCATTCGGCCAGTGTCGCCTTGTTGACGTGACAGGAGGCCGTGGCCGGCAGGCTATCATGCACGGTGCCGCCGAGCAGGGCGCTGACGGGCAGTCCCTGTTCCTTGCCGGCGATGTCCCACAGCGACATGTCGATGGCGCTCAGCGCGAAACTGGCGATGCCGCCCTCGCCATACCACCAGCTATGGGCGCGCATCAGCTCCCAGGCCTGCGCCACGCTGATCTCGCCGGCATCCCTGAGCAGGGGAAAGAACCCCTCCTCAATGATCGTGACAGTGGCCTTGCAGGCTTCCGGCCACATGGCGATGCCTTCGCCCCAGCCGACGACGCCGTCGCTGCTCTCGGTCCGCACCAGCACGGTCATGCGCGCATTTCCGGCGTCGTTCGGGTCGCTGTAGCGCAGCACATGGGCCGCGATGGCGGACAGCCGCATTGAACCCCCCTTGGGTGTCGCCGCCACTGTCGGCGCGACGGCTTGTTGACTAGCCCAGGGTCGGTTGGTATGTCAACGAGAGGTCAGGCCAATTTAGTGGCATGGCTGACGAGGCCCGGGAGGAGGCGCCGCAACGCTCATGGCTCCGCCGCAGATAAACATCGAGCCGATCGTGCGCGAGGGCGCATCCGAACGCGTCGTGCACCGGCTCATGGGCATGGTCAAGGCGGGCAACCTCAAGCCGGGAGACCGGCTGCCGGGCGAGCGCGAGCTGGCCGAGTTGTTCAGCGTCAGCCGGCCCACGATCCGCGAGGCCGTCAAGGCGCTCATCGTCCTCGGCGTTCTCAAGTCCAAGCATGGCGGCGGCATCTTCGTCTCCCCGCTCGAGGCCGCGGACCTGCTCGGGCCGGTCACCTTCTTCCTGTCGCTGCGCGACGTCGAAATCGATCAGCTGTATCACGCGCGGGCGCTGATCGAGGGCGAACTCGCGGCGCTGGCCGCCCAGCGGGCCGGACCCGACGACACGGCATCGCTTGCCCGGCTGATCGAGCGCCAGGAAGAGGTGCTCGCCGATCCGGTGGCGTATCGCGCCGTGGACACGGAATTTCACCGCCTGCTCGCGGAGCTGTCCGGCAACGCGTTTCTGTCGCGGGCGGCCGAAAGCATGAACGTGCTGGGGCTCGAGTTCCGCAAGGTCGCGTCCGAAACGCCGGACGTGATCAGCGGCTCGGTCCGCGACCATCGGCGTATCGTTGCCGCCATCGCGGCCGGCGACGCCGATGCCGCGCGCCAGGCCATGCGCGAGCACATGGCGCACGTTCTCAACACCACCAAGAAAGCCGAGCGCCAGCAGGAGGCATCATGAAGGACGTCAAGCGCCACGGCCTGCGCCGGCCGGACCTGCAGGACATCGTTGCGGGCGGATTTTCCACGCCCTGGGATGCCCCCACCATCCCCACCTTCCCCTTCGAGTTCCGCAATGTCGAGGTGATGACGCTGTTCTACCGCAGCGACCCCGACGCCATGAGCTTCCTGTTGCCCGAGCCGTTGCGGCTGACCGGCGACGTGGTCGCCATCCACCTCTACCGGATGAACGACACCGACTGGGTCGGTCCCTATGGCGAAGCCAACGTCATGTTCGGCGCGGCCCTGCCGGACGGGCGCACCGGCGCCTACTCGCCATATTTCTTCCTGAGCACCGAAGTCGGCGTCGCCCATGGCCGGGAGATCCACGGCCAGCCCAAGAAGCTGGCCGATGTGCGTCTCGATTTCCGCGGCGACCTGATCGTGGGGACGACGCAGCGCAACGGCATCGACATCGTCACCGCGACGCTGCCCTACAAGCAGCGGCAATGCGACCCGGCCGAATTGTCGGCGCATTTCGACTTTGCCACCAACATCAACCTCAAGGCGATCGATCACATCGACGGGCGCCCGGCCATCCGCCAGCTGACCTCGCGCCGGCTCACCGACCTCAGGGTGCATGAATGCTGGGTCGGCCCCTGTTCGGTCGAACTGCGCGCCAACGTCCAGGCCCCGGTCTTCCGGCTGCCGGTGGTCGAACCGCTGGTCGGCTACTACTGGCGCGCCGACTTCAAGCTCGTCCGCGGCACGGTGATCTACGATTACCTGGCGGACGCCCCTCCTTCCCAGAATCATCCTGTCTGACTGCACGAGACCATGCTTTCCACATCCGCCCCGAGACGCGTCGTCGTCACCGACTACACCTTTCCCAGCCTGGGGCGCGAGCAGGCGGCAGCCGAAGCCGCGGGCGCCGCGTTCGAAGCCTTCCAGTGCAAGTCGGCGGACGAGGTGGCCCAGGCAGTGCGCGGCGCCGACGTCGCCGTGGTGCAATTTGCCCCCTGCGATGCCGCCGCCATCGCCGGGCTGGCGCCCGGAGCGACGCTGCTGCGCTACGGCATCGGCTACGACAACATCGACGTCGCCGCCGCCGCGGCCCAGGGCATGCCGGTCGGCTATGTTCCCGATTACTGCATCGCCGAGGTCGCCGATCACACGGCCACGCTGCTGCTGACACTGCTGCGCAAGCTCGTGCCGCTCGACGCCTCGGTTCGACAGGGGCGCTGGGACGCCGTGGCCGTCGCCCGCCCGCTGAGGCCGTTTGACGCAACCACCGTCGGCTTTCTCGGCTTCGGGCGCATCGGCCGCGAAGTGTGCGCCCGCCTGGCGCCCTTCGGCTTCCACTTCATCGCGGCCGACCCTGCCCTGCAGGACGCGGAGGCCGCCCAGCTGGGCATCAGGCGCGTCTCCACCGAGGCGCTGTTCCGCGAGGCGGACGCGCTGTCCCTCAACGCCCCGGCGGTGCCCGAGACGATCGGCATCGTCAACCGCGACACGCTGCGCCTGATGCAGCCGCATGCCGTGATCGTCAACACCGCACGCGGCAAGCTGATCGACGAGCCGGCCCTCGCCGAGGCGCTGCACGCCGGGCGCATCGCCGGGGCTGGGCTCGACGTCTTCGACTCCGAGCCGCTGCCGGCGGATTCGCCGCTGCGCGGGGCGCCCGGCCTGCTGCTATCGCCGCACGCGGCCTGGTATTCGGAAGCCGCGATCGACCGCCTGCAGCAGCTTGTCGCGCAGGACATCGCGGCCGCCCTGGCCGGGGGCCGGCCTCGCCGCCCCGTGCCCGGAAGCGCCTGATGGAGCCCCTGGGGTGCCGCGTCGAGCGCGATTGACAGAAGGTGCTGCTTTCGACTAGTGGTCTAACCACTTTAGTGATCTAGCCAACCTGGGGGAGACGGTACGGTTATGGCAGTCGATCGGTTCCGGATTGTCGACGTGCGCGCCTATATCGTCGCCGGCGACGATATAGGCGGCGACTATCACCGCCGCGCCGGTGGCCACTGGATCACCGACACCCTGATCGCCAACCCGATGTCCCTCTATGCCGAGTATCGCGACAGCCGCACCACGTGGGGCATTGGCGTGCTCGGCAGCGTCGTCGTCGAGATCGAAGCGGCCGACGGCACCGTCGGCGTCGCGACCGGCATGGGCGGCGAGCCCTCCTGTTTCCTGATCGAGCGCCACTTCCGCCGCTTCCTGCTCGGCGCCGACCCGCGCGACACGGCCCGGCTGTGGGACCAGATGTTCCGCGCCTCGATGTTCTACGGCCGCAAGGGACTGACGATGACCGCCATCAGCGTCGTCGACCTGGCGCTGTGGGACCTGCTCGGCAAGTTGCGCGGCGAGCCCGTCTACAAGCTTATCGGCGGCGCGGTCCGTTCCGAGATGCCGCTCTACTGCACCGGCCCGGAGCCTGCCGTGTACAAGGAACAGGGCTTCGTCGGCGGCAAGATTCCGCTGCCGGAGGGGCCGGACGCCGGCCCCGCCGGCCTGCGGCGCAATGTCGAGCGGGTCGCCGCGGTGCGCGACAGCGTCGGCCCCGACTTTTCCATCATGATCGACTGCTACATGGCGCTGGACGTGCCTTATGCGATCGAACTCGCCAACGCCGTGCGGCCCTACGGCGTCTACTGGCTCGAAGAGGTGCTGCATCCCGACGACTTCGACGGCCACAAGCAGCTCAAGGCGGCCTGCCCGTGGGTGCGCTGGACCACCGGCGAACACGAGTACACGCGCTACGGCTTCCGCAACCTGATCGTCTCGCGCGCCCTCGACATCGTGCAGCCCGACGTCATGTGGGTCGGCGGCCTGACCGAGCTGATGCGGGTCGCGGCGTTGGCGAATGCCTACGACATCCCGGTCGTACCCCACGGCTCCGGGGCCTACAGCTATCATTTCTGCATCACGCAGCCGCAGACCTATTTCTGCGAATACATCAATATCAGCCACGACGGCCGCTCCGTCGTGCCGGTGTTCGGGGAGATGTTCAGCGACGAACAGCTGCCCCGTGACGGTCGCATCGCGCTCGGCGACGCCCCCGGCTTCGGACTTACCCTCAACCGGGAGAAGTTGAAGCTCGAGCGCCCCTATCCATCGGACTGAACCACTCGCTTACTCAGGGAGGAAAGCATGACCACCAGTCTTACGCGCAGAACCTTCACCGCCGGCCTGCTGGGCGCGGCCCTCATCGCCGGGGCCGGCCTGGCCACCCCCGCCAGCGCCCAATCGCACCAGTTCAAGCTGTCGCACCACCTCGCCCCGGGGCACCTCGTCGACGTCGCCTCCAAGCGCTTCGCCGAACTCGTGGCCGAAAAGACCAACGGCGAAATCACCATCGAAGTCTTTCCCTCCGGCCAGATTGCCGGCCTGAGGCAGGGCGCCGAAGCCGTCCAGCTCGGCACCGTGGACTTCGTGTGGACCGACTTCGGCACCCTCGCCAACTGGCGCCCGGAATACGGCTTCGTCAGCCTGCCGTTCCTGTTCCAGGGCGACGACCACTTCGCCGCGACCTTCAACGGTGAGGTGGGCCAAGAGCTGCGCGAGGACGTCAAGGCCAATTTCGGCGCCGAGATCCTGGGCTACGGCAATGCCGGCTTCCGCGTCATCGCCACCCGCGACAAGCCCGTCAACGGCCCCGATGACCTCAAGGGCGTGCGCATCCGCGTGCCGGAAGTGCCGATCTTCGTCTCCGCCTTCCGCAGCGTCGGCGCCAACCCCACCCCGATGGCCTGGGGCGAGGTCTATACCGCGCTGCAGACCGGCGTCATCGACGCCGTCGAGAACCCGGCCGAAGGCCTCGCCGTGGGCGGGATGGCGGAGGTCACCAAGTACCTGTCGCGCACCAACCACATCATGACGGACGTCAACCTGCTCGCCAACGGCGCCCTGATGGCCGGACTGACCGAGGCCCAGCAGGAAGCCGTGCGCAGCGCGGCAGCGACCGCCGTCGAGGAGTTCAACGCCGCGACGCGCGAAGCTTCCAGCAAGTACTGGGACCAGCTCGCCGCCAAGCTCGAGGTCGTCGACACTCCCGACACCGCCGCCTTCCAGAAGGCCATGGCGCCCGTCTGGGACGAATTCATCGCCGCCGCGGGCGATGCCGGCAAGGGCTGGATCGAGAAGGTGCAGGCGGCCGCCCAGCCGTAAGCAACCGGGCGGATTGCGGGCCCCCGTCCGCAATCCGCCATTGCCTCCACCGGAACAACCGGAAGACACCATGGATATCGGCCTCAGCAGCAAAGTCGTTCTGGTGACTGGCGCCGCCAGCGGCATCGGGCGGGCCGTGGCGGAGCGCTTTGCCGCCGCCGGCAGCCGCCTTGCCATCGCCGATATCAATGAGGACGGCCTGGCCGAACTCGGCACCAGGCTCGGCGGCGAGACGCTGCAGGTCGGGCTCGACCTGGGCGACGCCGGTTCCTGCGCCGCCGCGGTGACCCGCACCGTCGAGCGCTTCGGCCGTCTCGACGTGCTGGTCAATGCCGGCGCCGTCATCATTCGCCAGCCCCTCGCGGCGGTCACGCCGGAGGACGTCGAACGGATCATGCGCGTCAACATGGCGGGGCCGCTGTTCATCGCCCGGGCAGCGGGCGAGGCCATGCGCCGCAGCGGCTTCGGCCGCATCATCCTGTTCTCGAGCCAGGGCGCGCATACCGGCGGCTATGTTGGCTCCACCGTCTATGCCATGTCCAAGGCGGCGGTGATCAGCCTCACCAAGTCGCTGGCCCGCGAGTTCGCGGGGGACAACATCACCGTCAACGCCGTGGCCCCCGGCCTGGTGGACACCCCGATGATCCGCCGCGACGTATCGGAGGAAGCGCTGGCCCGCTTCATGGACATGATACCGATGGCGCGCATCGCCCAGCCGGTGGAACTTGCCAATTGCTGCCTGTTCCTCGCCAGCGACCTGGCCTCGTACGTCACCGGACATACGCTGGACGCCAATGGCGGCCAGTTGATGCGCTAGGACGGCGGCGATGGCGGCGCTGGTCGAGCACCCCGAACTCAAGCGCCTGATCCGCGCCGACGACTGGACGGGCCTGGCCGTCGGCACCTATCCGCGGCTGCTCGACGCCATCGCCCGCGGCGATGCCACCGAACGCGCCGAACTGGCGCGCTTCTTTGTGGTCGAGGCCCGCGTCATCCACGACATCTATACCCAGTGGCTACGCGATACGCGGCGCTATCTGCTCGACAAGGGCCTTGCTGACGCCGCGCTGGCCGAGGAGGAGGCACGGGTCGCTGCCCTCGCCGTGGCCGGCCGCCCCGCCATCGTCGCCGATCGCGATGCCGCCTGGAGCGAAGTGGAAGCGCTCGGCCAGAACGTCGCCGACGGCGGCGACGCAGCCCTGGCGCTGCAACTCAAGGAGTCGTGGCGCCACCTCCACGACGCGCAGGTCGACCACATCAGCGGCCTGTTCGACGTCGTCATCCGGCGCTTCGGGGAGCCCGCGCTCGGCGAGATGTACGAGGGCTGGGTGATCGGCGACTGGTTCGCCAAGCGCTACCAGCGCTTCGACGTCAGCCGCTTCTCCTGGGAAGAGGCTTTCCCGCTGATCGTGTACCTGACCTTCGAGTCGATGCACGGCCACCTTGCCGGACCCGGTCGGCTGGGCGACGTCACGTTCGAGTCGTTTGACGACCGCGTCG
Organism: Devosia sp.; assembly: GCF_036406155.1. Classification (GTDB taxonomy): domain Bacteria; phylum Pseudomonadota; class Alphaproteobacteria; order Rhizobiales; family Devosiaceae; genus Devosia_A. Next base: position 1,000 of record NZ_DASWVV010000246.1, on the reverse strand, counting down.
TCTTCACCTTCGCGCCGTGCGGCTCGGGCGGACGCACCGTCGTCGGCGAACCGCTCGACGGCACGCCGCCGCGCATGGAGCCGCCCTATCGTTTCAAGGCGCTGGAAGGCGCCCACCCGTTCAGCTGGAACACCCCCGGCGTCTGCACCTACTGCGCCCATTGCTGCGTGCTGACCGAGAAGCTGCCGATCGAGCATTTCGGCTATCCCATCCGCGTGGTGGATCCGCCGCTCTATCCCAACGACGGCAATGCCGTCTGCCGGTGGACCGTCTACCGCTCGCCCGAACTGGTCCCGGCCAGCGTCTACGAGCGCCTCGGGCTGCGCAAGCCGCCACCGGGGGCGCCGCTCGGCAGCGCCGGCCAGGCGCAGCGGGCCGTGCAGGAAGACGGGGCGCGCTGATGCAACGCCCGTACCACATCGCCGTCGCCGCCGGGTACATGCCGTTCTTCAACGAGATCATGCCGGCCGGCTATCCGGCCGATCGCGATGCCTACGGGCGGAGCATGGCGGACGCCTGCGAGGCGGCCGGTGCCGTCAGTTATCTCGGCCTCGTCGACAGCGAGGCGTCGGGACACGCCGCCGGGCAAGCTCTCGGCGCACTGGGCGCCGACGCGTTGCTGCTGGCGCCCACGATGGCGACGCCCGCCGCCTACCTGTGGAACGTGACCGAGCCGCACCCCGACGTGCCCGTGGTCATCTGGGCCGCCTACGAGACCGGCACCGTCGCACCCGCCTACGACATGGTCGCCCTGTGCCGCCACAGCCAGAACGTCGGCGCGCTGATGGTCGGCAACATGCTGTCGCGCCACGGCCGTCCGTTCGCCGTGGTGGCCGGCGAGCGCGACGACCCCGTGGTCCGTGCCGAACTGGCCGATACGTTGCGCGTCGCCGCCCTGGCCGGGCGGCTCAGGACGGCGCGCGTGGGACGCCTCGGGCGGCCGCTCGACGGCTATGCCAATGTCGACGTCGACCCCGGGGCGCTGCGCGCGGCCACCGGC
>NZ_DASWVV010000245.1:0-14310 GCF_036406155.1 Devosia sp. | reverse complement strand
CCGGCGCCGACCGAGCGCGGTATCGCGCCCATAGAGCTTGCCCAGTTCGGTGACCTGGGTGGTGATCTCGCCCCACTGCTTCTTTTCGGACTCGAGCAGCGCCACCAGATGCGCCTTCTCCTCGCTCAGTGTCTGGTGCTCCCGGCGCAGCTCCATCTCCTCGAGCTTGCGCAGCGAGCGCAGGCGCATGTTGAGGATAGCCTCGGCCTGCGGCTCGCTCAGGGCGAAAGCGGCGATGAGCGCGGCCTTCGCATCGTCTTCCTCGCGGATGATGCGGATGACCTCGTCGAGATTCAGATAGGCGACGATATAGCCGTCGAGCACCTCGAGCCGGCGCAGGATCTGATCGACGCGGTGTCGGCTGCGGCGGACCAGCACATCCTTGCGGTGTTCGAGCCAGGCCCTGAGCGCTTCACGCAGGCTCATCACCCTCGGGGTCGTGCCGTGGTCGAGGACGTTGAGGTTGAGCGGCACGCGGACTTCGAGATCGGAGAGGCGGAAAAGCTGCTCCATCAGGATGACAGCATCCACTGTACGGGCGCGCGGCTCCAGGACGAGGCGGATGTCGTCGGCGCTCTCGTCGCGCACGTCCTTGAGCAGCGGCAGCTTCTTGCCCAGCAGCAGTTCGGCGATCTTTTCGACAAGCTTCGATTTCTGCACGCCGTAGGGGATTTCGGTGACGACGATCAGATAGACACCGCGTCCGGCCTCCTCGGTGTGCCAGCGGGCCCGCAGGCGGAAGGAGCCACGACCGCTGGCATAGGCCGCGGCGATGCTCGCCGGGCTTTCGACGAGGACACCGCCGGTGGGGAAATCCGGACCCGGTACGAAGCGCATGAGCTCGGCCGGCGTCGCGGCCGGGTTCATGATCAGGTGCAAGGCGGCGTCGCACAGTTCGGCGACATTGTGCGGCGGCACCGAGGTGGCCATGCCCACGGCGATGCCCTGCGAGCCGTTGGCCAGCAGGTTGGGGAAATTCGACGGGAGGACCGCCGGCTCCTCATCCTCGCCGTCATAGGTCGGCCTGAAGTCGACAGCGTTCTCGGTGATGCCCTCGAGCAGCCGCGTCGCCACGTCGGTCATGCGGCTCTCGGTGTAGCGCATGGCCGCGGCGCTATCGCCATCGATGTTGCCGAAATTGCCCTGACCATCGACCAGCGGGTAGCGCAGCGCGAAATCCTGGGCGAGGCGCACCAGCGCATCGTAGATGGACTGGTCGCCATGCGGGTGGAACTTGCCGATGACGTCGCCGACGATACGGGCCGACTTCTTGTAGCCCTGGTCGGGATCAAGATGCAGCAGCCGCATGGCGTGCAGGATGCGACGGTGTACCGGCTTCAGCCCGTCACGGGCATCCGGCAGGGCACGCTGCGTGATGGTGGAAAGCGCGTAGGACAGGTAGCGCTCCTCGAGCGCCTGGCGCAGGTCGACGACGCGGCTCTCCTCGCTTGCGGGCGGCAGGGTGTCAGCGTCGGCCATCAGAAGTCTTCCCGGTGCGAATCATGAGGGGAATATAAGGTACGTGGACGGCAAGCCCCACCCTGGCCGGTAGGGCGCGTGCGCCAAGGCCGGCGTGGCGGCAAGGCGGGCCCGACAAAGAAAAAGGCCCCCTTGCGGGGGCCTTCTCGGTGCACGCCACCACCCGCGAGCGGGCGGCGCGCCAGCGCAGCTTAGAGCAGCTGCAGGTTCGTTGCCGACACCTTGCCGTCGCGGCCGGTCTCCAGCTCGTACGAAACCTTCTGCCCCTCGGACAGCGTGGCGATGCCCGAACGCTCGAGCGCAGAGATATGCACGAAGGCGTCCTTGCTGCCGGTGTCAGGCTGGATGAAGCCGAAGCCCTTGGTGGTATTGAAGAACTTTACGGTGCCGTTGGTCATGGTGACCTCTTTCAATTGCTGCCGCCGCAGATTGCAGGCGACAAGATTTCCGTTCCGGCAGCATGCCGGAGCGGCCTAGGACGTTCACAATATCAGGAGGTAGCCAAGCCTGCCGGCGAACCGGCTTCGTCAGGTAGCACGAGACGAGCGAAACGTATGCGCCCCATATGCGCCATTGCCGCCGCCTATACAAGTGCCGCTGACGATAATTCCGCCCGGATCAGTCGAGCGTCGTCAGGTCGTCTTCGGCGACGACGCGTTCAAAGCTCTCCATCTCACTGCGCACGCGATACAGCAGCGGGCCGTTTTCGTGGGGCATCAAGGCAGTGATCCTGCACACGCCGCCGGCGCGGGCCCAGGAGCGGCCGCCTCCCAGCATCTGCAGGCGCTGCCCGACCTGGTAGCGGTGGGCGACGGCGGCTGCCAGAGCGGGCGCGGAGCGCCGCGGAGCGCCGACCATGCCACCGACATGGCTGTCGACCGGCGGCAGCGGCCGGCCGGAAGAACGGGGTTTCGCAGCGACGGATGTCGTGCGTTTGCGCGTGACGGGCACGGCAATACTCTTGAGGGAGTCCAAAGGCGTGATCCTTCGCCGAAGGCTCCGGCGCAACAGAATGCGGCGCCGGTCGAAGCGTGCCAATCAGGCATGCGGTTCTGCCTAGCACACTCCGGCCGTCATTTGCGAGAAAACCGACATTGGCAGGCCCGGGTGCCTGATGACACCGGGCCTGCGAAGCGATGCGACGGCGCTCAGCCCTCCGGGCAGTCGTCGACGAAACGGCGGCCGTAACGGTCCTCGTACACGCACTTGCTCGGATCGTCGCGGTAGCGGCCCAGCAACTCGCCGGCGATAGCGCCCGACACGCCGCCGATCACGGCCCCGGCGGCGGCACCGCCCAGCGTCCCGGTGGTGGCCCCGCCGATCACGGCGCCGGCGGCAGCGCCAACGCCCGCAGCCTTCTCGGTCGTGGTGCAGGCGGTCAGGGCGAACAGCGCCAGAAGCGCGGTGAGGATTAGTGCGATTTTCTTCATGTGTCCCTCCGGGATCGGATTGCAAAGCTCTGGTGCAGCGGTCAATGCCCCCCGGCTCATTCGGTTCCACCACACGAGGCAGGATCATACGCGGGTGTTGCGCCTTGGCAACGCCCTTCCCTGCCAGCGTCCGATCGGATAGAGCTTCGGCGCCAAGGGGACTTCCTGAAATGAGAGAGATCGAGGCGGCGCCCGCGGCGCGCGCCGGAACAGGCGCGGACTCGAAGAACAGCTGGGGCACCGAGGCCCGGCAGAGTTTCACGCTCGCCTGGCCGCTGATCGTCGCGCAGCTGGCGCAGAACCTGCTGTTCACTACGGACGTCGTGCTGATGGGCTGGCTCGGGCCGACCTATCTCGCCGCCGGCACGCTGGCCAATGCCTTCATGGTCCCGTTGTTGCTCACCGGCATCGGCGTCGTCGGCGCCGTGGCGCCACTCGTTGCCCAAGCGCGCGGCGCCGGCAATATCAAGGCGGTACGTCGAATCGTCCGGCAGGGCTTCTGGGCCGCCCTCCTGCTCGCCACGCTGCTGCTGCCGGTCGTGCTCAACGTGAGGGCGGTATTCACCGCTATCGGCCAGGATCCCGAAATCACGACGCTGGCCGAGGGCTACCTGTTTGCCGGCGCCTGGATGCTGTACCCGGCGCTCGGCATCATCGTCATCCGCTCGCTCCTCGCCGCCTACGACGACACCAAGGCGATCCTCGTGATCACGGTGGTCGGCGTCGTCGTCAACGCCTTCGCCGCCTATGCCTTGATGTTCGGCCAGTTCGGCCTGCCGCGCCTTGAACTGCGCGGCGCCGCCATTGCCACCGGGCTGGTCAACGTCGTCATGTTCCTGATCATGCTCGCCTATGTCCTGCGACATAGAAAATTCAAGCGCTTCAATATTCTGGCCCGTTTCTTCAAACCGGATTGGCGCCATTTCCGCGCCATTTTCCGCATCGGCCTGCCCATCGGACTGACGGTGGCGGCGGAAGTAGGTCTGTTCTCGGTGGCCGCCATGCTGATGGGCCGGCTCGGCACCAACGAACTGGCCGCCCATGCCGTGGCGCTGCAACTGGCCTCCACCGCCTTCATGGTGCCGCTGGGCCTGGGCATGGCCGCCACCGTACGCGTCGGCATCGCCTATGGCCGCGGCGACCGCGCCGGCGTCCACCGCGGCGGCTGGACGGCACTGGCGATGGGCACCGGCTTCATGGCCATGACCTGCATCGTGTTCCTGGTCCTCCCGGAGACCCTGGTCGGCATCTTCCTCAACCGCGCCGACCCGGCCAACACGGTGGCGCTCGGGCTGGCCGCCACCTATCTCGGCATCGCCGGAGTGTTCCAGCTCGTCGACGGGGCGCAGGTGGTGGCCGCACACGCCCTGCGCGGGCTGTCCGACACCAAGGTGCCGATGCTGCTCGCCATCCTCGGCTACTGGGCGGTAGGGCTGCCCACCGCCTACGTGCTCGGCTTCGTCCTCGACTGGCGGGGGGCCGGCATCTGGTGGGGGCTTGCCACGGGCCTCGCCGTCGTCGCCCTGGTGCTGGTCACCCGTTTTGCCATGCGCGAGCGGCTCGGCCTGCTGCGCCGGATCAGCGCGCCGGCGTAAGCGGATCGATCCACGTCCAGTCGCCCATGCGGTTGCGCATCCACGTGCGTTGCCGCTTGGCATATTGCCGCGTCGCGGTCACGGCGCGCTCGATCGCTTCCTCCTGCGTGGCCCGACCTGCAAGCCAGTCGGCGATCTCGCGCACGCCGATCGCCTTCATCGCCGGCAGGCAGGGATCGAGGTCCAGCGCCAGCAGGGCCTCGACCTCTTCGACCGCGCCGCTCTCGAACATCGCCGCGAAGCGCCGGGCGATGCGTTCGCGCAGCACGCTGCGCTCGGGATTGAGCACCAGCCGCTCGATCTCGAAGCCGGCGAGCAGCGCCGGCCGGGCCTCGTCCTGGAACGCCGCCAGCGAGCGCCCGGTGGCCTCGAGCACGGCCAGCGCCCGCACCACCCGCTGCGGGTCGTGCGCCTGCAGCCGCGCCGCCATCGCCGGGTCACGCTCCGCCAGCAGCCGCTCGCGCCCGGCGCGGTCGAGCCCGGCCACCTGCGCCTCCACGCGTTGCGTGATCGCAGCGGGGACCGCCGGCACGTCGGCGAAGCCCTTGAGCAGCGCGTGGAAATAGAGGCCGGTGCCGCCCACGAAGAGCAGCGGCCGTCCAGCGAGATCGGCAGTATCAAGAATTGCGGCGACGGCGCGCAGCCAGTCTCCGGTGGAGAAGCGAACGCCCGGCGGCACCGTGCCATAGAGGCGGTGCGGGACCTCACGCATTTCCTCCGGGGAAGGCCGGGCCGTCACCACGCGCAAGACATCGTAGACCTGCATGGCGTCGGCGTTGATGATGGCCGCGCCAGTGCGCCGGGCGGTTTCGAGCGCCAGCGCCGACTTGCCGCTGGCGGTCGGACCGGCTATCAACACCGCCTGTTTCCGGGGCCTCCTGCCCATCAGCTTCCGCCCATCGCGAGACGTATCAATGTCGGTCCTCTGCCTCATCGCCAATCCCGCCGAGCCGGCGCTCGACAGCCAGTTGGTGGCGGCGATCCAGCACGAGACCCACGGCGAGATCAACTGGCTTCACCAGCGCGTCGCCTGCGAGATCATCCGGCCCAAGGCCGTTGATCCGGTCGCAGCCGCCCGCGCGGTCATCGGCTCCCGCCCGGTCGATGCCGCTCACCTGCCGCTGGCGCACCGGCGCAAGCGGCTGCTGGTCGCCGACATGGATTCGACCATGATCGAGCAGGAATGCATCGATGAGTTGGCCGATGCAGTCGGCATCAAGGCCGAGGTCGCCGCGATCACCGCCCGCGCCATGAACGGCGAACTGGATTTCGAGGCGGCGCTGCGCACGCGCGTGGCCCTGATCAAGGGCCTCGAACGCAGCGTCGTCGAGGCCATTCGCCGTGAACGCATCACGCTCGCCCCCGGCGGCCGTGCCCTCGTCCATACCATGCGCGCCTATGGCGCCTACACCTCGCTGGTATCGGGCGGGTTCACGCTCTTTGCCGACTATTTCGCCAAGCGCATCGGTTTCGACGAGGCGATCGCCAACGTCCTCGAATTCGATGGCGACGTGCTCACCGGCACCGTTGCCAGCCCCATCGTCGACAAGCACACCAAGCTGGGCCGCCTGCTCACGCTGAGCGAGGAGCGTGCCATCCCCATCAGCGAAACGCTGGCGGTGGGCGACGGCGCCAACGACCTCGACATGATCCGGGCCGCCGGGCTCGGCGTCGCCTTGCACGCCCGGCCGCTGGTCGCCGCCGAGGCGGACGTGCAGATCGACCATGGTGACCTCACCGCCCTGCTCTACCTGCAGGGCTATTCCGACGACGACATCGTTCGCTGACGTTGCCCGCCTCAGCCCAGCCGCACGGCGATGAAGCGGCTCGCGCCGGAGGGGTCGGTCACCTTGAACAATACCGCCGGCCTGCCCGCCTCCTTGGCGGCGCCGACCAGTTCGTTCACGTCGGCGACGGTCTCGATGTGTTTCTGGTTCACCTCGGTGATCACCAGGCCCGGCAAGATGCCCTTCTGCGATGCGTCGCTCCCCTCGTTGACTGCGGTGACCACGACGCCCTTGACGCCCGCGTCGATGGCGAACTCGCCGCGGCGCTGCGCATCGAGCGGCGCCACGTCAAAACCGACCAGGTCCTGCAGGCCAGGGGCCGGTCCCGCCGGCTCCTCCGTTGCCGGCGGCAGCGTCTCCGCCCCGGGGGTCTGCGCCGCGGCCATCTGCTGCTCGCCCACCTCGAGCCGCCCCAGCGTGATGCGCAACATGACTTCGGCGCCGTCGCGCAGCACGATGACGGGCACGGCCTTGCCCACGGCGGTCTCGGCGACGACGCGCGGCAGGTCGCGCATGCGCTCGATGGTCCGCCCGTCGAATTGCAGGATGATGTCGCCTTCACGGATCTGTCCGTCGGAGGGGCCACCCTTGGTGATGTCGATAACCAGCGCTCCGAAGGCGTTGGGCCGCCCCAGGCTCGAGGCAATGTCCTCGGTGACTTCCTGGATGCCGACCCCGAGCCAGCCGCGCCGGGTCTCCCCGAATTCGGCCAGTTGGTCGATCACCGGCTTGGCGAGATTGCCGGGGACGGCGAAGCCGATACCGAGCGACGTGCCGCCCCGTGCGATGATGGCGGTATTGATGCCGACGACCTTGCCGTTCATATCGAACAAGGGGCCGCCGGAATTCCCCTGGTTGATCGAGGCGTCCGTCTGGATGAACTGATCGTATGGCCCCGACTGGATGTCGCGGTTCCGCGCCGAAACGATGCCCAGCGTCACCGAGCCGCCAAGGCCGAACGGATTGCCGATCGCCATCACCCAGTCGCCGACCACGGCCGTGTCGCTGTCGCCGAACTCGACGAATGGCAGGGGGCGGCCCGCGTCCACCCTCAGCACGGCAAGGTCGGTCTTGTCGTCGGCGCCCACGATGCGCGCCGGCAATCGCGTGCCGTCGGTCAGGAAGATCTCTATCTGCTCGGCGCCGTCGATGACGTGGTTGTTGGTGACGATGACGCCGTCGGCAGAAATGATGAACCCCGACCCCAGGCTGCGCGCCTCGCGCAACGCGTCACCGCCCTGCCCCTGGTTGGGGTTGAGGTCATCGAACAAATCCTCGAGGGGCGAGCCCTCCGGAAACTCGGGGAAGGGCATCCCGTCGCCGCCAGAAATTCGACGGGATGTACCGATATTGACCACTGCCGGCGAGAGTTCCGCCGCCAGTTCGGCCACCGATTCGGGCCCCTTGGCCTGGCCCGGGGCCACGAGCGGCCCCAGGTACAGCACTGCCGCCAGGGCGGTCGCCAGGATCGACGTTCTGCGCAAGTTCATTCGGCCTCCCCCCGCGCCCTCATATTAGCCGCGCACGACCCATAAGAGAACCAGCCCCGCCGCTGCGCAGACCAGGGCGACCGCGCGGAGAGTGGATGCCGGCGTCGCAAGAACCGACGCCAGCAACTTCTTCATCTGCTCGGGAAAGGCCGCATAGACCAATCCCTCGATCACGACGGCAAGCGCAAGCGCCGAGAGAAGCTCGGTCACAGCCCCGTCACTGGCTGGCCGGTGCCGCCTCGACAGCAGGCGCGGCAGCCGGCGGCGGCGCACCGGCTGGCTGCGCACCCTGCTCCGGGACCGTGGCGGCGGGCGCCCCGGCCTCGGGCGCCGCTTGCGCGCCCGTTCCTATGGTCGTGTCGCTGCCGTCGCCGCCGAAATAGCGGAAGAACTCCGAGTCCGGCGACAGCACCATGCTTGTCCCCGCCGCACCGAGAGCCGTCCGGTAGGACTGCATCGAGCGGTAGAAGTCGAAGAACTCCCGATCCTGATTATAGGCGTTGGCAAAGATCAGGCTGCGCTCCGCGTCACCTTCACCGCGCAGAATCTCGGCGTCGCGGCGGGCCGAGGCAATGATCTCCACGGCCTGGCGGTCGGCGATGGCACGCAGCGACTGCGCGGCCTCCTTGCCGCGCGCGCGCAGCAGCGCCGCTTCGGCCAGACGCTCCGCCTTCATGCGATCGAAGGTCTGGGCCGAGACCTGCTGGGTGAGGTCGGTACGCAGGATGCGGACGTCGACGATTTCGATGCCCAGTTCGGCCATTTCCTTGCGCATGCGGTCGCGGGCCTCCCGCATCATCGCGGGGCGTTCTTCCGACAGCGCGGCATTGAACTCGCGCAGGCCGTAGACCTGGCGCAGGGCGGCATCGAAACGGGTAGCGATACGGTCCTCGGCCACCCGCAGTTCGCCCAGCGCGCGTTCACGGAACAGGCGGGGATCGCTGATGCGATAGGTCAGGAATGCGTCGACCTCGTAGAACTTGCCGCCCGAAACCTGCAGCGTCATGTCGTCGAGGTCGTAGCGCAGGAGCCGGTCCTCGATGATCTGCACGGTGTCGACGATATTCGTCGGCACCTTGAAATACAGGCCCGGCTCCTTTTTGACGTCGGTGATCTGGCCGAACCGCATGACGATCGCCTGCTCGCGCTCGTTGACCACGTAGATCGAGGAAAACAGGATGTAGAGGGCGCCGAGGACGACGACGCCGAGAATGATGAGGCGGTTCATGGCTTACTTCGGCTCCGTCGACGTGGCCTGCTTGCGCAGTTCGGGCAGCGGCAGGTAGGGGACCACCCCCGAGCCGCCAGCCCCGCCTTCAATGATCACTTTCTCGGAGTTTCCGAGTACCTGCTCCATCGTCTCGAGGAACAGGCGCTTGCGCGTCACCTCCGGTGCCTTGGCATACTCCTCGTAGACCGACAGGAAGCGGGCGGCCTCGCCTTGCGCCTCCTGCACCACGCGGTTCTTGTAGGCGGCGGCGTCCTCGCGCATCTGGGCGGCCTGGCCGCGGGCGTCGCCGAGCAGCGTGTTGGAGTACTGGCGCGCCTCTTCCTGGAAGCGGTCCTCGTCCTGCTCGGCACGTTGCACTTCATCGAAGGCATCCGCCACCTCGGCCGGCGGCGCCGCATTCTCGATGGCGACGCGCGACAGGCGCACGCCCAGCCCGTAGCTGTCGAGAATGGACTGGGTGATCTGCTGGACTTCCACCTCGATGCCGGCGCGGTCGTCACGGAAGACGTCCTGGGCAGGCCGGCGGCCGACGACCTCGCGCATGGCGCTCTCGCCGGCGCTGCGCACCATGTCTTCGGGATCCCTCACATTGAACAGGTAGGCGATCGGGTCGGCGATCGACCACAGCACGGAGAACCTGACGTCGACGATGTTCTGGTCGCCCGACAGCATCAGCCCTTCGGCGTTGCGGGATGAGCCGGTGCTGGCGGCACCGATGTTCGTCTGGTTCTCCGTTACAGTCACCCGCTCGATGCTTTCGAGAGGCCAGAAATGGAAGTGCAGGCCCGGGTTGCTCAGCTCCAGCGGCCGGCCGAAGCGCAGCTTCACGCCGACCTCCTGGGGATCGATGGTGTAGACGGCGTTGAGCCCCCAGAACACGATGAGGGCAAGGACGGCGCCCACTATGGCCCAGCGCCCGCCCGGCAGGCCGCCCTGGAACTGGTCACGTCCGCGCGCGAGGATATCCTCGAGGCTCGGCGTGCCGCCGCGGCGCGGGCCGCCACCGCCCGGAACCTGCCCCCAGGGACCGCCGTTCGGGTTGCGGCCTCCCCCGCCAGTGTTGTTGTCCCAGGGCATATGAATCCTTCCAGCCAGTGTGAGATATTGCCGCCCTATATAGGGAAGCCGCCCGGTGCGATCAACGGACCACGCCTACCGCCGCTCATAGACGTCGACGCGGAACGTGGTGCTGTCCCGCGCGCTCGGCGGCACGCGCGGCTGATCGACGACGGTCCATGCCGCCGGGTCGATGGGGGGAAAGAAGGCATCGCCCTCCGGCGCCAGCGCCACATGACTGATATAGAGCCGGTCGGCCAGCGGCAGCGCCGCGCGATAGATGGTCTCGCCCCCGGCTACCATGACCTCGCTTGCCCCGTCCGCCTGGGCAATGGCCTGGGCATGGTCGAGCGCGGCCTCGAGACTGTCGATCACGAGGACGCCCTCCGGCTGGTAGCCTTTCGCCCGCGAGACGACGATGTTGACCCGCTCCGGCAGCGGTCGGCCGATGCTCTCGAAGGTCCTGCGGCCCATGATCACCGGCTTGCCGACCGTCATGCGCTTGAAGAAGGCGAAGTCCGAAGGCAGCCGCCACGGGATGGCGTTGCCCGACCCGATGACGCCGTTCTCCGCCACGGCCGCGATCAGCGCGACGGGAACGGTCATGGCGCGCCAAGCCGCTGCAGCGCCGCGCCGTCGACCCTCACCTTCGTCCAGTCGTCCTGCATGACGCCACCCTGAGACTTGTAGAATTCAATGGCGGGCTCGTTCCAGTCGAGTACCCACCATTCGAGCCGCCCCAGGCCCTCCCGCACGCAGCGCTGCGCCAGGTGCGCCAGCAAGGCCTTGCCGATCCCCTGCCCGCGCGCCTCGGGCTCGACGAACAGGTCCTCGAGCCAGATGCCATGCCGGCCCTGAAAGGTCGAATAGGTATAGAACCACAGCGCGAAGCCCACCGGCCTGCCCTCTTGCTCGGCCAGTTCGCAGAACACCTTGGGGTCGCTTCCGAAGAGGTCGCGGAGGACATCCGCTTCGGTGGCCCTCGCCTCATGCGCCAGCCGCTCGTAGGCGGCGAGGTCGGCGATGAACCGCACGATCAGCGCGGCGTCGGCCGCAACGGCGCTCCGGATGGAAATCGCCATGATCAGCCGACGGTCCGTTCCATCGCGTCCATACGCCAGTTGAGGATCAGCACCTCGAGTTCACGGTCCCAGGGCGGCCACCAGTCTTCGGCCTCCATCTCGAAGGTTGTCGGCGAGGTCTTCGTCACCTTGCCGTCCCAGCAGAAGGAGACGAGGTTGGCCGGGCTGCCCTTGTCGACGGTGAGATGGAACCTTTCGACCGGCCCCGACCAGTTGGCCCCGGTGGACCAGATGTAGGAGAGCCAGCTCTCGGAAAACGGCGCGCCGTAACGCTCCTGCGGGTTCGGCAGCGTCTTTTCGACGGCGCGGACAAACGCGTCGTCGGTACAGTACTTGCTGCGATACGCCGCCGCCGGGTCGTAGCCCTCATGGGGCTCGGCGAGGAAGGTCACCGCCACCGTGCCGCCCACGCTCGGCTTGTAGCTGTGTTCGACGACCACCGTCTCGCCAGCCGGAAACTCGGCCTCCCAAGTATAGGTGGACTTGAGCGTCCATGCGGGGAAGAACTCCTTTGTCCAGCCCTGCCCTGAATCGTATTCGAGCGGCACCACCAGTCCGTTTCGGAACAGCTCGGCCTTCTGCGCCTCGTCGAGGGCGTCGAGCGCCGCCAGCGTCTCTTCGCCGAACGGCGTCAGCGGCACAGCCATGCCGCGCAGCAGATCCGTGTATTCGACATTATGCGCAAAGGCGTACTGGTGCAGCGTGGCCGCGACCGGCCGCCCGTCGACAAGCGTGGTGAAACCGAACAGATTTCGTGCGTCCTCCGTCGGGATCGCCACCATGAAATCGGGACCGCCCGTGATGTCCGGCAACGGGAACGCCACCAGCGAGCCGGCATCCTCCTGCCCCTCGTTGCGGAACTCGTACCGGACCCGCACCGCGTCCGGTGAGATGTACAGGTCCTCCGAGACGATCCTCACCGCCTCCGTCCGCACGAAGACCAGCCCGCCGGCGCCAAGCGTCGCCATGGTGTCGTTGGCGCGGGCGGCACCGGCCGGCGCGCAGCAGAGGCACAGGGCGAGGAGCCATCTACCCATCACACGGCGATCTCCGCCTTGATGCCGGGATGCGGATCATAGCCGGTAATCTGGAAATCCTCGAACTCGAAATCGAAGATCGAGTGCCGGTCGGGATTGAGGGTGAGCCGCGGCAGCGGCCGCGGCAGGCGGCCCAGCTGCAGCCGGGCCTGGTCGAAATGGTTGGCGTAAAGATGCACGTCGCCGAGCGAATGCACGAAGGCGCCCGGCTGCAACCCGGTCACCTGGGCCACCATGTGCGTGAGCAGCGCGTAGGAGGCGATGTTGAACGGCACGCCCAGGAAGACGTCGGCGGAACGCTGGTAGAGCTGGCAGCTCAGGCGGCCGTCGGCGACGTAGAACTGGAACAGGCAGTGGCAGGGCGGCAGCGCCATTGCATCCACCTCGGCGGGGTTCCACGCGGTGACGATGTGACGGCGCGACTCCGGCCTGGTCCGGATCGAGTCGACGACGTTGGCGATCTGGTCGATCGTGCCGCCCTTGCCGTCCGGCCAGCTGCGCCACTGGCTGCCATAGACGGGCCCGAGGTCGCCGTTGGCGTCGGCCCATTCGTCCCAGATGCTGACCCCCCGCTCCTGCAGCCAGCGCACATTGGTTTCCCCGCGCAGGAACCACAGGAGTTCGTAGATGATCGACTTGAGATGCAGCTTCTTGGTGGTCAGCAGCGGGAAGCCGGCCGCCAGGTCGAAGCGCATCTGGTAGCCGAACAGCGAGCGCGTTCCGGTACCGGTACGGTCGGGCCGGTCGGTGCCGTTGGCGAGGACGTCGGAGAGGAGCTGGAGATAGGGTTGCATGCCTCGATCCTACGCGATTCGGGGGCGGCGCCGATCCGCGCGGGCGGCTGTCCCAGGCATTTGCATCATCCGCCGGTCATCCCTATATTGGGTCTGCCGGCAACGGCTATGGCGATAAATGGCCATCGTAATAAACCCATCGGACCCGGGGGCAGTACCCGGCGCCTCCACCAATCTCCACCCCGCGCGGGTGGACCCTATGGGGGCGAAACAGGATCGACGAGGGCGTAAAGGGTGTGTTTTCGCTCGGCATGGTACCACCGACATCGGACCATCTTTATAGTTGCCAACGACAACTATGCTAAGGTTGCCGTCGCCGCGTAAGCGGTGCCAGCACCTGAATGAAAGTCCCTCCCTGTAGCAGGGGAACGGCGGGGTCCGCAGGCACCTGGCAACAGAAGCCTGCACCTTCCTGCTTTGCGCTTGAATTGTGCCCCGCCTCGGGCTGATATGCCGTGCGGGATTCCCCCGAGCTGCGAAGAAGGCGTGCATGGCCGAAGATCTCATCCGTTACGACATCCTGGTCCAGGAGGCCCTGCGCGGCGTGGTGCGCAAGGTCCTCGCCGAAGTCGTCAGGGCCGGCCTGCCGGGAGATCACCACTTCTACATCAATTTCTACACCCGCGCCCCGGGCGTACGGCTGAGCCAGCGCCTGCTCGAGCAGTACGATCAGGAAATGACCATCGTCCTGCAGAACCAGTTCTGGGACCTCAAGGTGTCCGAGACCGGCTTCGAGGTGGGCTTGTCCTTCGACGGCATTCCGGAAACCCTCGCCATACCCTTCTCCGCCATGAAGGGCTTCTTCGATCCGTCGGTCCAGTTCGGCCTGCAGCTCAACGGCGAGGCCGCCCCGGCAGCAGCGGCGACGGCCGGCACCACCGAGGACGGCGACGAGCCGCCCTCCCCTCCTCCGGCTGCCGACGCCGGCGGCGAAAAGGTCGTCAGCCTCGATCGCTTCCGCAAGAAGCCGTGACGGGTGCAGAAGCGTTCGCTGGCCATTGCCGGCCACCGCACCAGCCTCGCGCTCGAGCCTGAGTTCTGGCGCGGGCTCGAGGCCATGGCCCAGAGCCGCGGCGTCAAGCTCAACAGCCTGATCCGCGAGATCGACGAAGGGCGCGACGCCCCCAACCTGTCCTCCGCCGTGCGCGTCGCTGTCCTGCGCTGGTACCAAGAGCAAGGCGAACGCCTGGGCTAGAGCGGTTCGGCTCTTTTTTGAATCGCAGGGGATTCCGGTTTTGGGGTGTTTGTGATTCAAGATGCTGACTGGTGAGGAGGCCAGCATCTGATGAGACCTCTTTCCAATGATCTTCGGGAGCGGGTTGTAGCGGC
>NZ_DASWVV010000244.1:0-3816 GCF_036406155.1 Devosia sp. | reverse complement strand
GGTCTGGCCCCCCGCTTCCGGGAAGTGGCCGAGAGACGGCGACTGCCGATCACCGACTGGCCAGCCCTCAGCATGATCCAGGGGCTACGCGCGGCGCAGCAGAACCTGCCGTTCATGCCGGTGCAACTGCCTGCTGGCTCGAGCATGATCGAGCGCTGCCCGGCGGTACGGTTCCACCGCGATCCAGGGAGCGGCAGGGTCGTCGGTCTCGTCGATGCCCAGTCCATCGACACGGTGCTGTTGCATGCGCCGCGGGCCGATGCCGACGGCAACATCGAGATCTACGGCGCCCGGGCGCTCGACCTCGCGGTCGTCGGGGCAGCGCGGCAGGTGCTGGCGACGGTCGAGGAGATCGTACCGGCGGGCGCGCTGCAGTCGGGCGGTCGGGCGACGATCATCACCCGCAATCTGGTGACGGCGATCGCCGAGGTGCCGGGCGGCGCCTATCCGACCTCGTGCTTGCCGTACTATGTGACCGACTATGCCCGCATCCGCGACGTCCTGGAGGGCAGGCACGGTCCGCTGCGTCAGGCGCTTCGCCGGCCGGCTGATGCGCCCTCGGTCACGCTGCGCGGTGCCGCGAGAGCTCCGGCCGACAAGATCCGGCCGGAACCTTTCTTGAGCGCCGACGCCAGCACCGGCTCGCCAACGATCGACGAGTTCATGGTGGCGCGGATCGCGCGCATGCTGGACAACGAGAGCTTCGCGAGCGCTGGCGCGGTGTCGCCTCTGGCCAACGTGGCTTACCGTTTGGCCAAGGCGACGCACGCGCCGCGCATGCTCATCGCGACCCTCAGTTGCGGGCACGTTGACATCGCCCCGGGCACCATGACGCTGAGCCTGATGGAGACCATGGACGCCGCGACAGCCGCAGTTCATTGCGGCGGTGATGACACCTACTCGACCTACTACCAACCCGGGCTCGTCACCCACGAGATCATCGGGGCCGCACAAGTGGGGCCGCGCGGGGAAACCAACAATCTTGAACTGGTGAAGCCCTCCGGCGGCCTGTTGCGCCTGCCGGGACAGGGAGGCATGTCGGATGTCGCCAACATGCACAGGAACTACGTGGTCTATGTGACGCGCCACAGCCCGACAACTCTGGTCAAGTCGGTTGCTGTCGTGAGCTCGGCCCGCGGTCTCGTCACCGCCGAAGAACGTCAGCAAGCCGGCTACCAGCCCGGCGACATCTGGCTCGTGACCAACCTGTGTGTCTTCAGGTTCGACGAGGATGCCCGCCAGCTCGTTGTCGTGGAGACGATGCCCGGGGTGTCGCGCGACGAGATCGTCGGGCAGACCGGGTTCCCGGTGCTTTTCTCGCCGGAATGCCGAGAAGTCGAGCCGCCCGGCGCCGCCGTGCTGCACGCGCTGCGCACGGTCGTCGATCCGCTCGGCCTGAGGCGGCTGGAGTTTGTCGGGGCCAAGGAGCGCGGGGCGCTGCTTGACGAGATCATCGCGCGCGACGCCGAGGGCACGCGTCGCATCGTGGAGGCCGAGGCGTGACCGATTCCGAGCTGTTTGCACTGATCCGCAACGAACTTTTCACCGCGGTCGTCGGCGACGTTCTCGACGCGCTCGGCTATCAGCACCAGTTCCTTCCTCCGGGCATCATGCCGCTCGACAAGCGCATGCGCATCGTCGGGCGGGCCATGCCGGTGCTGGAGGCGGATGTGTTCTCGGCCAGGCACCCCTCGGCCGGGCCGCTGTCGGCAAAGCCCTTCGGCCTGCTGTTCGAAGCGCTCGATGACCTGAAGCGGGACGAGATCTACATCGCCACGGGGTCATCGTTGCGCTACGCACTCTGGGGCGGCCTGATGTCGACGCGGGCAATCCACCTGCAGGCGGCCGGCGCCGTGCTCGACGGCTTTGTGCGCGACAGCAATGAGATCGAGGCGCTGGGGTTCAACGTGTTCTGTCGGGGCGTATATGCCCAGGACCAGGGACCGCGTGGCAAGGTCATCGACTACCGTACACCGATCGAGATCGAGGGTGTGCCAGTAGCCCCCGGAGATCTCCTGTTCGGCGATCGCGAAGGCGTGCTCGTGGTTCCGCGCGAAGTCGAGGGCGAGGCCGTGGAGCGTGCTCTGGAAAAGGTGCGGACCGAGAACAAGGTTGCCCAGGCCATCCGGGCCGGGATGAGCACGCGCGAGGCCTTCGACACTTTCGGGGTGATGTAGGGTCCTCAGCGCGCGGAGCGAGCCGCCGCCCAACGTTGTTCCGGCAGCACCGCGTACCAGTCGGGTCGGGTCGGATCGCGGTCGTAGGCGTACCCCCCGACCTCACGATAGTATTCGGCGTATTGCATGAGCTTGTCGCGGTCGAGTTCGACGCCGAGCCCCGGTCCCGCAGGCACGGCGATCGCGCCGTCAACGTAGCGCATCTTTCCGCCCTTGATTACGTCGTCGGTGAGGTGATGGTAGTGCGCGTCGGCGGCGAAGCCGAGGTTGGGCAGTGCCGCTCCCAGATGCAGCATCGAGGCGAGCTGGATACCGAGCTCACCCGAGGAGTGCACTGACGCGCCGTACTGGAATGTTTCCAGCACCAGCCCCGCCTTGTGCGCCTGCCGCAGCCCACCCCAGAATGTGGTGTCGAGCAGGACGACATCGATGGCCTCGAGCCGTATGTTGGCAGCCAGTTGCTCGAAATTGACCACCACGGTGTTGGTGGCGGTCGGGATGCGCACGAACTGGCGCAGGCGGCGCATGCCCTCGAGGCCCCACGTCGGATCTTCGAAGTAGTCGTTCTTCAGGCCCTCGATGGCCTGACCGACCCGAATTGCTTCCTCGACCGACCAGGCGGCGTTCGGATCCAGGCGCAGCCGGTCGTCGGGAAACGCCGCGGCGAGGGCGCGCATGACCTCGACGTCGTGGTCCGGGGGGAAGACCCCACCCTTGAGCTTGTGTGTCGTGAAGCCGTGTTCTGCGACAAGCTGGCGCGCGTGGGCCACGATCTGATCTGGCGAGGTCTCTCCGCCGCGACCGGTTCCCGCATCGGCGAAGCGGTAGAAGATGTAGCTTGCGAACGGCACGCGCTCCCGCACCGCGCCACCCAGGAGGTCGCAGGCGCGGATTCCAAGCTTTCGGCCGGCGGCGTCGAGACAGGCCATCTCGATGGCGGCATGGAGCTGGAGTCGGTTGTTGTAGAGCGAGGCGGTGGGGTTCATGATCTTCCAGCGCAGCTGCTCCAGCTGCAGCGGATCGTGGCCCTTGAGGTACGGCAGCAGGCCTCGCACCGCCGCCTCGGCGGACTCGCCGCCGCCTCCGAGTTCCCCTAGTCCGACGATACCCTCATCGGTCACGACCTCCACGATCGTACGTATGAACCGGCCCCAATGGGCACCGGTGGCATGCCGCAGCGGCGCCTCAAGGGGCATGGCGACCGTGGTCGCACGGATATCGACGATCTTCACGGCGTGCTCCCAGTGAAGTTGGCAGGGCGGATCTTCACTGCGCGACCTGCGGCTCGGCGTCGGATCCCATGCGGTCAAGCACCGGCAGCACCGCGCGCAGATGCGCAGTCATTGCCGCGGCGGCGGCGGCAGCGTCCCGGCGCGCGAGCGCGTCGAGTATGGCGTCGTGCTCGCCAGTGATCTTGTCGGCGCCCCGCGGCCAGTTCACCGCCACATAGCGCAGTCGGTTGAGGTGGACCTTGACGTCCTCGAGCTCGTCGGCGACGGCGACCAGGCCCGCGGCGGCGTGAATGGCGCGGTGAAATTCCTCGTCGAGCTCGAACAGACGGCGGGTGTCGCCTCGCTGCGCGGCGACTTCCTGGTCTTCGACGAAATGCCTGAGTTCCGCCAACTGTGGGTCGGTGATG
>NZ_DASWVV010000243.1:0-12687 GCF_036406155.1 Devosia sp. | reverse complement strand
CCAGGTACATCACGGCGATGCGGTGACTGAGGTAGTAGGCGGTCGTCAGGTCGTGTGTGATCAGCAGCATCGCGATCCCAAGCTCGCTGTTGAGCCGCTTGAGCAGGTTGAGCACGCCGGCCCGGATGGAGACGTCGAGCATCGACACCGGTTCGTCGGCCACAAGGAAGCGCGGCCCGACGATGAGGGCGCGCGCGATCGCGACGCGCTGGCGCTGCCCGCCCGAAAGCTGGTGCGGATAGCGGCCGGCGAATTTGTCCGCCGGAGTGAGCTCGACCAGTTCGAGCGCCCGCATTACCCGTTCGCGCCGTTCGGCGGCGTCAGCGCCGAGCCTGAGGTAGCGCAGCGGCAGCTCGACATTGCCGAAGATCGTGAGGCGCGGGTTGAGCGTGTCGTACGGATCCTGAAAGATCATCTGCACGCTGCGGTGGAACTCACGGCGTGCCGCGCCGCGCAGCGTGGTAAATGGCTTGCCATCAAACAGTACGTTGCCCCCGGTGGCCCGCTCGATCCGCACCAGTACCTTGCCCAGCGTCGTCTTTCCCGACCCCGACTCTCCCACTACACCGACGATTTCACCGGGGTTGATGTCGAGGCTGACGTCGCTCACCGCATGCGCGGACTTCGTGCCGCCCATAATGGTCGCCAGCAGGCCCGTCTTCAGTGGGTAGTCTTTAACGAGGTTCCGCACCTCAACCAGCGGGGCCATCAAAACCTCTGTCGACGGGGGCGAGAGCAATGTCATCGGCGCGGTGGCAGCGCACGCTGTGGCCGGCACCGACCTCGACCACCGGCGGACGCTGGGCGGAGCAGATGCCGATGGCGTGTGGGCAGCGAGAGACGAAGGGGCAGGCGGTGGGTGGTTCGGCGAGGGCCGGCGGTGAGCCAGGCAGGGCGACCAGTTCGCGCAGCGGTTGGTGCAGGGAGGGGAAGGAATTGATCAGCGCCCAGGTGTACGGATGCCGGTAGTTGAAGAACACCTCGCGCAGCGGCCCGAACTCCATGATCTCGCCGCCATACATGACCGCGACCTTGTCGCAGATCTCGGAGACCGCCGAGATGTCGTGCGAGATCATGATCAATGCGAGCCCGCGTTCGCGGCGCAGGTCGCGGAACAGATCGAGTACCTGTCGCTGCGCCACGACGTCGAGCGCCGTCGTCGGCTCGTCGGCGATCAGCAGTTGCGGTCCGCAAACGAGTCCCAGCGCCAGCATGGCGCGCTGCTTCATGCCACCCGAGAACTCGTGCGGGTATTGTTGCAGCCGCGTGCGCGAGACGCCGACGCGTTCAAAGGTGTCCCCGGCCAGTTCGAGGGCCCGCTCGCGGCTGACGGGCTTGTGCAAGCGCATGGCATTGGCGATCTGGTCGCCGATGCGGGCGACGGGGCTGAGGGCAGACATCGCGTTCTGGAAGACCATAGCGATCTTGTCCCAGCGGATGGCGCGCAGCCGCTCTTCGGACATCCGTACGATGTCTTCGCCGCTGAGCCGGACCGCACCGCCGGTTATGCTGCCATTCTCAGCCAGCAGGCGCATGAGCGCGAAGCCTAGCGTACTCTTGCCGCAGCCGGATTCGCCAACAAGGCCAAGGCTCTGACCTGCTTCCAGCTGAAGCGACACACCGTTCACCGCGTGGAGCAACCCGGTGTCGGTGGCGAAGGCGACCGAGAGGTTCTCGACATCGAGCAGCATCTCACACCTCCATTCGCGGTGCCGCGCCGGCCCGCGCGGAAAGGGGCACGCGCCTCACCGGTCGCAGCTTGGGATTAAGCGACTCCACCAGTGCGGTGCCCACGAGGTGCAGCGACAGCAGCAGGACGGCCAGCGCGAGACCTGGAAAGATCATCAGCCAGGGCGCCGAGGACAGGTAATTCTGGCCCGAATAGAGGATCTGGCCCCATGATGGCACGTTGGGATCGCCCAGTCCCAGAAAGGCCAGCGATGCTTCGGTGAGTACGGCGTAGGCCATCTGCAGAACGGAGTTGGCGAGTACCGGGCCGAGGCTGTTGGGCGTGATCTGGCCGAAAATGATGGCTGCATCGCTGCCGCCCGCTACCCGCGCCGCCTGCACGAAGCCGCGCTCGCGCAACGACATGACCTGCGCCCGCATGATGCGGGCGTTGGCCGGCCACAGCGTGACGCCGATGACGAGCACCACCATCCACAACTGCGAGCCGAACAGGGCAACGATGACGATGATGAGGAAGAGGCGCGGGATGATCAGGAAGGCATCGGAGAGGCGCGAGATCAGGTCGTCGATCAGCCCCCCGTAATATCCGGCAATTCCTCCCAGCAGCATGCCCATGAGCAGGGACACGCCGGCTGCGCCGAAGGCGAACAGCAGCGACACTTTGGTGCCGTGCACCATCAGCGCATACACATCGCGACCGATATTGTCCGTGCCCAGTAGATGATCGGAGCCGGGCGGTAGGAATGGGGTCCAATCCATCCGGAAAGGGTCGCCCGGGGCGATGAGTGGTGCGCTCAGTGCGACGAGGAAGATTGTCGCCACCAGGAGTAACCCCGCGACACCCAGCCTATTTTGCCGCAACGCCCTCACGAGGTCGTTCATTTGTAGACGACTCGCGGATCAAGATAGACATAGACGATGTCGGTGATCAGGCTGCCCACTACCACCATGACGCTGGTGAACAGGAAGCCGCCCATGAGGACCGGAAAGTCGCGCTGCGACACGGCGTCGTACATCAGCCGGCCCATGCCCGGCCAGGCGAACACCGTCTCGACCAGCAGTGCACCGGCGAAAAGCGAACTCAGCGACAGCCCGGCCACCGTGGTCACGGGCAGCAGCGCGTTGCGCAGGGCAAATCGGCGGAACACCACGGCCTCGGGGTAGCCGATGGCACGAGCGGTGGTGATTGAATCGTCCTGCGCCGCCTCGATCACGCTTTCGCGGGTGATGCGGGCGTAGATCGGCAGGGTGTGCAGCGCCAGCACGCTGAGCGGCAGGGCCAGATGGCGCGCAATGTCGAATGGATCCGGCGGCCGGCCATAGCTGAAGCCCATCATGCCGGAACTCGGGAGCCATTGCAGCTGCACCGCGAAGAAGAGGATGAAGACCAGGCCCAGCCAGAAGACCGGAATGCTATACAGGGCGAGCATCGATGCCGAGATGGACGTGTCGAGCCAGCTGTTGCGATGGCGGGCCGCCAGGGCGCCGAGGACGATACCGAGCGGAATGGCGATGAGCTGGCTGACTCCCACCAGGAGGAGCGTCGGGAACAGCCGAGAGAGCAGCACGTCCAACACCGGCTTGCGGTAGGCGAAGGAGTAGCCAAGGTTTCCCTGCACCAGCTTCTGCAGGTAGATTCCCAGCTGCACGTGCAGCGGTTCGTTGAGTCCGTAGGAGGCGCGCAGTTCCTCGATGTACTCGAGGGGCGCGCTGTCGCCGGCAAGTGCGGTGGCCGGGTCCCCGGGCGCGACGTGGACCAGCACGAAGTTGAACATCACCAGCGCAAGTATGACCGGCAGGATCTGGGCAATGCGGCGAAACAGATAGCGGGGCATCAAACGGCTCCGCTCTGGGAAGGGCTGCCGCCTGCGGCGAAGTCCCGTTGAGCTGACGCATACGGCGCCACTAGCCGGCGCACATGCGCCAGGTTCTCCTCGCTCAGCGCATAGATCAGCGGCATGAGCCGGGCCCTGCCGGCGGGAAGGCTCTCCACGACTTCGCCGGCCGCGAAGCTGTAGATGATGACGTCGCAGTCGAGCATCAGGCGGCGTACGCCCTCGACCTCGTCGATGCGGACGCGATCGACGCGGGCCGTCGGCGCGTAGCTGCTGATCAGCTCGAGCACGCTGTTGAGATAAACGTCCTCGCAGACCAGGCCCGCGCGCACGTCCCGAGGCAGTGCCAGCAGATCCTGTTGGCATTGGTGCGTAATTTGCGTGATGAGCGGCACCACCTGCTTGGCCGAGCCTTCGAGTAACTCGCGTGCAAGGTGGTAGCCGGTAAGCAGCGTAAAGACGAACGTCGCCCCCTCGAGCCGGTGCAACACACTCTCCGGGTTGCTCGATAGGTCGCCCAGCGAGATCGGGATGGTTTCCACCCGGAACTCCCCGAGTTCCAGTTGCAGCGCGCGAGCCCACTTTTCGGCGCCGCGCGGGCTGCTGCCGATGACGCCGAGCTTGAGGGGAGCCTCGCTCAGAAGCTTTTCGACGGCCGCCGCGATTTCGAGATGGCTGAGGCCCATTGCCTTGAGGGCCAGCAGCGCCGGCCGGAGGATCTGCGCGGCGGTGGCATCCGTGGCCCAGCGATGGGCCTGTGGCACAATCAACTGCCGAACGAAGGTGCCGCGCCCGGGGCCGTTGTTGGTGAGTCCTTCGCGGTCGAGGTCGCGATACGCTCGGGCCACCGTGTTCATCGCCACGTCCAGTTCTAGCGCCAGCGCTCGCACGGCGGGCAGCCGGTCCCCCGCCTTCAGCCGGCCCGAACTGATGGCGTGCCGGACGCTGTTGACGATCTGGTGATGGATAGGGGGCGCCCCATCGCTCTTTACCAGCGTGATCTTGAAAGCCACGGTTTGTACCATTGTGGTAGTGCAATGGTACATATAGAAAGTGAAAACCTTGCGCGCGTCAAGAGGGGATGGTGGAGGTTCCACCGCTTAGCTTGCCGCCTCGAATGCGATTTGGAGGGCAGTGCTACAGCCGCTCAGGCGCGAACGGTTTGACGGAGGGGACTGCAAGATACGCTCCGACCTGTGGCGAGCACCCGCACGGACGCGGCACGCCCGGCTCGCTTGCGCGTGGCCACGTCTGTCGTGACTGCGGTTGCGCGCGGAGCTGCCCCGATCGGCACGGGTAGCCAGGCATGGGATGCGTGCTGCTTCTTTTCCAGCCTACTGGATGTATCTTCGCTCGATGGTGACGGCGGCGCTATAGAGCGGGTCGACGACCTGGCCGATGCGGACCTTCGCCGTCTGGCAGGCGAGGAGGTAGGCCTCGTCGCGGCTGAAGCCGTGGAAGCGTTCGAGGCGGCGGATGATGTCGACATAGGCGGAGCGCACGGTGTCGCCGAGGTTGACGCCGCCAAGCCCGGCGACCGAGCCGATGAAGGTCTCGGTGTTGACCTGGGGCAGGGCGACGTAGTGGGCGTCCGCCGCGGCGATGCGCTCGACGAGGAGCGTGACGTCCGCCTGGCATTCGACGGCGGCGCCGGCGATTTCGCCGTCGCCCTGGGCGGCATGGGCATCTCCGAGCGAGATCAGCGCGCCCGCGACATTGGCGCGGAAGACGAGCGTTGCGCCGATCCCGTGCAGCGGGATGTCGGTGTTGCCGCCGAAATCGGCGCCCTGTGAGAAGGCGAGCCGCCGTTCCTGTGCCGGCGCGACGCCGATGGTGCCGAGAAATGGGGAGACCGGAATGTCGATGAAGCCGCCACGGGCGGGGAACTTGATGATCTTGTCCTCGATCGGGCAGATCACCGTGCGCGGCGGCAGGTCGTCCTGCAGGCCGTACCTGCCGATGAGGCCGCCGATGCCGGGGGTGAGGGCGGTATAGCCCTGGTGCTGCACGGCACCGGGGACGATGTCCTCGATGGTGATCGCCACGCAGTCGCCGGGCGCGACGCCCTCGACGAAGATCGGCCCCGTGACCGGATTGGCGCCGCCGAGCTTTTCGAACAGTTCGCCGATGCTGGCATAGACGTCGCGCTCGCTCCTGACGCTGCCCATGCCGGCGTCTTCGGTTTCGACGCGAATGCGGTCCCCGGATTTGACGCGCAGGCGGGGCGGTTCGTCCGGGTCGAAGAACAGGTGGATGCCGTCTCGCCGAATGACGTGGTCAGGTGCCGGCATGGGCTCGCCTCGCGCATGGGATTATATTATATTTATGGTCGTGAAGGGTCGCGCCGGTCAACCGCAGGGAGAACGATGAGAACGACATTCTGGGCACAGTTCGATTTCGCCCGGGAGACCGTCGGCGCGGCGCTGCGCGCGGTTCCCGGCGCCGAGGTCGCGGTGGTGCGCACGCTGCCCGAACTTCTCGAGCGCCTGCCCACGACCGAATTCCTGGTGCTCGCCGATGCGACGGTAGCGGAAGCGCGGGAGGTGGTCGCCCGACTCCGGTCTCCTGACCGGGCGCTGCGGTGGATGCATTTCAACTCCGCGGGGCGGGACGGGTTCAATGCGGCGGGCATCCCGGAGGGGATCACCGTCACGCAGGCCTTCGGGGCGCTGGCGCCGACGGTTGCCGAGCACGCCCTGGCCCTGCTGCTGACGCTGGCGCGCCAGGTGCCGTTCGCGCTCGGGCAGCAGGCACAGGCGGCCTGGGTGAAGGCGCCGGAAGCCGGCATGCGGACGCTCGACGGCGCGACGATGCTGCTGGTCGGGCTCGGGCATATCGGGCGTGAGATCGCGCGGCGGGCGCGGGCCTTCGGGCTCAGGGTGGTGGCGGTCAACCGCTCGCCGCGGCAGGCGGCGGAGGTCGACGAGGTGCGGCCGCTGACGGCACTGAACCAGATGCTGCCCCGCGCCGATTACGTCGTCGCCTGCATCGCCCTGGCGCCCGAGACGCACGGCATCCTCGGGCGGGAGGCGCTGGCGCTCTGCCGCCCCGGCGCGATCCTCGTCAATGTGGGCCGGGGCGGACTCATCGACAGCGTCGCGCTCGCGGAGGCGCTGCAGACCGGGCGGCTCGGGGGCGCCGGGCTCGACGTGACGGAACCCGAGCCGCTGCCGCCCGGGCATCCGCTGTGGCGGGCGCCGAACCTCGTGATCACGCCGCACGTGGCCGGCGTCGGACGCGGGGCGGAGAACCGCCTCGCGGTGGCGGCGGCGACGCAGCTCGCGGCAGCCGTTGCCGCCGGGGCCGCCGGGGCAACGCCATTTTCGAGGCCGGCATGACAAAAGAGCCCACAACGCTTCGCGAAGGCTTCGAGTACCGGTTCAGCCCGGTCGACCCGGTGGCGGGCGCCCACATCGATCCGTGCAGCGCCGCGATCTATGAGACGATCGTCGCCAAGGGGACCGACGGCGCGCCGCGGCCCTGGCTCGCCGAACGCTGGCAGGTGTCGGCGGACGGGCTCGAGCATCGGTTCTTCCTGCGGCCGGACCTGCGCTTCCATTCGGGGGCGGCATGCGACGCGAGGGCCGTGGTGGAGGCGCTGCACCAGTGTCGCTGGGGCGACGCGCGCACCCGGCAGATCCAGTACTGGGACCCGGTTGCGACGGTGACGGCGGAGGGGGAGGGGGTCGTCGTCATCCGCACGCACTATCCGACGACGCGGGTGATGCCGCTGCTCTGGGGCACGCACACGACGATCTTCAATCCGGCGATGCGGTCGCGGCTAGGGAGTGCCTATGGCAGTGCCGACGCCGACGGCACCGGCCCGTTCCGGCTCGCCGAGTGGTCCGAGGACCGCGTGCTGGCGCGGCGGGCGGAGACCTATGCCGGCACGCCCATGCAGCTGGTCGGGAACGGGGCGGGCCCGCCCCATCTCGAGGCGGTGGAGTGGGTGACGGCGCTCGCTCCGGACGAACGAGTCTCCTTGCTGCGCGAGGGGCGCGTGGATTGCCTCCATGCGCCGCCGGTCGAAGCGATCGCCGAGCTGATGGCGGACGAGCGGTTCGACGTGCTCTCGGTACCGCAGTCATCCAACGTCTATCTGGCGCTCAACTGGTCGCGGCGCGACCTCGGCTTCTTCGAGCAGCCGGTGCGCGAGGCGATCTCGCTCGCCATCGACCGGCGGGCGCTGGTCGATGAACTGGTGCTTGGCCACGGATCACCCACCTTTGGGCCGGTGCCGCCGGGAGCCGAATTCTACGACGACGCCGCGGACCGGAGCGGGCAGCACGACCCGGCACGTGCGGAGGCGCTGCTCGATGCGGCGGGCTGGCTGCGCGGGCAGGACGGGGTGCGGACGCGCAACGGCGTCGGGCTCCGCTTCGAGTGCGTGGTGCAGGACGACAGCGTGCTGATCGGCGCCGCCCGTTTCGTGCAGCGGCAACTGGCTCGCATCGGGGTCGCGCTGACACTCGAGCCGATTCCGCCCTTCGCGCCCTTCTATGCGCGGCTGGCACAGGGGCCGGCGAGCTTCTTGTCAAAATGGCTCTGGCAGGATCCGATCGATGCGCTGGCGGGCTTCACGACGACCGCCTCGCAGCCGCGGCCGAACTGGCAGCGGGCCTCCGTGCCGGTGCTCGACCATGCCTTCGAGCGGTTTCGGCAGGCGGTCACCGCGGAGGAATTGACGGCTGCCGCGGCGACGGTGCAGTCCCTCATCGCCCGGGAACTGCCGATCATTCCGCTGTTCACTCCGGCGGACTTCTTCGTCAGGAACCGGCGAGTTACCGGCTGGCAGCCTATTCCGCACAATCTCTATCCGTTCTATCAAGACGCACGCTTTCTTCCACGATGACAACACGAACAACAGCATGCCGGCGCCAGGGGGCGCGGGTGACCGGAGTTGCCAAGTGCAGCCGCGGTGCAGCGCTGCCGGTCCGGCAGCAGTGAGGTCCAGAGCAAATGCCAAGCACCGTAACCCGCGATAGCGTCTCGCTCGTCGAACAGGTCTATGACGCCACCCGCCGGGCGATCCTCGAAGGACGCTACCGGCCGGGGCAGCGGCTGCGGCTGCAGGACATCGCGGTCGAGAACAATGTCAGCTTCATCCCGGTGCGCGAGGCGCTGCGGTTGCTCGAGGCGGGCCGGCTGGTCGAGATCATCCCCAACAAGGGCGCGCGTGTTTCCGATGTGTCCGAGGCGGACATGACCGACGCGTATGACCTGCGCGTACTGCTCGAATGCAGCGCGGTGGAGAAGGCGGCGAAGCTGATCACCAAGGAAGAGCTGGCGGCTGCGGACCAGTACTATGTCGAGATGGTCGACGCGTTCACTGCCGGCGACGTGGAGAAATCGAGCGCCACGCACCGGGCGTTCCATCTCTCGCTCTATCGCGCCGCGCGGTCGCCGTGGCTCATCCATGTCATCGAGCTGCTGATGTCCAACACTGACCGCTACCGCCGCCTGCTGACGCCGGCACGGCCGACCAACACCCACCTCTCCGAAATCCGGCGGCAGCACCGCGAAATCCTTGAGGCGGTGCGGGCAGGGGACCCGGCCGGTGCCAGCGCGGCGCTGCGCTCGCACCTCGACAACACGGTGGCCCGCTATCGCGCCGGGCTCGCCGAGCGGACGTGACGTCTGGCTAGAGCGCCGAGCGCTCCTGGACATAAAGGATAGTGCGGCGCAGGCCCTCTTCGAGATCCGCGTCCGAGCACGCGAGCGAGAGGCGAAGGAAGCCCTCGCCGGCGTCGCCGAAGGCGCTGCCGGGTGTGGTGCAGACATGGCGGTCGCGCAACAGGCCCAGGGCGAGCTCCCTGGAGGTAACCCCGGTCGAGCGCACGTCGAGGAAGACATAGAGGGCGCCGTCGGAGGGCGCGTAGCTGAGGCCCTCGGCGTCGAGCATCCTCACCGCGAGGTCGCGGCGCCGGGTGTAGGCAGCGACCATTTCGCCCACGGCATCCTGCGGTCCGTTGAGCGCCTCGAGCGCGGCGATCTGCGAGACCACCGAGGCGGAGGCGACGGCGGCCGCCTGCATGCGGGTGATCTGTTTCGCAATCGCCGATGGCGCGACGACGTAGCCGACGCGCCAGCCGGTCATGGCGTAGGTCTTGGAGAAGGAGAAGCAACTGATGACACGCGTCTCCTCGATTTCCTCCCCCGAGCCGATGCTGTAGTGCTCGCGGCCGAACAGGACCTCGTCGTAGCACTCGTCCGAAATGATCCACAGGTCGCGCTTCCGCGCGAGATCGAGCAGGCCCTGGAGTTGCTCCTTGTCGAACACGGCGCCGGTCGGATTGCTCGGTGTATTGAGGATGATGGCGCGCGTCTTCTCCGTGAGGGCGGACTCGACGTCCTCGACGGTCATCTTGAAGCCGTTCTGCGCCTTGAGGCCGTAGGGGCGCATGGTGCCGCCCGCGAGCCCGACCATCGCCGGGTAACCGGCCCAGCCCGGATCGGGGACCAGCACTTCATCGCCGGGCTCGAGCGTTGCGAGGAGCGCTAGATAGAGCGCGCCAGTCGCGCCGATGGTGACGTTGACGTTGTCGGCGGTGCAGGGAATGGCGTTCCGCCTGGTGACCTTTTCGGCGATGGCCGTGCGCAGCGGCATGATCCCCGAATTGGGGGGATAGCTCACGCGGTTCGCTTTCACCCAGGCAGCCGCGGCGTCGCTGATATGCGCAGGCGTCTGGAAGTTCGGATCGCCTATTTCGAGGCGCAGGACGCCCGGGATGGTCGTTGCCAGGTCCATCATTTCGCGGATCCCGGAAAGCGGGATCGACTGGGTTCGGCTTGACACCCGCGGCATCACGAAGCTCCGGAAGTTGCGTGGGATGCAACCAAGGCGGTTGCAGGTCAGGATTTTATATTATACAAAAGTTCAGACCGTCAAGGTTGGAAGCGTCGCGCGGCGACCTGTCGAGATTGCTGGCCGTATGCCGCCGGCGCAAGGGAGAAAAGATGAAGATCGCACGGTTCAGGACGTCGGGCGGGCGCGTCGGCTGGGGGTGGCTTGATCCCGACAATGCGGAGCTTGTCCGCGAGCCGTTGGGGTCGCTGGCGACCGTCTTTCCGGACGAACTCATCCGGCTCGGGCCGCAGGTCCTGCTCGAGACGCTCGCGGCCGCCGAATTCCATGTGCACGCGCTCGCCGATCTCCGGCTCATGGCGCCCATCGCGAAACCTGGCAAGTTCATTGCCGTCGGCCGCAACTACCGCGAGCATGCCGCCGAGGGTGGCAATCCCGTGCCCGAGCTGCCGATACTGTTCGGCATCTTGCCCAGTGCCATTATCGGCCCCTACGATGACGTCGAACTGCCCTCGGCCTCCCAGCAGATCGACTGGGAAGGCGAACTCGGCGTCGTCATCGGCCGTACCGCGCGCAACGTGCGCCGCGCAGACGCGCAAAGCGTGATCGCCGGCTATGTCGGCGTCAACGACATCAGCGCGCGCGACCTGCAGAAGCGGGACGGGCAGTGGATGCGGGCCAAGTCGTTCGACACGTTCAAGCCGATGGGGCCCTAT
The DNA here is from genome assembly GCF_036406155.1 of Devosia sp. Classification (GTDB taxonomy): domain Bacteria; phylum Pseudomonadota; class Alphaproteobacteria; order Rhizobiales; family Devosiaceae; genus Devosia_A. The sequence continues at coordinate 1,642 of NZ_DASWVV010000243.1, read as the reverse complement.
CTCACCACGGTCGACGAAATGGGACTGGCCACCGATACCCGTATCTCGGTGAAGATCAGCGGCATGCCGAAACAGGACGAGTCGACCGCCTTGATGGTGTTCCCGGTCGACTATCTCATTGAATACATCACTGCCTTCTGCACACTCGAGCCGGGCGATATCATCTCTACCGGGACCCCGGCGGGGGTGGGCATGGGCGAGCGGCCGCAAAGCTTCCTCAAGCCCGGCGACCTCATCGAAACCGAAGTTTCGGGCATCGGCCGCATGGCCAACCGCGCCGTGGTGAGGGCCTCGGCGGGGGAGGTGCAGAAGGAAAAGGAAAAGAGCCTTGCCTGATACCCGTGAAAAGATCGCGCTCGTCACCGGTGCGGCGAGCGGCATCGGCCGAGCAACGGCACTGAGGCTCATCGAAGACGGCTGGGCCGGTATTGCGCTCGTCGACCGCGACGCGGCGCTCCTCGACGGGACGGCAGCGGAAGTCGAGGCTCTCGGCGGCAAGGCGCTGAAGATCGTCGCCGATCTCAACGATCTCGTGCGGGTAAGCGGGCTCGTCGGCGAGGCGGTGGCGGGTCTGGGTCGCATCGACACGGTCGTCAACTGCGCCGCCATTGCGCGGCCGGCGATCGCGGTGGTCGACTACGACACGGACAAGTTCGTCCAGGACCTGAACGTCAACCTGACCGCAGGCTTCGTCGTCGCCCGCGAAGCCGCGCGCGCCATGATCGCGGCGAAGCGTCCCGGCGCCATCGTCTTCATCGCCTCGATCAATGCGCAGGGCGCAGGCGTCGGGTCGGTCGGCTACTGCGCCTCGAAGGCCGGCGTCGTCGCCCTGATGAAGGTGCTCGCGGCCGAACTCGGCGAGCACGGCATTCGCGTCAACGCGGTGAGTCCCGGCCCGACCGACACGCCGCGTTCCGTCGGCCGCGTCGGCGAGAAGGTGATGGAGAAGCTCCGCAAGCGCTTCGACGGCGCTGCGCTCCGCCGGCTCGCCGAGGCGCGCGAGATTGCCGACGCGGTCGTCTATCTCTCCTCGGACCGCTCGAGCTACGTATCGGGGCACGACCTCGTGGTCGACGGCGGGCTGATGGCCAGCGTCTACGTCGCGGCGAAACCGGAATAGGCGCATGCGGCTCGTTGACAACATCCATCTGGTCGGCGGCGGCGCCTGGGGCGGCATGGGCCTTTCGCCCGGCCCCGATTGCAATGTCTATCTCGTCGACTGCGGAAGCGAGCTCGTCCTCATCGACTGTGGCTCGGGCGCCGCGGGATCGGTCGATGCGATCCTTGCCAATATCGTGGCCGACGGGCTCTCGCCCGATCGCATCGGAACGATCCTGCTGACCCACAAGCACGGCGACCATGTCGGCGGCGCGGCGCAGTTCGCGGAGCGCACGGGCGCGGTGCTGCGCGCATCCGCGGAGACAGCGGCGGTGCTGGCGACCGCCGATGAGGACGCGGCGAGCATCGGCGCCGCGAAGCAGGCCGGCCTCTATGCCAAGGATTTCGTGCTCGCGCCGGTTGGGAGCGTGCAGACGCTGGCGGGCGGAGAGCATTTCGGAATCGGGGACGTCGACTTCGAGGTGATCGAGACGCCCGGCCATTGCAGCGGCCACCTTTCCTTCGTCGTTCGCCGCGGCGAGCG
>NZ_DASWVV010000242.1:0-37467 GCF_036406155.1 Devosia sp. | reverse complement strand
AGGCGCCCTCGATCTCGGCCCGCATGGCGCCCACCTGTGCGCCGGGCGCGACGCCCTCGGGTGCGGCGCCGCCGGCGGTCGCGCTCGCGGACGTCGCCTCGGCGGCCGCGTCATTGTCTTCTTTGAGCACGATGGTCTTGGTACGCCGGAGCATTGCTTCCTCGTTGAAGCGGCCTAACTCGGCTGCGCCGGCATCGGACACGGTCAGCCCCCGCCGGCCGTTGTAGAGCAAAAGGCTCACCCCTTCCGTTCCAGGACGGCGACAATTCGAGCGAAGCCGGCAAGGCTTTGTTTGCCATGGCGGGGGCGCCCCGGGCCCGGCCGGCCCGCCGCGCGCCATCGCGCCCCTCGCCCTTCGCCTTATGGACTCGGCGGGCGTCATCATGCATGAAGCGGCGTGGCCGGGGGGCCGCACTGAGGAAGGAGACAGCATGAAGGTTCTGGTGGCGGTCAAGCGCGTGGTCGACGCCAACCTCCGGGTCCGCGTCAAGCGGGACGGCTCCGGGGTCGAGCTCGACAACGTCAAGATGGCAATGAATCCCTTCGACGAGATCGCTCTCGAGGAGGCGATCCGGCTCAAGGAAAAGGGCGCGGCGACCGAGATCGTCGCGGTGTCGGTTGGCCCGGCCAAGGCCGAGGACACGCTGCGCCAGGCGCTGGCCATGGGTGCCGACCGGGCGATCCTCGTCCAGCATGACGGCCGCACCGAGCCGCTCGGCGTGGCCAAGGTCCTCAAGGCGCTGGCCGCGCGCGAAGCCGCCGACCTGGTGCTGCTGGGCAAGCAGGCGATCGACGACGACTCCAACCAGACCGGGCAGATGCTGGCGGCGCTGATGGGCCGCGGCCAGGCAACGTTTGCGAGCGAGGTCGAGGTTTCCGGCACCACCCTGCGCGTCACCCGCGAGATGGACGGCGGCCTGCGCGTCGTCGAACTCGCGCTGCCGGCGGTCGTCACCGTCGACCTGCGGCTCAACACGCCGCGCTACGCCTCGCTGCCGGCGATCATGAAGGCGCGCAGCAAGCCGCTGGCCAAGGTGCCGGCGGACGAGCTGGGCGTCGACCTCGCGCCCCGGCTGGAAGTGCTGCACACCGAGGAGCCGCCCGCGCGCAAGGGGGGCATTATGGTCGGTTCTGTCGCGGAACTGGTCGACAAACTGCGCACTGAAGCCAAGGTGATTCGATGACAACGCTGCTGCTCGCAGAACACGACAATAACCGCCTCGATGCCCAGACGGCCAACGCCCTGACCGCCGCCGCCGGCCTCGGCCAGCCCGTGCACATACTGGTGGCCGGCAGCGGCTGCGCCGCCGTCGCCGACGCGGCCGCGGCGCTTGGTGGCGTCGCACGCGTGCTCCTCGCCGACGATCCGCGCTACGCCGACCGGGCGGCCGAGCCGCTGGCGGCCCTTATCGTCGAACTCGCGTCCGGCTACGACGCCGTCGTCGCCGCCGCGACCAGCACCGGCAAGGATACGCTGCCGCGCGTCGCCGCCCTGCTCGACGTGATGCAGGTCTCCGACATCGTCACCGTCGAATCCCCCGATACGTTCCGCCGCCTCATCTATGCCGGCAACGCCATCGAGACGGTGCGCGCCACCGACGCCAAGAAAGTCATCACCGTTCGCACCAGCGCCTTCGCCGCCGCCCCTGCCGGCGGCTCGGCCGACATCGCAGCAGTCACCGCCGCCGCCGATCCCGGGCTCGCGCGCGTGGTCGAGGAGCGCACGGCCAAGTCGGACCGCCCGCAGCTTGCCGCCGCGCGCGTCATCGTTTCGGGCGGGCGCGCCTTCGGCAGCAAGGAGCAGTTCGACGCCCTGCTCAACCCGCTGGCCGAAAAGCTCAACGCGGCCATCGGCGCCAGCCGGGCGGCGGTGGACGCGGGCTACGCCGCCAACGAGTTGCAGGTCGGCCAGACCGGCAAGGTGGTGGCGCCCGAGCTCTACATCGCCTGCGGCATCTCGGGAGCCATCCAGCACCTGGCCGGGATGAAGGACTCCAAGGTAATCGTCGCCATCAACAGCGATGCCGACGCCCCCATCTTCGCGCTCGCCGATTACGGCCTCGTCGGCGACATCTTCCAACTGCTGCCGGAGCTGACCGAGGCGCTGTAGTCCCGCCGCGCGGGGCCGGCGACGGTCCCGCGCTGCTGTTGCTAGCGCGTGTTGTGCAGCAGGCCCTGGAAGGCGCGGTAGCTGCCCTTGGGGGTGCGCCGCTGCGTCTCGTAGTCGACGTGAACGAGGCCGAAGCGCGAGGCATAGCCCTCGGCCCATTCGTAGTTGTCGAGCAGCGACCAGGCGAAATAGCCGCGCACGTCGGCACCCTGCTGCCGCGCCGCGAGCACGGCCTTGAGATGGGCGTCGTAGAAGGCGACGCGGCGGCTGTCATCGGTCTCGGACATGCCGTTCTCGGTGATGTAGATCGGCAGCTTGGTGTAGTCGGTCGCAACGCGCACGAGCAGGTCGGTAAGGCCCTGGGGGTAGATCTCCCAGCCAAGGTCGCTCTTTTCGAGCGGGCCGGCGACCCGCCGCGAGCCGAACAGCGGCGCCGCGGGATCGGCGGCGTAGAGGGCGCGCGTATAGTAGTTGACGCCGAGCCAGTCGAGCGGGCGCGACACCACCTCCATGTCGCGCTCGAACGCCTCGGGCAGCCAGGGCGCGAGCAGCGTCGTCAGTTCCTCGGGGTAGCGCCCCTTGAACAGGCCGTCGAGATACCAGCGGTTGAAGAGCGCGTCGCCGTGAGTCTGCGCCGCCCGGTCGGCGGCACCCGCGCCCGCCGCCTCGGATTTTTCGAGGTTGAGCACGATGCCGACATTCTTGGCGCCCTCGGCGCGCAGCGCCGCGACGGCGGTTCCGTGCGCGAAGAGCACATGGTGCATGGCGCGGGAGGCCGCGCGCAGGTCGCGATAGCCGGGGGCGTGCACGCCCAGGTAGTGGCTGAGGAAGGCGACGCACCAGGGCTCGTTGATGGTGGCGATCGCGGCCAGCCGGTCGCCGAAATGGTGGGCGACAACGGCGGCGTATTCCGCGAACCAGCCGGCGACGTCGCGGTTCATCCAGCCGCCCCGATCCTGCAGCGGGGAAGGCAGGTCCCAGTGGTAGAGCGTGGCGAAGGGCTTGATGCCGCGCGCCAGCATGCCGTCGACCAGCCGGTCGTAGAAATCGAGGCCGGCCGCGTTAACCGGGCCGGTCCCTTCCGGGAGCAGCCGTGGCCAGGCGAAGGAGAAGCGGTAGGCGTCGAAGCCGCCGTCGCGGACGAGGTCGAGATCCTCGGGCCAGCGATGGTAGTGGTCGACGGCGATGCGACCGGTGTCGCCGTTCTTGATGTTGCCGGGGGTGGCCGAGAAGCTGTCCCAGATCGAGGAGCCGCGGCCGTCGGTCTGGCCACCTTCGATCTGGTAGGCGGCGGTGGCGACGCCGAAGAGGAACCCCGGGCCGAAATCGCCGCGATCTACCGAAAACATGCTTTCCTCCCCGCTCTGCCGAAAAACCCCGTTCAGGATCCGTTGACCGGCGTCGTTGCCTTGGGGCAACGCGTCGATGTAATCGATTACAGTAGCAGTGCGGGCGGCGCCTGTCACCCCGCCCCCGGCTAGGGGCGGAGCGCCGGGTTCTGGTTCAGGATGGCCTGCGCAAGCGCCCGGAAGGCCTTGGCTTCCGGGCCGTCCGGGGCGGTGGCGGTGACCGGGGTGCCGGCATCCGAGGTCTCGCGAATGCCCATGACCAGCGGGACCTCGCCGAGGAACGGTATCCCCATCGATTCGGCAGCCTTTTTCGCTCCGCCATGGCCGAAGATGTCGTAGCGCTTGCCGGTGTCCGGAGCGACGAAATAGCTCATGTTCTCGACCAGCCCGAGCACCGGCACCTCGGTGCGGCGGAACATGTCGATGGCCTTGGTGGCGTCGATCAGCGACAGGTCCTGGGGCGTCGAGACGATCACGGCGCCGACCAGAGGCACTTGTTGGACAAGGGAAATCTGGATGTCCCCGGTCCCCGGCGGCAGGTCGACGACGAGCACGTCGAGCCCGCCCCAGTCGGTTTCGCGCAGCAGCTGGCGCAGCGCCGACGTCGCCATCGGGCCGCGCCAGACGACGGCCTGGCCGGGATGCAGCATGGCGCCGATCGACATGGCGGCGATGCCGAAGGCCCGGTGCGGCACGAAGATGCCGTCCTCGCGGATCGCGGTCTTGCCGTCGAGACCGAGCAGGCGCGGCACCGACGGGCCGTACAGGTCGGCATCGAGGATGGCCGTGCGCAGGCCCTCGGCGGCGAGCGACAGCGCCAGGTTGACGGCGACGGTCGACTTGCCGACGCCGCCCTTGCCGGAACCGACGGCGAGGATATGCCGGATCCCGGCGACCGCCTCCTTGGGCGGCGGGCCGGGCTTGCGGACGTGGGCATGCCCAGCCGCCGACTTCTCGGAGGTGAGGGAAACCAGCACCTTGCGGCCCTCGGCGATGCGCTCCACCACCTCGAGGGCGGCGGTGCGGACCGGGCCGAAAGCCGGTTCCATCCCCGGCGCCACGGTGATGGCGAGCGCGATCGCGCCCGAGGTCACGATGATGTCGGAGAGCCCGGCATAGCCGGCCAGGTTGCCGCCGCCGGGGATTTCCACGTCGGCCAGGGCTGCCTTCACGGCGGCGGCGGTCTTTGCGTCGGCCATCAGAGTATCGACTGCCCCGTGGCCTTCCAGTCCTTGACGAAATTCGCCAGGCCCACGGTGGTCAGCGGATGGTCGGCAAGCTTGCGGATCACCGCCGGCGGGATGGTGGCGACGTCGGCGCCAGCCAGCGCCGCCTGCGTCACGTGGTTGGGCGAACGGATCGAGGCGGCGAGAATCTCGGTCGAGAAGGCATAGTTGTCGTAGATGGTGCGGATGTTCTGGATCAGCTCCATGCCTTCGAGATTGATGTCGTCGAGGCGACCCACGAAGGGCGAGATATAGGCCGCACCGACCTTGGCGGCGAGCAGCGCCTGGTTGGGCGAGAAGCACAGCGTCACGTTGACCGGGATGCCGGCGCTGCTCAGATGCCGGCAGGCCTTGAGCCCGTCGAAGGTGAGCGGCACCTTGACCACGACGTTGTCCGCGATCTTGGCGAGGCGCTCGCCCTCGCGCATCATGCCGTCGAAATCGGTCGCGGCCACTTCGGCCGACACCGGCCCGGCCACCACCTTGCAGATATCGGCGATCAGTTCCTTGAAATCGCGGCCCGACTTGGCAACGAGCGAGGGGTTGGTGGTCACCCCGTCGAGCAGCCCGGTATCGGACAGCTCCTCGATTTCCTTGAAATCACCCGTGTCGACGAAGAATTTCATCGTTTCCCTCCAGGAAACTGGTTTTTCTCATTCATGCGGCGTCCCGACTGTGCCGCACCGCGCACCTGCGCCGCAAGGTCCATCGGGACAGTCACCCGACGGCAGCGAGCAGCCGGTCGGCCAGTTCGCCAATCCGGTCCTCGGGAATGCCCGCGACGTTGATGCGGCTGTCGTTGATCATATAGACGCCGTCGTCAACCTTGAGCCGCGCAACCACGTCCTCAGGCAGGCCCAGGAGCGAAAACATTCCCGTGTGCCGCGCCAGGAAGTCGAAATCCGTCGCGTTGGAGCGCTGCCGGATGGCCTCCGCCAGCTTCTCGCGCAGCCGCTTCATGCGCTCCCGCATGGCGGTGAGCTCGGCCTCCCACTCGGCCCTTAGTGCGGCGTCCCCAAGGATGATGCGGACGATTTCGGCCCCGTGGTCGGGGGTCTGCGAAATGCTGGCGCGCAGCACGTTCTGCATCTGGCTGGAGACGATGTCGGCGTCCGCCGCGTTGCGGGCGATGGCGATTGCGACCCCGGCCCGCTCCCGGTAGAGGCCGAAATTCTTGGAGGCGGAGAAGGCCACCATTGCTTCAGGCACCGCGGCGACAACCCGGCGCGTGCCATAGGCGTCCGCCTCGATGCCGTCGCCGAAGCCCAGATAGGCGAGGTCGATCAGGGGAAAGGCGCCGGTGCGTGCGAGGCTCGCGGCAATGGTATCCCACTGCTCGGGCGACAGGCTGGCGCCGGTGGGATTGTGGCAGCACCCGTGCAGCAGCACGATGTCGTCCGGCGTCAGGCCATCGAGGACACCCATCATGGCGCCGAAATCGACCTGGCGCGTGCGGGGATCAAAATAGGGGTAGCTGTGCGGGACCAGCCCGGCCGCCTCGACCAGCGGCCAATGGTTGGGCCAGCTCGGATCGGAAATGTAGATCCTGCCGCCCGGGCGGGCGCGCCCCAGGACGTGGGCGAGGACCATGAGCGCGCCGGTGCCGCCATTGCCGTTGACCGTGCGGATGCGGCCGGCATCGACGACTCCGCCCAGCGCCAGGTCGACCACGGCGGACGAAAAGCCGCGATTGCCGACCACGCCGACATAGGTCTTGGTCCGGGCGGTCTCGTTCATGCGTTTCTCCGCCTTGCGTACCGCGCTCATGATCGGCGTGTTGCCGGTCTCGTCCTTGTAGACGCCGACCCCGAGGTCGATCTTGTCGGTGCGCGGATCGGCGGCGTACTCGGCCATCAGGACAAAAATCTTGTCCAGCGTGGCTTTGCTGAGGGTTTCGAACATGTTGGCAGTCCAGGCGGGAAATGCCCGCCGTGTTTACTGGCCGGAGGGGGGATTTGCAATCGCCTCACGCCCCCTGCCCCGGGGTGGCCGCCTCGGGTTGACGCCCCACACTTCCAACCGGCACATTGAAATCCCAAAGGTTTCAGGGTCCGACATGCCAGTCATCAACCGAATCGCGGACTTCCATGGCGAAATTGCCGCATGGCGACGCGACCTGCACGCCCATCCCGAGCTGCAATACGACGTGCACCGCACCGCCGACAGGGTCGCCACCCTGCTGCGGGAGTTCGGGGTCGATGAAGTCGTGACCGGCATCGGGCGGACGGGCGTCGTCGGCGTCATCCGCGGGCGCGGCCCGGGCAAGACCATCGGCCTCAGGGCCGACATGGACGCCCTGCCCATCACCGAGCGCACCGGCAAGCCCTATGCGAGTACGGTGAGCGGCAGGATGCATGCCTGCGGCCATGACGGGCACACCGCCATGCTGCTCGGCGCGGCCCGCTACCTCGCCGAGACGCGCGCCTTCGACGGCTCGGCGGTCGTCATCTTCCAGCCGGCGGAAGAAGGCGGCGCCGGCGGCCGCGCCATGGTCGAAGACGGGCTCATGGGGCGCTTCGGCATCGAGGAAGTCTACGGCATGCACAACATCCCCGGGCTGGCCGCCGGGTCCTTCGGCATCCGCGAGGGCGGCATCATGGCCGCCAGCGACCAGTTCTCCATCCTGATCGAGGGCGTCGGCGGGCACGCGGCGCTGCCCCACAACACCATCGATCCGGTGATGGTGGCGGCGCAGCTGATCACGGCGCTGCACACCATCGTGTCGCGCAATGTCGACCCCATGCGCCATGCGGTGCTGTCGGTCACCATGGTCGAGGCGGGCGAGGCCTTCAACGTCATCCCGCGCACGGTGAAGCTCACCGGCACCATCCGCACGCTGGACGAGCAGGTGCGCACGGTCATGGAGACGCAGCTGCGCACCGTCACCAGCAGCCTGGTGGAGGCCTTCGGGGCGACCGCGGAAATCCATTACCGCCACGGCTATCCGGTGACCGTCAACGCCCCGGCGCAGACGGCCTATGCCGCCAAGGTCGCCGCCGAGATAGCCGGCCCCGAGCGCGTCAATGCCAATGCCGACGCCACCATGGGCGGCGAGGATTTTTCCTACATGCTGCAGGCACGGCCGGGCGCCTACATCTTCATCGGCAACGGCGACTCCAGCGAGCTGCACACCGACACCTACGACTTCAACGACGACATCATTCCCGCCGGCGTGAGCTACTGGGTGCGCCTTGTCGAGAACGCCTCGCGTACCGCCTGATGGCGGCACGGCCCATGATATTGCCCGAATGAGCGGATGAAATGGGGTCGACCCACTTGCACCGCATCCGTTTCGATGGGAGCAGGGGTGCGAAACCCTCGACTTGTCCGCCTGATCGACGCACCCGAAAGTCCGCCGACCAGCCCTATGGAGACTGCCGCCCGATGCGCCACGCGATTCTGCTTCCGCTGACCTTTTTCGCCCTCACCACGGGCGCGCTGGCCGCGCAGCCGGACTGCGAGAATTATGGCCCCGGTGTCCATTTCAGCTTCAGGATGCAGGTGGGCGCCGACTACACCGAGGAGGAGCAGGCGATCTTCGACCAGATGCACCTGAGGCAGAACGGCATCATCGCCCGCGACACGCGGCGCACGGCGAAAGGCTGCATCGAGGCCTGGGTCCCCGATGGCGCCGGCGGCTTCGAGACGAGATACTACGATCCGCGCAACCTCGAAGGCGGCCGCTTTCCGCCGGGGGCCCTGCGGCTGCAGCTCGATTGAGGTCGCGGCAGCGCGTCAGGCCGCCGCCCGTCGCCGCCGCCGATTGAACTTGACCTGCATGCCGCCGGCGCCTCGCGGCTCGCTGAACACGGCAAACCCGTTTCCCGCCAGCGTCAGCCGCGTACGGCCGAGCCGCGCGCCCTGCGACAGCGGCAGGACGTCACCCGGCGCCCCCGTCACGGTGACGCGGACCGGCTGCGGCGACAGGTTGAAGATGCACACGAGGTTCGCGTCCGGGCCCGAGCGGCGGAAGGCGAGCACGGGCTCGCTGGTCCGGAGGAACTCGATGTCGCCATCGATCAGCGCGGCGTGCTCGCGGCGAAAGGCGAGCGCCTGCCGGTAGAAGTTCAGCATGGAGCCCGGATCGGCGTCCTGCGCCGCCACGTTCAGTGCGGCGTGCTCCGGCTTGACCGGGAGCCACGGCCGCCCGGTGGTGAAGCCGTTCGGAGGGTCGCCCGGCTCCCACGGCATCGGCGTACGGCAGCCGTCGCGGCCCTTGTACTCGGGCCAGAAGCGGATGCCGGGCGGGTCGGTCAGTTCCTCGAACAGGATGTCCGCCTCGGGCAAGCCCAGCTCCTCGCCCTGGTAGACGCATACCGAGCCCCTGAGCGTCAGCAGCAGCATGGCGGCCTGCCGGCCCAACGCGGCCGGGTCGGCCGCGTGCGCGGCCCAGCGCGTGACGTGGCGCTGCACGTCGTGGTTGGAGAAGCTCCAGCATGGCCAGCCGTCCCCGCCGGCGCCGAAGAAGCGCTGCACGCGGGTGCGGAAATGCTCGGCCGAGAACGGCTCGCCGAGCATCTCGAAGGAGTAGCACATGTGCAGCTTGTCGCCGCCGGAGGTGTATTCGGACATCAGCGCCAGCCCCTTGTGGCTGTCGCCGACCTCCCCCACCGAGGTGGTATCGGGGAACTGGTCGAGCAGCGCCCGCACGCGGCGCAGGAAGGCGACGTTCTCCGGCTGGCTCTTGGAGTAGCGGTGCTCCTGCATGTCGTAGGGATTGACCGCATACGGCAGGTGCCGGGGGCGCCGGGCCGCCGGATTGTTCCTCAGCGCCCGGTCGTGGAAGAAGTAGTTGACCGTGTCGAGCCGGAAGCCGTCGACGCCGCGCTCCAGCCAGAAGCGCATGACATCGAGTGCCGCCTCCTGCACGGCGGGGTTGTGGAAGTTCAGGTCCGGCTGGCTGGCGAGGAAATTGTGGAGATAGTACTGGCCGCGGCTGGGGTTCCACTCCCAGGCGCGGCCGCCGAACACGGAGGGCCAGTTATTGGGCGGCGAGCCGTCCTTCCTGGGATCGGCCCACACGTACCAGTCGGCGCGGGCATTGGTGCGCGACACGCGGCTCTCGCGGAACCAGGGATGCTTGTCGGAGGTGTGGCTCAGCACCTGGTCGATGATGACCTTGAGGCCGAGGTCGTGGGCGCGGCGAACCAGCGAATCGAAGTCCTCGAGCGTCCCGAACAGGCGGTCGACGTCCTTGTAGTTGGAGACGTCGTAGCCCATGTCCTCCTGCGGGCTTTCGAAGATCGGCGACAGCCAGACGGCGTCGACGCCGAGGCGCGCGACGTGGTCGAGCCGCTGCATGATGCCGGCGAGGTCGCCGACGCCGTCGCCGTTGGTATCCTGGAACGAGCGCGGATAGATCTGGTAGATCACCGCGCCGCGCCACCACTCCCGCATCCGGTTGCCTCCCATGCGTCCGCCCCCGGCAAGCGTCTCACATCCCGGCCGGCCCGCACAACCACCCGCGCTGCAGCACGCGACGCGGGGTCAGGTTGACCGGCACCGACGGAAGCGAATTAGGCAAGGGTGAAGAGCGGGGCGGCGGAAATGCCGATGAGCACGGCCCCCACGACGAGCCCGGCCAGCACGATGAACATCGTCACGAAGGAGGCAATACGCGGCCGCAATTCCGATTTCATCGCCTGTCCTTCCGGCCATCCCAGAGCCGGCAGTGTGGCGCAGGCAAGCTGACCGGAGCCTGACAAGGCGTGACGCTAGACCACCGCGCTCGGCAGCGGCTCGCCGGCGAAATGGGCGTCGAGATTGGCGACGACCAGCGCGCCCATGCGCTCGCGCGTCTGCCGCGTGCCGCTGCCCTGGTGCGGCGAGAGGACGACGTTGTCGAGACCGAACAGCGCCTCGGGGACATGCGGCTCGTGTTCGAACACGTCCAGCGCCGCGCCGCCCAGTTCGCCGCTCTGCAGCAGTTCCACCAGGGCAGCCTCGTCGACCAGGGTGCCGCGCCCCAGATTGACGAAGCCGCCCGCCGGGCCGAGGGCGGCAAGCACCTCGCGCGAGACCATCCGGTACGTCTCGCGGCCGCCGGGCGCCACGGCGACGAGCCAGTCGCAGTCGCGGGCCATGTCGAGGAGCGAACTGTAGTACACATAGGGCTCGTAGGGCTGGCGGTGGCGGCCATGATAGACGACGCGCATCTTCATGGCCTGGGCGCGCGTGGCGATCTCCTTGCCGATGCGGCCCAGCCCGAGAATGCCGAGGGTCTTGCCGTTGAGTTCGGCTTGCAGCGGAAAGCCGGCTTTCGCCCACCCTCCCCCGCGTACGTAGCGGTCGGCCTGCGGGATGTGGCGGGCAAGCGCCACCATGAGGCCGATGGCGAGTTCGGCCACCGCATCGTTGAGGACCTCGGGCGTGTTGGTCACCCGCAGGCGGCGGGACCGCGCGGCCTCGGTGTCGACGCTGTCGTAGCCGACGCCAAAGACGGCGATGATCTCGAGCCGGGGCAGCCGGTCCATGAGGGCGGCGTCGACATGCCCGCCGGCCGTGGCGCGCACGCGCGGGGCGACGTCGGCGAGCAGCGCCTGCCGGTCGGCGGCGTCAAACAGGCGGTGAACGACATAGCGCTCGGCCAATGCCTGTTCGCAGCGCGCGGGAAGCCTCTGGGTTTGCAGGATTTCGATCGCCATGATTGCTTTCCGTCGCGGTTGGGCCTTTGCTTCTTAAGAGGAGTCTGGCGGCAAGTCGAATGCGCGACGACATCGAGGTGAAAACGGCGGGAGAGGCCGACCGCGAGTGGATCCGGCGGCAGCTCACGGAAAACTGGGGCGGCCACATGGTGGTGCTGCGCGGCGAACTGCTGGACGTGACGCGCTATCCGGCGTTGATCGCCGGTGATCGCGAGGGGCTGCTGCATTATCGGGCGCTCGACCGCGACGTGTGCGAGATCGTGACCCTCGAGGCGTTCCGCACCGGCCGCGGCATCGGTACGGTCCTGGTGGAGACGCTGGCAGCCCGGGCCCGGGCCGACGGTCACCGGCGCCTGCTGGTCGTCACCACCAACGACAACCTCGATGCCTTGCGCTTCTACCAGGCGCGGGGCTTCCGGCTGCAGGCGCTGCGACCCGGGGCGGTCGAGGCGGCGCGCCGGCTGAAGCCCGAGATCGCGCCGACGGGAAACTACGGGCTGCCGATCAGGGACGAACTGGAGCTGGCACGGGAGCTGTAGCGGAGATTTGAGCCGGGGGCGCGAGAGCATCAAAGGAGGACCGACGATGCGCGACACATCCCGCCACGACGCTTGGGGAGACGGCGACGCCTACGACGCCTACATGGGACGCTGGAGCCGCCGCGTCGCCCCGCTTTTTCTCGACTGGCTGGCGACCCCGCCGCAAGCGGAGTGGCTCGAGGTGGGCTGCGGCACCGGCGCCCTGTCGCGCACGATTGTGGAGCGCTGCGACCCGAAACATCTCGTCGCCATCGAGCCGTCAGCGGGGTTCATCGCGCGAGCACGGGCAAACGTGGCCGACGACAGGGTGGAATTCCGGGTCGGGGACGCGCAGGCGCTCGACCTCGAGACGGCCAGCCGCGACGCGATCGTTTCCGGTCTCGTCCTCAATTTCGTGCCCGACAAGGTCAGGGCGCTGTCGGAGATGAAGCGGGTCGCCCGCGCGGGTGCGGTCATCGCCTTCTACGTATGGGACTATGCCGGAGGCGGGCTCGAGTTCCTGCGATGGTTCTGGCGGGTGGCGACGGCGCTCGACCCCGATGCGGCGGAACTCACCGAAAACCGGCGCTTTCCCTTCGCCACGGCTTCGGGCCTGACCGCGCTGGCCACCGATGCAGGGCTCTCGACCGTCGAGTGCATTCCGGTCGAAGTCGCCACGACGTTCAAGGACTTCGACGACTACTGGACGCCGTTCACGCTCGGTGCGGGGCCGGCCCCCGGCTACTGCAGGAGCCTCGCGCCGGACGCGCGCGAACGCCTGCAGCAAGGCCTGCGCGACAGCCTTCCCCGGGACGCCGACGGTCGCATCCCCCTGTCGGCGCGCGCGTGGGCGGTACGGGCGCTGGCGCGCTAGGAGGACGCCGGCGACAGCACGTACAGCCAGGCCGAGACGGTGACGATGGAGGCGGCGGTCGAGATCAGCAGCGTGTTGGTGGCCACGTTCACCCCGCGCTTGTAGTAGGTGGCGAAGACATAGACGTTGATGCCTGCCGGCATGGCGGCCAGCAGCACCCCGTATCTTGCGATCGCCGGGTCGACGCCGAGGACCGGCACCATCAGCACCCAGGCGATGGCCGGGTGGACCACCAGCTGGAACGTCGCCATGGCCAGGGCCTGCGGCCAGTTGTCGGCCAGCCGGTACTCGTTGAGCGCGCCGCCCATGCCGAACAAGGCCGCCGGCAGGACGGCGGCGGACATCATCGCAAGGAAGGCCAGCGCCGGCTCGGGCAGCACGAGCTTGTTGGCATTGGCGAGCAGGCCGAGGGCGACGCCCCACAGCAGGGGGTTGCTCAGGATGCGCAGCGCCGCGGAGCCCAGCGCCCGGTGCAGCGGGGCAGCGTCGCGACGCACCAGTTCCATCACCACCATGCCAAGGGTGATGAGGACCGGCGCATGGAAGGCGATGATCGAGAACACCACCGGCAGCGCCGCGTCGCCATAGGCGCGCTGCAGGATGGGGATGCCCAGCAGCACGGTGTTCGAGAACATTGCCGCGAAGCCCGAGGACACCGCCTCCCCCGGCTTGTTGCCGAAGATCCTGATGGCGATGACGGTGCCGGCAACGAGCGAGAACAGGGCGCCGGCGTAGAACGGGCCGATGATCCCGAGATTGAACGCGGTGCCGAAATCCGACCGCAGCATGGCGTCGAAGAGCAGGCAGGGCGCCGCGAAATTGTTGACGAAGACGACCAGTCCACGCACGCCTTCCGTTGGAAACACGCGGAAACGCACGGCAAGGTTGCCGAGCGCGACGATGGCGAAGACTGGGATGACGATGTTGAAGATGGCGAACATGGCGGGCTTCCGGCAGGTGCCCGACATGACATTGCCTCCCCGCTCGGTCAACGGGCCATTCCGGCGCTTGTTGGAGGGCGCGCCAACCGACGGCTGGCGCAAAGCGGGCCTGGAGCAAGGCGCCAGACGCCGGATCGGGCACCGGGTGCGTCATTGCTCCCGCGCACGAGCCGATTTGAACATCAAAACGAAGATATCGCTACCGAAACGAAATCGCCTCGCCTATACCTGAACCGGAAGCATGGAGGGGCGACGTGGAGCCGCTGACGCCACGTCAGGCAGATATCATGACGCTCGCCCGCCAGCGCGGCCGGGTGGACGTGGATGGGCTCGCCCAGCATTTCACGGTGACGCCGCAGACGATCCGCAAGGACCTCAACGAACTGTGCGACCGGCGCCTGCTCAGCCGCCGGCATGGCGGCGCCACCTATTCGTCCGGGGTGGCCAACTACGACTACGAACAGCGCCGGCTGCTGGCCGCCGAGGGCAAGCGCCGCATCGGCATCCGGGCCGCCAGCCTCATTCCCGACCATGCCTCGGTCATCCTCAACATCGGGACCACCACCGAGCAGGTGGCGATGGCCCTCAGGGACCACACCGGCATCATGGCCGTGACCAACAACATCAACGTCGCCAACCTCCTGCGCGGCGTGCCCTCAGCCGAGGTGGTGATCACCGGCGGGCTGGTGCGGCATGCCGACGGCGGCGTCGTCGGCGAAGCCGCGGTGGATTTCATCCGCCAGTTCCGCGTCGACTTCGCGGTGATCGGCGCCTCGGCCATCGACAGCGACGGAACGCTGCTGGATTTCGATTTCCGCGAAGTGAAGGTCGCCCAGGCGATCATCGAGACCGCGCGCCAAACCATCCTCGTCGCCGACGCCATGAAGCTCGAACGCAAGGCGCCGGTGAGGATCGGCCATCTCGGCCAGATCGACGTCTTCGTCACCGACGAGATGCCGCCTCCCGAAATCGTCGAGATCTGCAACGCCGCCAACGTCCGGCTGGAAATCGCCGGGCCCCAGGATGAGAAAGAATCCCAGCATGAGTGAGAGGCGCAAGGCAGCTGCTGTCGACGTGCTGGTGATCGGCGGCGGGGTCAATGGCTGCGGCATCGCCCGCGACGCAGCAGGCCGGGGCTACAGCGTCATGCTGTGCGAAATGAACGACCTCGCCTCGGGGACCTCCTCGGCCGCGACGAAGCTGGTGCACGGGGGACTGCGCTATCTCGAGCATTTCCAGTTCCGGCTGGTGGCCGAATCGCTGGCCGAGCGCGAGGTGCTGTGGGCGCTGGCGCCGCACATCATCCGGCCGCTGCGCTTCGTGCTGCCGCATCACAAGGGGCTGCGGCCGGCCTTCGTCCTGCGCACGGGGCTGCTGATGTACGACACGCTGGGCGGCCGCAAGCTGCTGCCCCCCACCAGGACGCTGGACCTGACCACGGACGAAGCCGGCCGGCCGCTCAAGGACGGATTCCGGTTGGGCTTCGAGTACTCCGACTGCTGGGTCGACGACGCCCGGCTGGTGGCGCTTACCGCCCGCGACGCCGCCGATCGCGGCGCCGACATCCGGGTGCGCACCCAGGTGCTGTCGGCGCGGCGCGACGGGGGGCACTGGCACGTCGTCATCGAGAACCAGGACAGCGGGGAACGCAGCACGATCACGGCGCGGTTGCTGGTCAATGCAGCCGGGCCGTGGGTGGACACCGTCATCACCGAAGCGCTCGGCCAGAGCGGCGCGCACAACGTGCGCCTGGTCAAGGGCAGCCATATCGTGGTGCGGCGCCTGTACGAGCACGACCGCTGCTACATTTTCCAGAACGAAGACGGGCGCATCGTCTTCGCCATTCCCTACGAGCAGGACTTCACCCTGATCGGCACCACCGACCTCGACTACCACGAGGCGCCGGAAAAGGCGGCGATCACCCCGGCCGAAAGCGAATATCTGTGCGCGGCGGCCAGCGAATATTTCCGGCGACCGGTAACGACCGACGACATCGTGTGGAGCTATTCCGGGGTCAGGCCGCTCTTCGACGACGGCGCCAGCGCCGCCCAGGAGGCGACCCGCGACTACGTCATCCGGGCCGAGGGCGACAAGGTGGCAGGTGTCCTCGTCAATGTCTTCGGCGGCAAGCTCACCACCCATCGGCGGCTGGCGGAGGAAGTGGTCGACCGCATCGCCGAGACGCTGGGCCGCAAGGGCGCGCGCTGGACGCGCGATGCGCCCCTGCCCGGCGGAGATTGCCCCGCCACCGCCTTCGAGGCGCTGGTCGAGAAGCACGTCCGGGCCCATGCCGGGCTCGCGCCGACCCTGGTGCAGCGGCTGACGCGCCTGTACGGCACCAAGGTCCCGGAACTGCTCGGCGAGGCGAGGAGCGCGGCCGAGCTGGGGGCGCATTTCGGCGCCGACCTCTACGCGCGCGAGGTCGACTACCTGATGGCCCACGAATGGGCCCGCGGCGCCGACGACGTGCTGTGGCGGCGCACCAAGCTCGGGCTGCGCGTAACGGCCGAAGACAAGGCGCGGCTCGCCGCGTATATGGACACGCATCTGCGGCAGGGTGGGGGACCTCGGGCATGAGCGGATACGTGCTCGCCATCGACCAGGGCACGACGTCGAGCCGGGCCATCGTCTTCGACGGCGAGCAGCGCATCGCCGGCATGGGAAAGATGGAGTTCACCCAGCACTTTCCGGCCTCGGGCTGGGTCGAGCACATCCCCGAGGAGATCTGGGCCACCTGCGTGTGGAGCTGCAAGACGGCGCTGCGCAAGGCCGGCGTCGCCGCCGCCGACATCGCCGCCATCGGCATCACCAACCAGCGCGAGACCACGATCGTGTGGGACAGGACGACGGGCAAGGCCATCCACAATGCCATCGTCTGGCAGGACCGGCGCACCGCTCCCTTCTGCAACAGGCTCAAGCGGGCCGGACACGAGAAGCTGGTGGCGCGCAAGACCGGGCTGCTGCTCGACCCGTATTTCTCCGGCACCAAGGTGCGCTGGATCCTCGACAAGGTGCCCGGCGCCCGGCGGCGTGCCGAGAAGGGCGAACTCGCCTTCGGCACGGTCGACAGCTACCTGATCTGGCGGCTGACCGGCGGCCGGGTGCACGCCACCGACGCCACCAATGCCTGCCGCACCCTGCTCTACAACATCGAGAGCAACGACTGGGACGACGAGCTGCTGCAGCTGTTCGGCGTGCCGCGGGCGATGCTGCCCGAGGTCAGGGACTGTGCCGCCGATTTCGGCGTCACCGACGCGGACGTGCTCGGGGCGGCCATCCCCATCCGCGGCGTCGCCGGCGACCAGCAGGCGGCGACGATCGGGCAGGCCTGCTTCGAGCCGGGCATGCTCAAGTCGACCTATGGCACCGGCTGCTTCGCGCTGCTCAACACCGGCCGCGACCTGGTGCGCTCGAAGAACCGGCTGCTGACCACCATCGCCTACCGGCTCGACGGCGAGACCACCTACGCGCTCGAGGGCGCCATCTTCATGGCCGGCGCCTCGGTGCAATGGCTCCGGGACATGCTGCGCCTGCTCAAGGACTCCGCCGAGACCGGGGCGCTGGCCGAGGCCGCCGATCCCGGCCAGCACGTCTATCTCGTGCCCGCCTTTGTCGGGCTGGGCGCCCCCTGGTGGGACGCCGACGCCCGCGGCGCCCTGTTCGGGCTCACCCGCAACACCGGCCGGGCCGAGATCGCCCGCGCCGCGCTCGAGGCCGTGGCCTACCAGACGCAGGACCTGCTCACCGCCATGCGCCGCGACTGGAAGGGGGCACGCGACACCGTGCTCAGGGTCGACGGCGGCATGGTCGGCTCGGACTGGACCATGCAGTTCCTCGCCGACATCCTCGATTCCCCGGTCGACCGGCCCACCATCCTCGAGACCACGGCGCTGGGCGCGGCCTGGCTCGCCGGCTGGAAGGCCGGCGTCTGGCCCGACCAGCGGGGTTTCGCCGCCCGCTGGCGGCTCGACCGCCAGTTCAACCCGCACATGGACAAGACGCTGCGCCGGCAGAAGCTGGCGGGCTGGGCGGACGCCGTGCAGCGTACGCTGAGCCGGCGGTAGAGCCGCCCCACCCGCCGTCGGCCGCTTACGCCGCCTGCTTGCCGAACCTGCTCGCCACCTCCTCGGCAAGCCGCCCGGTCAGTTCGGCGAAGTGGTCGAATTTCTGCGTGAAGCTGCCGACGCCGGCGGTGGCCGAGCGCAGTTCCACGATCAGGTCCTGGATCTCGGCCGCCGGCATCTGCGCCTTGACCTCGTCCCAGCCCGGCCAGCCGGCCCGCGCATCCGAGCCCAGGATCTGGCCGCGGCGGCGCGACAGGATGGCGTTGATCCTGGCGTTGGCCTCGGACGGACAGGCCACCGTCACCTCCATGATCGGCTCGAGCAGCACGGGGGAGGCTTCCGCCATGCCCTCGCGCATGGCGATCTGGGCCGCCGACTTGAAGGCCTGATCGGAGGAATCGACGGTGTGGTAGGAGCCGTCGGTGAGCGTCACGGCGACGTCGACCACCGGGAAGCCGAGCGGGCCCGCGGCGTTCAGGTAGTCCATGACGCCAGTCTCGACCGAGGAGAAATACTGGCGCGGCACGACGCCGCCGGTGATGGTTTCGGAGAAGCTGAGGCCCTCGCCGCGCGCCAGCGGCTTGATGTCGAGCACGACATCGCCGAACTGGCCGTGCCCGCCCGACTGCTTCTTGTGACGCCCGCGCTTGCTCACCTTCTGGCGGATGGTTTCGCGATAGGCGATGCGCGGCGTCGAGGTGTCGACGGCGATGCCGTATTTGCCGGTGAGCCGCGCCAGCGTCACGCGCAGATGCATCTCGCCGCTGCCCTCGATCACGGTCTCGCCGGTCTCCTGCACCTGGCGCAGGCGCAGCGACGGATCCTCCTCGAGGATCTTGGCGAGCGCCGAGGACAGGCGTACGTCGTCCTTGCGCTCCCTTGGCGCCACCGCCAGCGCCATCACCGGCTCGACCGGCGGCAGCGGCGCAAGGTCGCCGCCATTGGCCGCACCGCGGGCCCCCGGCGCGTAGAGCGTATCGCCGGTCTGGGCCGCGTCGAGCTTGCCCAGGGCCACCGTCTCGCCGGCCGTCGCCCTGTCGCGCTTGAGCGGCTCGTCCCCCATCAGGCGGAACAGCCCCGAGACCTTGTCCCCGGCCCCGTGCGCGCCGGCCAACAGCGTGCCGTCGGCGATCTCGCCGGCGAGGACGCGCACCACCGACAGCTTGCCGCCATGGGCGGTGTGGATGGTCTTGAGCACCTGCACGCACGGCGCGGCAGCGTCTTTCAGGCCGAGCCGCGCGCGCGTCGCCTCGATCCCCGGGGCCTCGTGGCGCAGCGCCTTGAGCAGGCGGCCGACCCCCCAGCTGTGCTCGGCCGCGCCCATGAGCACCGGGCAGATCAGCCCCTCCTGCATTTCGCGCCGCAGATCGGCGAACACCAGGTCGTTGGTGGGGGCGATGTCCTCGAGCAGCTGCTCGAGCAGGGTATCGTCGAAATCGGCGATCTGCTCGAGCATGGCGGTGCGCGCCTCGAGCTCGCGCGCCTGCTCCCCGGCCGGCAGCGGGATGGGGTCGCTGGCCCGTCCCTCGTGGTAGTTGAAGGCGCGCCCGAGCGCGAGGTCGATGAAGCCGCCGATCTCGCCGTTCTCGCGCAGCGGAATCTGGCGCAGCACCAGGCGGCTGGCCGAGGCCGGCTGCAGCGTGGCGAGCAGCTCGCGCACCGGCCCGGACAGGCGGTCCACCTTGTTGAGGAACAGCATGTGGGGAATGGCGCGCGCCTCGAGGTCGCGCAGGATGACCTGCAGGGCCGGCAGCTTCTTGGGGTCGGCCTCGGCCACCACCACGGCGAGATCGACGCCGCTCAGCACCGGGAAGCTTTCGTACTGGAATTCGATGGAGCCGGGGCAATCGATGAAGGTGTAGCGATCGCCCATGAACTCGGCCTCGGCGATGTTGACGGCGACGCTCATGGCGTTGGCGCGGGCTTCCGGCGCGGCGTCGCCGAGCGTGTTGCCCTCGGCCACCCGTCCCTGCCGCGTGATGGCCCCCGTGCGCGCGAGGACGGCCTCGAGCAGCGAGGTCTTGCCGCTGCCGAAGGGGCCGACCAGGGCGATGCACCGGGGCCCGCCTGCTCTGCCGTTGTGCTTGTCCATACTTACCTCCCGTTCCCGTTTTGTTCGGTTCCATTCGGTCATCATGGCGCGGCGGCGCACGCCTTCGGCGCCGCCATCTGCATAGTCGCAGGCGGCGTTTTGGGTGGCAAGCGAATCCGGTGCGCCGGGGGGCGCGGCAGGGCACGCCGAGGCGCCGGCCGGCCGCGTGGCCTCCGGGTTCGGGGCAGTCGAGGGACGGCGCCGGCGGGGACTGGCCCCACGCGGTAGTCCGCAAAGAACGAGGCGCTCGCCCCGCCGGCACGACCGGGGTTTTGGGCCTATGGCGCGCCGGGCGGGGTGCATCCCCTGCCGCATCGCGAGGACGGTGGGCGGCTTGGTCGACCGGGGGAGCCCCCGCATCGCCTTACCAGCCAGGCGAGCGAACCCGCATGGCCGTCCCCTGCGCCGCGACGGCTCCGGCGGAGCCGCGCGGCCGCACGGGACCTCCCGGCCGCCTCAAGGGTGGCGGCCTTCGTCCCTCGGGGAGCCCCCATTGCAGCTCCCCCCGCGTCTGTAGCGGCTTGACCGGCTAACCGGCCCACGCCGACACGCTTTCAGCCTGGACGGAGCCGACGCCCCGCCCACCCGGCCCCCCGCCACGACCGCTCGTATCGATCCGTCCGATTGCGGCGGGGTGCGGCCATTCTAGCGGCGCCGCCGGGCACGGGGATAACATGTTTGAAGCCGCTGTTCCGGCGCCGGGAGGTGGAGACGCGCCCGGAAGAGCCGCTCGGGACCGTGCCCCAACCACCGGGCCTCTCCCTCCCCTCAAGGGCGGAGGGTGCCGACTGCGGCACCCGTGTCCCGCGGCACCACCCCCTCCCCGACCCTCCCCGCGCTTCGCGGGGGAGGGTGAAGAGGGCGTCGCGGCCGGTTCCGGGCGGGTAGGGGAAGCGTCGCGGCCGGTTCCGGCGGGTGCAGGGAAGCGTGCGGCTGGCGCCGGCGGGTGAGGCGAGCGTTGCGGCTGGCTTTGGCTGGTAAGGTGGCCGCTGCCGGCCTTGGTGGCACCATCGCGCCAAGCGCACCGGGGGGCACCCTCCCCCTTGTGGGGAGGGTTGGGGAGGGGGTACACCCGCCCGCCGCGCGGGAGAACAATCGCGACCGCACGATCCGACCCCAACCGCCGGGCCCGGGTGGTCCCCCGTCCCCTGGCGGGGAGGGAGGGTGCCGACTGCGGCAGCCCGTGTCCCGCGGCACCACCCCCTCCCCGACCCTCCCCGCGCTGACGCGGGGGAGGGTGAAGCGTGCGTCGCGGCTGGTTCCGGTGGGTAGGGGAAGCGTTGCGGCTGGCGCCGGCGGGTGAGGCGAGCGTTGCGGCTGGTTCCGGCCGGTGATGGTGGCCGCTGCCGGCCTTGGGGGCACCATCGCGCCAAGCGCACCGGGGGACACCCTCCCCCTTGTGGGGAGGGTTGGGGAGGGGGCACAGCCGCCCGCCGCGCGAGAGAACAGTCGCGACCGCACGATCGAGCCCCAACCGCCGGGCCCGGGCAGTCCCGCCGTCCCCTGGCAGGGAGGGTGCCGACTGCGGCACCCCGTGTCCCGCTGCACCACCCCCTCCCCGACCCTCCCCGTGCTGGCGCGGGGGAGGGTGAAGAGCGCGTCGCGGCCGGCTCCGGCGGATGACGGGTGCCCTGGTGCCAGCCTTCGGGGCGTGATCGGGCCCCAGAGTGCCGACTTCCCGGATCAATCCGTAGTGAGGGCATCCTGTGCCGGCCGCCCGGTTTGCAGCGACACAAATTTTCTCTGGAACGTCCTGGCCGCCGCTGCGCGCCGTTCATAGACTGCCCTCATTGCAGGGGGAAAGCATGGGTTTCGGCGTTTTCATCCATCGCGCGGACTCGCCCTATGAAGACAGTCCGGCGACGCAGTACCAGTTTCCCAAACAGTACTTGTCGCGGGTGGCCCGGTGCGTGGGGGACTGGATCATCTACTACGAGCCAACCAAGGTTCCGGGATCGAAGGGCTACAACGCCATAGCCCGCGTGGCGCAGGTGGTGCCGGACCCGACGGCGCCGGACATGTACCTGGCGATGATCGAGCCGGGGAGCTACCTCGCGTTCGCAAATCCTGTCCCCTTCGTGCTCCCGGACGGTCTCGGCGAGACCGGGCTGTTGAACGAAGCGGGGCGCATCTCGGGGCGTGCGCAGGCGGCAGTGCGGCCGATCGCACCCAGGGACTTCGACCGCATCGTGTCGCGCGGGCTGGCGGACGAACAGCCGCTGCTGCCGCGGATCGGGTTGCCCGACGCACCGCTGGAGATGAAGCTGCAATTCGATGAGGAGCAGGTTCCCTTCACCTACGAGCAGGAGCGCGAGCGCATCGAACGGCTGACGTCGCGTGTGGTTCGCGACCGGGTGTTCCGGCGAGTCGTCCTGCGTGCCTATGACGAGCGCTGCGCCGTGACCGGCCTCAAGCTGATCAACGGCGGCGGGCGCGCCGAGGTGGCGGCGGCGCATATCCGGCCCGTTGAACACAACGGGCCCGACATCGTCAACAACGGGGTAGCGCTGTCCGGCACGGCGCACTGGATGTTCGACCGCGGCCTGATCGGCTTTACCGACGAGTTCGAGATCATCGTCTCCCGGCACGTCAACGACCGCGACGGGGTGGCCGGCCTTATCAATCGCACCGGCCGGCTGCTCGGGCCGCTCGCGGCGCGCGACCGGACGCATCCGGCGTTCCTCAACTGGCACCGCGAGAACTGTTTCAAGCGCTAGCGATCGGACAGGGTGCCCGCACCCGATTGGACGGGCGGGATGAATCCGTGAGATGATCCGGGCCTGCCGTGAGGGGAGAGGGAAATGGTACGCGAAGCAAGGCCGCCGCGGCTAGCGGTGCTGATCGATGCCGATAACGCCTCGGCCAGGATCGTAGACGGCCTGTTCGAAGAGATCGCCAAGCTCGGCGAAGCCAGCGTGCGGCGCATCTACGGGGATTTCTCGAGCCCGCGCTCGAAGGCCTGGGCGGAGGTGTTCAGCAAGTTCGCCATCATCCCGCAGCACCAGCCGGCCTATACAACCGGCAAGAATGCCTCGGACATCACGCTCGTGATAGACGCCATGGACCTGCTGCACAGCGGCCGCCTCGACGGCTTCTGCCTTGTCTCCTCCGACAGCGATTTCACCCGTCTCGCGGCCCGCATCCGCGAAGAAGGCGTCGACGTCTACGGCTTCGGCGAACAAAAGACGCCCGAGAGCTTCCGCCAGGCCTGCCGACGCTTCATCTACACCGAGAACCTCGTACCGCACGCGGCAGCGACCGACGGCGGCAGCAAGCCGAAGGCACTGGAGCCGCTGAGCCACGCCGGCGGCATCGTCTCGCGCATCATCGAGGAGATGGAAAGCGACGGCGGCTGGGTCAGCCTCGGCCAGGTGGGCACGCAACTGGCGAATCTCGCCTCGGACTTCGACCCGCGCACCTATGGCTTCCGCAAACTCAGCGACCTCGTACGCAAGCTCGAGGACCTGGAACTCAAGGATGACGGCGTGCACCTTCGGGTGCGGATCAAGCCGGCCAAGCCGGTCCCGGCCGGGCGCAGGGGCGCGAAGAAGGGTTAGGGGCGCGCCCGCTCACTTTTGCCCGAGCAAGGGGTGCATTCGGGGCCAGCATCTGTTAGGCCACGCCCAGGCGCGCCGTCCGGGGCGCCTCCCGGCTGCCGCCCTGGCGGTGAGTCGGCGCAGACGTAAGGAAAAGGTTTGCAGGTACAAGTACGCGACAACAATGTCGACCAGGCCCTCAGGGTCCTCAAGAAGCGGCTTCAGCGCGAGGGCGTGTTTCGCGAGATGAAGCGGCGCAAATATTACGAAAAGCCATCCGAAAAGCGCACGCGCGAGGCCGCCGAGGCCGTCCGCCGCTCACGCAAGGCGGCCCGCAAGGCAGCCATCCGCGAGGGCCTGATCGCCGCGCCCAAGCGCGACGTGCGCCCCCGCCCCCCTGCCCGCGGCTGACCGCCCGCAGGCTGCCGACCGCCCCGCGCGGCGCCCCCTCCGCCCCGACAGCCTTCACCGCCAGGCGGCAAAATCGCCGCCGGCGATGAAGGCCCAGTAGACGCCGTAGCGGCTCTTGCGCCCGGGCGCGACCGCGGCGGCGGCAAGGCCGAACTCGGTGAATTTGGTGGAGAGCAGCGTCTCGCGATGGGCGGGCGAATCGAGCCAGCCCTGGATCGCCTGCTCGAGCGTGCGCTGGCCGCCGGCGACGTTCTCGCCGACGGCGCCGTCATAGCCGGCGGTGGTCACCCGCTGGCGCAGCGTGACGCCGAGATCGTGCGACAGCCGGTCCTTGCGCGCCATCAGCTGCGCCTGCGAGCGGGCCGCCGTCTCGAGCCGCGTGTTGTAGGCGAGCGGCGGGCGGCCATTGGCCTGGCGTACGCCGTTGATGGCAGCGGTAATCGTGGCCGTGCTCAACTGCGCGGGCGTGGTGGCGACACCGGGGGCTGGCCCCGTGGCGGTGCACGCGCTCAGCACGCCGGCGGCGCACAGCACGAGGACGGCACGGCGTGTGACAGCAGGCATAGGCAGACGATCCCCGGCGAAGGCCACGCCCTCGCGTGAAAATGCGGCGACATGGCGGCGGCACCCTAGCCGATCGCCGGGCTTTGGCAAGCGCGGCACGGGCGGGGCAATGCGGCCCGCGCATGGCCGCTGTGCGGTTTGCGGACCTGTTCGGCGCCGGCAGCGGGACTATATGGGGTGTGTACGCAGCACAGGCAGGTGGAGACAGCCAATGACCCGCAAAGCATCGTTCATCGCCCGCGCCGGTGAGTTCGTCGCGGTCCTCGGCGCCGCCCGCAACGTCGCCGCCGCCGTCGATGCCCATCGCAAGCCGAACGGACGCGACCTCGACCGGCTGGGGATCGACGCCGCCGCCTTCAATACCATCCGTTTCTGAGGTTCGCCTCGCCCCAACAAGAGTGCAGCCCCGCGCCGCTCCTCCCTCCGGCGGCGGGCTCGCGCTCGAAGCCGCGCCCTTCGGGGCGCGGCTTTTTTCGTGCCGGCGCTCAGGCCTGGTCGTAGGCGGCGAGCAGCAGCGGCAGCGCGTTGAGCTGCAGCGTCGCCGGCCCGCCGACGTCGATCTGCCGGCAGGCCGACAGCGCCGCATGGGCCGCGGCGTGGCCGAGCATGCGCTTGCGGTGGTAGCCGAGGCGGGCCTCGTAGATGTCGGCGAGCCGGACGATGCGGCGCGCGTCGACGACCAGTTCCGCCGCGTCGGCGGGGGCGACGAAGCTCGGGGCGACGTCGAAGACCGGATCGCCCACCAGCCCCACCGGATCGATGGCCAGCCAGCCGCGCGGCGAGGAGATGATGTTGTCGTGGGCGAGATCGCCGTGCAGCGGCAGCGCCGCGGCGGGCTTGTCGAACAGAAGGTGGGCGACGCCGACGGCGCGCGCCAGCAGGTCCTTCGACATGGCCGGCCAGCGGGCGGCGGCCATGTCGAACAGCGGCTGGTACCAATGCCGCAGCGGCAACAGCGGCGGCGGATCGGCGTCGCGAGGGCCGTGCAGCGCGGCGACGACGCCGGCCAGGGCAACGGTGGCCTCCTCGTCGCGCCCCGCCCTTGCCGCGTCGCCCAATGTCGGGCCGTCCAGCCACTCCATGAAGATGACGCCGCCGAGGGAATCGAAGACGGTGGCGGCCCCTTCCCCGCCATACCAGGCCTGCAGCGCACTGCCGCGCTGCTCGGCGTCGCCGGCCTCGGGCTTGAGCTGCTTGAGCACGGCCGGATTGCGGCCGTTCTGCTCGACCTTGTAGATCCAGCTCGCCGGCGTCTCGGCGAGCAGGACCACGCGCGACAGCGACCAGCGGATCAACGCCCGGTTGAGCGCGGTCTGGGCGGGGGTCTGGTGGGCCTGACTCATGGCCCGATTAGAGCAGAAGCGGGCGGCGCTTGCGAGGGCGCCGGGACGGCGGGCATTTGAACAAAATTAAGCCTCGCACCACGGATGTGTGGCGCCGGCAGGCAAAGCGGGTCACGCTTCGGCCAGCAACCAGGGCTGAGGGGCGTTGGTGGACATGGCAGGGGCAGAGTTCGAGCAGGCGCAGATCAGGCCGGGGCCGGCAAGCGGCCTGCAGGTGCAGCGAACGCAGGTCATGCTGGCGGCGACCTCCGCCGGTGCGGTGATCATCCTCGTCGTCGCGGCGCTGTTCATGTCGCTGTTCTAGGATCCGGGCTCGGGGGCTCCGGCCCCGGCGAGGAGGGCGAGGGCGACGAGCGGCGCGTAGGCGAGCGCCGCCGCCGGCCAGCCGGCGCCGCCGGCCCAGGCGGCCAGCGGCAGCAGCCAGGCGACATCGATGGCGATGAACAGCAGCGTCACGCGGCGATGCGAGCGCCAGCGCCGCGCCAGCGCCTGGTAGGCGTGGCGGCGATGGGCCTCGAACACGCGCTCGCGCCGCAGCAGGCGGCGGCCGAGGGTGACGGAGGCGTCGGTGAGGAAGGCGGCGCCGAGGATCAGCCATTGCCAGGCCGAGAGCCAGCCCCAGGAGACGGTGAGCAGCGCCAGCGCGGCGAGGACGAAACCGAGCCAGGTGCTGCCGACATCGCCCATGAAGATCGTCGCCGGCGGCCAGTTGAGCAGGAGAAAACCGAGCGTTGCGGCGGCGATGCCGGCGAGCCACCACAGGCCCGCCGCCTCGCCCCCGGTCGCGCCACCGGCAAGCGCCAGGGCGGCGGCGCCGAGCAGCATGAACACCGCCTGGGAGCCGGCGAGCCCGTCGATGCCGTCCATGAAGTTGAACAGGTTGATCCAGTAGACGCCGGCGAGGACGAGGCCGGCCAGCAGCAGCAGTACCGGGATGCCGGCGGCGGGGGCCAGCGGCGCGAGCGCGCCGGAGGCGAGCACGACGAGGAGCCACAACGCCGCCTGCGCCAGCAGGCGCAAGCCGGGATGCAGCGGCGCGCGGTCGTCCCAGAAGCCGACGGCGGCGAGGGCGAGGGAGGCGACGAGTGCCGTCACGACCGGAACGGGCGCGGCGGGCAGCGCATAGAGAGTGGCCACGGCGCCGCCCAGCACGATGCCGAGGCCGCCGCCGCCGGGCGTCGGCACGCTGTGCGAAGAGCGCACGTTGGGGGCCTGCACCAGCCCGAGCCGGGAGGCGTGGCGCCGCACCAGCCACGTCGCGGCGAACGAGAGCAGGCCGGCGATGAGACAGACGACGAGACCGGAAGCCACTCGCTCGACCACTGGGGATGATTTGCCGGCAGCGCCGGAAAGGCGCCGGATACAAGCACAGGCGCCGGCCGGTGCCAACCGGCTCGGCTCAACCCCGGCGACGCCAGAGCGTCGTCGTCACCCCGGCGGCGGCGTCGATGGCGACGCTCGCGCCCGGTCCGAGCCCGCTCGCCGCCAGGACGCTGCGCGGGTGGCCGGCGGCAAAGCACGGCGTGCCGCCCGGCAGCACGAAACCGTGGCATTCGCTCAGCACGAAGCTGTCGTAGCAGGGCAGGAAGAGCCCGAAGACGCGGGTGCCGCCGGTGACGGCGATGGTCCCGCCGTCGACGCCAAGGGCCGTGAGCGCCGCAGCGAGCGGCGCACCCGCCGGGTTCCACAGCAGCGCCAGCTGTTGCGCGGGATCGGGGGCAAGGCCGGCCACCGTGCCGGTCAGCACCAGCCGGCGCCGCCCCGGATTGGGGTGGCGCTGGTGGCCGAGCCTGCCCAGCACGACCACCGCGGCGGCGTCGAGGGCCGCCTGGAAGGCGCGCCAGTCGGCGTCGTTGCGCAATGCCGCGGGCATGGCTCCCGCGGCGTCGGCGATCATGCCGTCGGCGCTGACGATGGCATGGCCCTCGACGCGGAAGCCGGGGCCGGGCCGGCAGATCGGAGCGGGAGGGGGCATGTCGGTCCGGGACAGGATGGAATCGGGGCGGGGCATAGATCGGCCCTGGCGCGGCGCGGCGCAAGGGCCTGCCGCTCTCCCATGGGCAGGGCGCGGCAACGGCCGGTTAACCAATCCTGAAACAAGCCGCCGCAAATGTGGAGAATATGCACTTCTACGTAGAGTGTGGCCCGGGCGCTACAGCCACGGCGCGGCGGTTCTGCATATCTGTCCGCCAACTTAACCGGTTTGGGAGAATTTGCCTTGCGTCGCATCGTCTTAGTCGGTCTTGCCACTGCCCTGCTCGGCACCACGAGCGTCCATGCGGCGGATGCGCTGACCAGCCTCTACAGCCCCACCCCCGCCGCGCAGTCGTTCGACTGGTCGGGCGCCTATATCGGCGTCGTCGGCGGGCTCGGAATGTGGAATTCCACGTTCAGCGATTTCGACGAGGAAATCTCGTACGGCAGCGTCGATCTGTCCGGTTGGGGCGGCTCGCTCGGCGCCACCGTCGGCTATAACGTGCAGATGGGCAGCATGGTCGTCGGCGTGGAAGGCGACGTCAACTGGTCCAATTTCGGGGTGAGCTTCTACGACGACGGCTATGGCACCCAGCACGACCGCGCGTGGAACTGGTATTCGACGCTGCGGCTGCGCGCCGGCCTCGCGCAGGACAATGCGCTGTTCTATGCCACCGCCGGCCTCGCCGCCGTCGGCGTCGACTTCGTCGGTGACTACAGCCCGACCAACGCCTGCGGCGACTACTACGGCTACTGCCTCGACGAGACCGTGCTCGGCCTGGCGCTCGGCGTCGGCGCCGAGATGGAGGTTGCCGACAGCATGAGCGTCAAGCTCGAGGGGCTCTATATCGGCCTGCCGACGTCGCTTGCCGATGAGGTCTACGACAACGAGGAAGACGCCTACGCGGTGTCCTCGAGCGCGTTCATCGCGCGCGCCGGCCTCAACTGGCGCTTCTAGAGCTTCGCCACAGCACTGCATCGAGAGGGGCCCCGACTGGGCCCTTCTTTTTTTGGCCGCGGGAACGATACGACTGGCTAGACGAGCACGTGGATGGCGGCTGGCGCGGGCGTGAGGAAGACCTCTTCGCCGACGGCGAACAGCGGCGACACGCCTGGATTGCCGCTGTCCACCAGCCAGGGCTCGGAGCCGGGCACCTCGACGAGATACTCGGCGATGCTGCCCAGGAACATGGCCCGCGCCACCCTGCCGCGGATGGCGCCGCCGGCGGCGGCGATGGCGATGGCCTCGGGGCGGATGACGACGGTGAGCGGCGCTCCCGCGGCCAGCGCCGGGGCGTCTGCGAGCGCGAGGCGGACGCCGGCCAGCTCGATCTCGGAGGGGCCCGCCGCGACCGCCGGCAGGATGTTGGCCTTGCCGATGAAGTCGGCGATGAAGCGGTTGGCCGGGCGAGAATAGATCTCGGTCGGGGTGCCGACCTGCTCCACCCTGCCCTCGTTCATGACCACGATGCGGTCGGATATGCTCATCGCTTCGACCTGGTCGTGGGTGACGTAGAGGCTGGTGATGCCGAGCCGCTGCTGCAACTCGCGGATCTCGATGCGCATCTGCTCGCGCAGCTTGGCATCGAGGTTGGAGAGCGGCTCGTCGAAGAGCAGCACGCGCGGCTCCATGACGATGGCCCGGGCCAGCGCCACGCGCTGCTGCTGGCCGCCCGAGAGCTGGCTGGGCGCCCGCTGCGCCATGCCGCCGAGGCCGGTCATTTCCAGAACCCGGTCCACCCGGCGCGCGAGGTCGGCGCGCGCCAGCTTCTGCAGGCGCAGGCCGAAGGCGATGTTCTCGTAGACGCTGAGATGCGGGAAGATGGCGTAGGACTGGAAGACCATGGTGGCGTCGCGCCGGTTGGGGGCGACGTCGTTCATGCGTCGGTCGCCGAACCAGATCTCGCCCGCCGTCGGCTCCTCGAAGCCGGCGACCATGCGCAGCAGCGTGCTCTTGCCGCAACCCGACGGCCCGAGCAGGGTGACGAGCCTGCCGGCCTCGACATCGAGGCTGACGTCCTGCACCGCGAGAACCGGCCGCGAGGGATCGTCCGGCCGCACGAAGCGCTTGGAAAGACCAACTATCCTGACGTTTTCGGCCATTTCAGAACCGGACCATGCTGGTGTGGCGCGACATGCGGTTGACGAAGACGTTGATGACGCCGATGGCGACGAGGACGATGACGATGACCACGATCGAGTAGGCGGCGGCGACGCCCAGCCGCCCCGAGCCGACCTGGGCCAGGATCTGCACCGTCATCAGGTTCCAGTCGGCCGAAACGAGGAAGATCGCGGCGCTGATCGCCGTCATGGCGCGGACGAAGGCATAGACGAGGCCGGAGAAGAACGCCGGCGCGATGAGCGGGATGGTCACCTTGCGCAGGGTCGTGACGCCGTCGGCGCCGAGGTTCTGCGCGGCCTCCTCGATAGAAGGATCGATCTGGCGCAACACGGCGATGCCCGACTGGATGCCCACCGGCATGTAGCGGAAGACGAAGGCCAGCACGAGGATGGCGAGCGTGCCGGTGAGGATCAAAGGCGGGCTGTTGAAGGCGAGGATGTAACCGATGCCGACGACCGTGCCGGGCACGGCGTAGTTGAGGATGGAGCCGAACTCCATCGCCCCCTTGCCCGGGAAGAAGCGCCGGACCACGAGGAAGGCGATCAGCATCGCCAGGACGCCGCTGATTGGGGTGCTCACCAGCGCGATGGTCAGCGTATCGGCCACCGTCTCGAAGCCGACGTCGAAGACATAGGCGAAATGCTGCAGGGTGAAGGTGTAGTCGAAGCCCCAGACCCGGGTGAAGGCCCCGATGACGATGACGGCGTAGAACAGCAGCACTACCGCGGCGAACAGGGCGACGAGGGCATAGAGCAGCCACTTGACCGGCCCGCTCACGATCTTGGAGGTCGAGGTGCTGGGCTTGCCGGTGACCGTGACGTACTGGCGCTTCGACAGATAGTAGCGCTGGATGGCGAAGGCGGTGATCGAGGGCAGCAGCAGGATGACCGCCAGCGTCGCCCCGCGCGGCAGGTTGAAGGTGCCGGTGATCTCGAGGTAGGCCTGCGGCGCCAGCATCGGGAAGGCGGCGCCGGCCAGCACCAGCGGATTGCCGAAATCGGCCATGGATTCGATGAAGACGACGAGGAAGGCGCTGGCGATGCCGGGCAGCGACAGCGGCAGGATGACCTTCCAGAAGGTCTGCCAGCGCGACGCCCCGACATTGAGGGCGGCGTCCTCCATCGTCGGGCTGATCGAGGCCAGCACGCCGCGCAGGGCGAGATAGGCGATGGGGGCGAAGGTCAGCACCTGCGACCAGACCACGCCGTGGAAGCCGTAGATCGAGAAATCCTGCAGGCCGAGCACCTGCTTGGTGATCAGCCCGTTGAAGCCGAACAGGAACAGGATCGAGACGGCGGAGACGAAGGGCGGCGAGATGATCGGCACGATGACGAGATAGTGCAGCAGCGTCTTGCCCGGCACGTCCAGCCGGGTCAGCACGAAGGCGGCAAGATAGCCGATGACGACGCTGAGGACGCCGACAAGGGTGCCGACGCCCAGGCTGTTGACGAGCGCATTGCGGTAGAGCCGGCGCTCGGCGAACAGCGCGTAGTTGGCGAGCGTCCAGCCCTCGCGATCCTGCAGGCTCGCGAGCAGCACGCGCACCAGCGGGTAGATCACGAACAGCCCGATGCAAACGAAGATGACCAGGATCAGCGCGAGCAGCAGGGGATCCCGCGCCAATACCCGGATCTGCGAACGCGCCGTGCCCAGCATCGCCGCCGGCACCCGCCGCTACTGGCCGAGCACCTCCTCGACCCAGCGATCTACCAGGCGTTGCCGGTTCTCGGACGCATAGGCCGGATCGTAGGAAACGAGCTTGATCTGGTCGAGCGCGGGGATGCCCTCGCCGGCGGACACGTCGGAACGGATGGGCAGGAAGTAGGTCTTCTGGGTGGCCAGCTGCTGCTGGCCCTCGGCCGACGTCATCCAGTCCACGAGCGCCTTGGCCTCGTCGAGGTTCTGCGCCCCCTTGAGGATGGACATGGCGGCGACCTCGTAGCCGACGCCCTCGCTGGGGAACACCACCTGCACCGGGAAGCCCTCGTCCACGAGCTTGAGGAAGCCCGGTGAGAACTGCACCGCGATGGGCGTCTCGCCGACGCCGAGCGCCCCGCTCGGCGCCGTGCCGCTCTGCGTATAGGTCTGGATGTTGGGATTGAGCGCCTTCATGTACTGGAAGGCGGCATCCTCGCCCATGAGCTCGCGCAGCGTGAGGATCACCGCGTAGGCGGTACCGGAGGATTGCGGCGACGGCATCTGGATGAGGCCGCGATAGGCCTCGTTCTTGAGGTCTTCCCAGGAGGTCGGCACGGGCGCGCCGCGCTCGGTGAGGATATCGGTGCGCACGCCAATGGCCAGCGGGTTGGTGTAGATGGCGTGCCAGTAGCCCTCGGCGTCCTTGAACTGGCCGGCGAGCGCGTCGGCATTGGCCGAGGCATAAGGCTGGGTCAGGCCGCGCTCCCTGGCGAGAATATGGTTCTCGCTGGGGGCGCCGAACCAGACGTCCGCCTGCGGCCGGTTGACCTCGGCTTCGATGCGGGACAGCGCCGGACCGGACGACAGGAACACCATCTGCGTCTCGATCCCGGTCGCCTCGCTGAAGGCCTTGAGCAGCTTGGTGGAATTTTCCTCGTCGACGCTGGAATAGACCACCAGCGCCTGAGCGGAGCTCATGAAGGCCAGCATGGCCAGGGTGGAGACGGCAAGTCGTCCGGCAAGTCGGTGCATTCTCAATCCTCCCTGCAAGCACCCGCCAACCCTTTGCGGGGGCGGGAAATCCGGCCGCGTTGATGCGACCCTGGTGCAGGCTAGACCCGGTCGCGCAGACGGTCAACGCGGCCCGGCCGGCCAACGCCGCCCCGGGCGCCGGCCGTGGCCCAGCCTGTCATCCTAGCAACAGATTTGCACTGAACCGCCAATTCTATTCGTTTGTGTGCAGTTTGGTCCGCCCCTACGGTGGCGCCGAGCGCCGAGACGCTCTCCGCTTCGCGTCAACCTGGCCGTCGACCGTAGGAGCGGGAAGTGGTCTCGGCGCGGCCCTATTGCTGGAGGACACCCGAAGTTGGACATCGCCGCCCCTGAAGCCGCCCTTCGCCCCGGATTTGCACGGCGCTGGCTGTTCTCCACCAACCACAAGGACATCGGCACGCTGTACCTGATCTTCTCGGTGATGGCCGGGATCCTCGGCACGCTGCTGTCGCTGGCCATGCGCATGGAACTGCAGCAGCCCGGGCTGCAGTTCTTCCACGACACCAGCGTGTACAACGCCATCGTCTCCGCGCACGGGCTGGTGATGATCTTCTTCGTCCTCATGCCGGCGCTGATCGGCGGCTTCGGCAACTGGTTCGTCCCCATCCTGATCGGGGCGCCGGACATGGCATTTCCCCGGCTCAACAACATCTCGTTCTGGCTGCTGGTCGCCGCCTTCGCGCTGTTCCTGATCTCGCTGTTCGTCGAGGGCGCGCCGGGCTCGTCCGGGCACAGCGGCGGCTGGACGCTGTATCCGCCCTTCTCGACCGTCGGCCAGCCCGGCCCGGCGGTGGATTTCGTCATCCTCGCCGTGCACCTGTCGGGCGCCTCCTCGATCCTGGGCGCCATCAACTTCATCACCACCATCTTCAACATGCGCGCCCCCGGCATGACCATGTTCAAGATGCCGCTGTTCGCCTGGGCCATGCTGGTCACCGCCTTCATGCTGCTGTTCTCGCTGCCGGTGCTGGCGGGCGCCGTCTCGATGCTGCTCACCGACCGCAATTTCGGCACCACCTTCTTCGCCCCCGAGGGCGGCGGCGACCCGGTGCTGTACCAGCACCTGTTCTGGTTCTTCGGCCACCCCGAGGTCTACATCATGATCCTGCCGGCCTTCGGCATCGTCAGCCACGTGGTGTCGACCTTCTCGCGCAAGCCGATCTTCGGCTACCTGGGCATGGTCTACGCCATGCTCGCCATCGGCTTCATCGGCTTCATCGTGTGGGCCCACCACATGTTCACGGCCGGCCTGTCGACGGGCGCGCAGGCCTATTTCATGGTCGCCTCGATGGTGATCGCGGTGCCGACCGGCGTGAAGGTGTTCTCCTGGCTCGCCACCATGTGGGGCGGCTCCATCCAGTTCAGGACGCCGATGCTGTGGGCCCTGGGCTTCATCATCCTGTTCACCATCGGCGGCGTGACCGGCGTGACGGTGGCCAGCGCCGGCGTCGACCACGTGCTGCACGACACCTACTACGTGATCGCGCATTTCCACTACGTGCTGTCGCTCGGCTCCGCCTTCGCCATCTTCGCGGCGTTCTACTTCTGGTTCCCCAAGATGAGCGGCTACCTGTACAACGAGACGCTCTCCAAGGTGCAGTTCTGGCTGACCTTCGTCGGCGTCAACATCGTCTTCTTCCCGCACCACTTCCTCGGCCTGGCCGGCATGCCCCGGCGCTATGTCGACTATCCCGACGCCTTCGCGCTGTGGAACCTGATCTCCTCGCTCGGCGCCTATGTATCGACCGCCGGCGTGCTGCTGTTCGTGGTGGTCGTCGCCGAGGCGTTCATGCGCAAGCGGCCGGCCCCGGCCAACCCGTGGGGTGAAGGCGCGACGACGCTGGAATGGACGCTGTCCTCGCCGCCGCCGATGCACCAGTTCAACACGCTCCCGGTCATCAAGTAACCCCGGGGGACTGCAGGGCCGCGACATGTACCAGATCAGCCTGTTCGAATACCTGATGGTCAGTGTTGCGGTGATCCTCTCCCTGCGGGTGTACCGCGCCGCGCACCCGCCGGGCGCTCCGGCCGAGCCCCCTGCCCCGGCCCGGCCGGACGGGGTCGCCGCCGGAGCAGCAGGCACCACAGCGGCGAACGAGGAAGCGGCACGGCTGGCCGCGACGCTGCAGCGCCTCGCCGAGGGCGGCGACGGCGTTCCCGCGCTTCTCGAGGGCGCCAGGCAGGCCTACGAGGATCTGCTCGCGGCCTATGCCGCCGGCGACCTCGCCGGGCACGACCACCTGCTCGCCGGGCCGATCCGCCAGGCCTTCGAGACCGCCCTCGCCGAACGGCAGGCCAGGGGCGAGACCAGCAGCCTCACCTTCATCGGCTTCCACACCGCCGAGATCGTTGCCGCCGGCGTGGACGAGGCCCAGGCCTGGATGGACGTGCATTTCGTCGCCGATATCGTGGCCAGCACGCGCGACGGCGCGGGCAAGGTGCTGACCGGCCACCCGACCCGGGTCACCCAGACCGACGAGGTGTGGACCTTCGAGCGCGACCTCGCCGCGCCGGCGTCCGGCTGGCGCCTCGCGGCAACCGCGGCCGCCGGATAGGCCCGCCATGGCGCCCCGCCCGCTCATCAAACGCGTCTACGAGCCGGCCGCCACCGCGGACGGGGTGCGCATCCTCGTCGACCGGCTGTGGCCGCGCGGCCTCAGCGAACAGAAGGCCGGCGTCGACGAGTGGCTCAAGGACATCGCCCCGAGCGCGGCGCTGCGCAAGTGGTTCGGGCACGACCCGGCGCGCTGGGACGAGTTCCGGCGGCGCTACCAGGCCGAATTGGCGGACAATGAGGCGGCCACCGCACGACTGCTCGAGCTCGCCCGCAAGGGCCCCGTCACGCTCGTCTATGCGGCGCGCGACAGCGAACACAACAACGCCGTGGTGCTGGCCGATTTCGTGCAGCAGGCAGCCTCCGATGACGATTGAGACCGGGACGGCAGGAACCATTTGCCCCGCCGCCCATCCAATGGTCGAGGCCCCGGAAATGCGCCGGGTGCCCAAGGAGATACGCAAATGAAGATGATCCTCCCCGTCGCCGCGCTCGTCGGCGCCCTGGCCTTTCCCGTTCTCGCCCACGAGGTGCCGGCCGAACTCGCCAAGGCGCCCCCGGCCGGTGCGTTCAAGGCCGTCAGCAGCCTGGTGAAGCTGCCCGATTTCCTGCCCGGCATGGGGCAGCTGTTCGTCGACCCCGCCAGTCTGCCGGCCGGCCCGTTCCTCGCCTACGACCATGACGGCGCGCTGGTCAGCACCATCTACATGCTGCCCATCAAGGACCTCAACCCCGAGAAGCGCTTCGAGGACCTGGCGACGTCGGGCGCCCCGGTCGACCATGTCGACGTCTACTACAATGCCGGCCATCCGGGCGTCGAGGAGCCGCATATCCACGTCGTGTTGTGGCACGTCCCGGCGGCGGACGAGGCGCGGGTCGCACAATGAGCCTGACGCGCAGGCTGGCGCTTGGCGGTGGCGGGGGTCTCCTCGCCGCCGTGCTGCTGCGGCCAGCCCTGGTCCTCGCCGCCGGGCCGGTGGAGATCGCCATGAGCGGCACCGCCGACGGCGCGCAGGTGTGGTTCGACCCCATCGGCGTGCACATCGAACCCGGCCAGACGGTGCGCTGGACCAACCGGGACGCGGGCAACTCGCACACGGCGACGGCCTATCATCCCAGCCTGTGGGAGCGACCGCTGCGCATCCCGGAAGGAGCGACGCCGTGGGATTCGGACTATCTGCTGCCCGACGAATCTTTCGAGGTGACGCTGACGGTGCCGGGCGTCTACGACTATTACTGCGTGCCGCACGAGCACGCCGGCATGGTCGGCCGCATCGTCGTCGGCACGCCGGCGGCGGATTTCGCCTTCCCGCCCCCCGAGGCCAGCCTCGAGCCGTTGCCCGAGGCAGCGCTGGGCAACTTCCCCGCCGTGGCCGAGATCCTCGCCAAGGGCATGGTCCACCGGACGTAGGGGAGCGGCGGAACAGGGCAACCGGGAGGACACATGACGCACGCGATCCTGCACACGCCGGCCTGTGACCTGCTCGGTTGCCGCGCCCCGCTGGTCCTCGCCGGCATGGGCGGGGTCGCCCGCTCCGAACTCGTCGCCGCGGTCGCCGCGGCCGGCGGCTTCGGCTTTTTGGGCATGGTGCGCGAGCCGGTCCGCCTCATCGAGGCCGAGGTCGGGCGCGTGCGCGAGGCGGGGCACGAGCGCTTCGGCGTCAACCTCATCCCGGCGGCGACCGACGCGACGCTGCTCGCCGCCCAGATCGATTGCTGCATCGCGCTGGCAGTACCGGTCGTCTGCCTGTTCTGGGACCTCGACCCGGCCGTGGTCCGGCGCCTGCGCGACGCCGGCATCACCGTCGTCTACCAGGTCGGCTCGGGCGCCGAGGCCGCAGCGGCCCAGCAGGCCGGAGCCCAGATGCTGATCGCCCAGGGGGTCGAAGCAGGCGGGCACGTCCGTGCCACGCGGCCGCTGGCCGAGACGCTGCCTGAGGTGCTGGCGGCAACGACGCT
This sequence comes from Devosia sp., assembly GCF_036406155.1. Lineage (GTDB taxonomy): Bacteria > Pseudomonadota > Alphaproteobacteria > Rhizobiales > Devosiaceae > Devosia_A. The sequence continues at coordinate 495 of NZ_DASWVV010000242.1, read as the reverse complement.
GCCGGTACTCGCCGCCGGCGGCATCGCCGACGGGCGCGACGTCGCCACTGTTCTCGCGCTCGGCGCCGAGGGGGCGGTGCTGGGCACGGCGCTGATCGCTACCGTCGAGGCCTTCGCACATGACTACCACAAGCAGCGCCTGCTGGCGGCGACGGCCGAAGACACGGTGCTGACCGAGGCCTTTCACGTCAACTGGCCGCCCGGCGCGCCGGTGCGGGTGCTGCGCTCGGCGGTGACGGAAGGCGGGCGCGGCGACCCCTTCGTCGCGGCGCCGGCCGTGATCGGGGAAGAGGAGGGCCGCCCCATCCGCCTGTTCAGCACCGACTCGCCGCTGCGCTCGATGCACGGGGAGTTCGAGGCGATGGCGCTCTATGCCGGGACCGGCGTCGGCAGGGTGCACGAGGTGGTGCCGGCCGGCGCGCGCCTCGCCGCCATCGCCGGCGCCGCCGAGGCCGCCCTGGCCGCCATCGGCCCGGGCCGGGAGCGCATCGAACT
>NZ_DASWVV010000241.1:0-10386 GCF_036406155.1 Devosia sp. | reverse complement strand
CGCGCTCCCCCTCACCAGTCCCGCCGTGGGCCTCGCCGCGGCGCTGGCGGCGGCGCAGCGGGCGGGCGGCAACGCATCCTTGAAAAGCTGACGGACGGCACGATATGGAGCGGGCCGCCGCCGGGCCGTGCCCCGCCGCGGCACCGCGAGCTTGACCGCAATCCCGGGCCGGGGCAGTCTGGCCCGCAGTTTCCCCGAGAGTTGTTGCCCGCCGAACCGATCGTGTTTGGCAGGGTAACCTTTTTGTTTGGCCTGTCGACTGGAGACGAGAATGGACAAGATCCCCATGACGCCGAGCGGCCACGTCGCGCTGCGCGAGGAACATCGCCGCCGCACCGCCGAGGACCGCCCCGCGATCATCGCGGCGATCGCCGAGGCACGCGCCCATGGCGACCTGTCGGAAAATGCCGAGTACCACGCCGCCAAGGAGCAGCAGAGCCTCAACGAGGGCCGCATCCAGGAACTGGAATCGCTGCTGGCGCTGGCCGAGGTCATCGACGTCAGCAAGCTGTCGGGCGACACCGTCAAGTTCGGCGCCACCGTCAGGCTCCTCGACGAGGATACCGAGGACGAGAAGCAGTACACCATCGTCGGCGACGCCGAGGCCGATGCCGGCAAGGGCCGCATCTCGGTGTCCTCGCCCATCGCCCGCGCCATGATCGGCAAGTCGATCGGCGATTCGTTCGAGGTGAGCGCGCCGGGGGGCTCGCGCTCCTACGAAGTGCTGGACGTGAAGTTCGTCTAGCGGCACTTTGTCCGCCCCCGGGGCGGAACACGCGCGTTTTCGGTGAGTTGCGGCATGCGACGGGCGCATGCCGCCGCCACCGGCCTTGAAAGGCGCCGTGCCAAGCCCCTATTTTAGCGCTTCGGACAAGCGGTTAGCTGGAGCGCTTTTCATGCACGCCAAAGTGGTCATCATCGGGTCGGGCCCGGCCGGATATACCGCGGCCATCTACGCGGCGCGCGCCATGCTCGAACCGGTGCTCATCCAGGGCATCCAGCCGGGCGGCCAGCTCACCATCACCACCGATGTCGAGAACTATCCCGGCTTCGCCGACGTCATCCAGGGGCCGTGGCTCATGGAGCAGATGAAGGCGCAGGCCGAGCATGTCGGCACCCGGATCGTCAACGACATCATCGTCGAGGTCGATTTCGACCAGCGGCCGTTCGTGCTCAAGGGCGACAGCGGCACCCACTACACGGCCGACGCGGTGATCATCGCGACCGGCGCCCAGGCGCGCTGGCTGGGCCTGCCCTCCGAGCAGAAATTCCAGGGCTTCGGCGTCTCCGCCTGCGCCACCTGCGACGGCTTCTTCTACCGCAACAAGGAAGTGGTGGTCATCGGCGGCGGCAATACCGCGGTCGAGGAGGCACTGTTCCTCACCAATTTCGCCTCCAGGGTGACCGTCATCCATCGGCGCGGCGAATTCCGGGCCGAACGCATCCTGCAGGAACGGCTGTTCAAGAACCCCAAGATCAACGTCGTGTGGAACGCCGAGGTGGCCGAGGTCCACGGCAGCGAGGCGCCGCTCTCGGTCAGCGGGGTCACCATCCGCGACACCGCGACCGGCAAGCTCACCCGGCTCGACGCCGACGGCGTCTTCATCGCCATCGGTCACGCCCCGGCTACCTCGATCTTCGCCGGCAAGCTCGACATGAAGCCGGGCGGCTACCTCAAGGTCATCCCCGGCACCACCCAGACCAACATCGCCGGGGTGTTTGCCGCCGGCGACGTCACCGACGACGTCTACCGCCAGGCGGTCACGGCCGCCGGCATGGGCTGCATGGCGGCGCTGGAGGCCGAACGTTACCTGGCAGAGCACGAACTCGCCGAAGCGGCCGAGTAGCGTTCATGCTGGATTGGGACAAGCTCCGCATCTTCCACACCGCCGCCGAATCCGGGAGCTTCACCCACGCCGCAGAGAAGCTCGGCATGAGCCAGTCGGCCGTCTCGCGGCAGATCTCGGCCCTCGAGGAAGACCTTTCGCTCAAGCTGTTCATCCGCCACGCCCGCGGCCTCGTGCTGACCGAGGTGGGCGAGCAGCTGTTCCGCACGGCACACCGCATGCATTGGGAATTGCAGCAGGTCGAGACGCAGATGAGCGAGAGCCAGGACGTGCCGACCGGCCTGCTCGTGGTCACCACCACCGTGGGCCTGGGGTCCACGTGGCTGTCGTCGCGCGTCCACGAGTTCCTGATGCTCTATCCCGACATCCAGATCGAGATAAAGCTCAACGACGCCGAGCTCGACCTCGCCATGCGCGAGGCCGACGTCGCCATCCGGCTGCACCGGCCCAACCAGTCCGAGATGATCCAGCGCAAGCTGTTCACGGTGCACAACCATTTCTACGCCTCGCGCGACTACCTCGCCGCGCATGGCGAGCCCAGGAGCGTCGAGGACCTCGACAACCACCGCATCATCACCTTCGGCGAGCCGGTGCCGTCCTATCTCGCCGAAATCAACTTCATCGAGCGGCTGGGCCGGCCCGACTCGAGCCCGCGGCGCTCGTCGCTCAAGGTCAACGCCATCTACGGCATGATGCAGGCGGCCGTCGCCGGCATCGGCATCGCCATGCTGCCGGCCTACGTGACCGAGGGCCAGGACAAACTCAGGCGGGTGCTCGACGGCGTCGAACTGCCGGCCTACGAGGCCTATTTCGTCTACCCGCCCGCACTCAAGAGCTCCAAGCGCGTCGGCGTCTTCCGCGATTTCATCGTCGGCAAGGCGCGCGAGTGGAGCTACTGACCGGCCGGCACCGGCCCGTTCCGCCTTCGCCGCACGAGCCATGTAGAAGGCGCATGGCTGGCATGCCGGCAAGGCCTTGATAGGTCAGCCGGGCCTACCTATATCGCAGGTGCTGACGCCGGGCGATCTCTCCCTCCCTGTTCCCGGCGTCCGTTCCTCCAGCGGGTCATTTTACCCGCCACTGAGGCCTCGCTCTCCCCTCGAGCGAGGCCTTATTTTTTGCGCCGCACGATGCGGGCGGCGCGAAGAGGGCGGCTCGGCGTTCTGGGTACACCCTGCGCGAAACGCATGGCTGGCATGTATGTATGGCCCTTGTCGACATGGGTCGGCATCGGCATATTCCGCCTTGTCGACGTGACCTGCACCGTCTCCTCCTCCCTCGGTCCAGGTCTGCGACAACCGGGTCGACGTCGTACCTCCTCCCTCGACAGAGACCCGCTGGCAAATGGCGAATCCTCCTCCCTCGTCCATTTGCCACAACTTTGGATTTGGGCTTCGGTCCAGTCATTGGGCCCCATCTTCGGATGGGGCCTCTTTTTTTGCCAAGACGATTTGGCCCGGCGGCAGGGTCGCGCGCAAGCGGGGGCCTTCCGGTGGGCTACGGCTGCACTGGGCGCATGGCTGCCGTTCCCAGTTTGCGATTGTGCAACGCGGCGCCAATGCCGATCTTGGGGGCAAGGGATTGCAGCCCCTCCTCCTCCTCCCAGGCTGCGTCTCCTACGGTCGTCCGCTTCGGCCGATGACCCGAAGGCCCCGCTCATCCCCTCGAGCGGGGCCTTTCTGTTTGGCCCCCGTCGCCCCTGCCTCCCCCCGCTCAAACAAAGCGGCCCCGCGCAGGCGGTGTGCGCGGGGCCGAGTACGGCAGTTCTTCGGCTGCCTATGCCGGAGGCAGTCTCGCTCAGATGCGGTTGAATTCCATCGACTGGCAGAACATGCCCTTGCAACCCTTCAGCCTCAGGGCATTGGCGCTCACCATGGTGACGCGGCCCGCGAAGGTCTCGCCGTTGTAGCTGACGCTTCCCTCCCACTGGTTGCCGCCGGCGGGGACGGCACCCCTGACCACGTAGCGGCCGAGATAGGGCAGGTTCTCCGCCGTGCGGGCGTCGTCGCGCAGCCAGGTCAGCTTGGCGCATAGCTGCGTTCCGTCGCCGCAATAGGAAACCTTGTAGCGGCTTTCGCCGGTGGTGGATTGCCAGGTGCCGGTCGGATCGGCGGCGAAGGACGGGGTGGCGACGAGGCCAATGGCAACGATCGCGGCTGCGAGTCTTGTCGCAAGGTGCATAGGGTGCGTCTCCTGAGAGTTCGGGAAGCGCCGGAAGCGCGTGTGTTGCGGCCTTATATGGGCGGGCGCGCTGAAGGGTAAATAAAGCTGCCGTTCATCTGGCGTTCATCGGCGCGGCGGGAATGCGGCCGGGATGCGACAGCGGCCCTGACATGTCTTGGCACCCCCCGGCGCCGCAAGGGTTCCGCCCGCCACATGTGTGGGGGCGCAAAACACAATTCCCGCCGAGGCTTGCGGCATCACGATCGCGTGATGCATCAGATTTCGTCCGGCGGCTCCCATTCCGGCCAGTCGGCGACGTGCTGCTCCCATTCCCCCGGCGGCACGGAGTCCTCCGGAACCGTGCGGCCGCGCACGGAAACGCCCGCATCGATAACGGTTTCAGGGTCGCCCGAGATGAGCGGATGCCACCAGGCCAGCCCCCTGCCCTCGGCCAGCCGCCGGTAGGCGCAGGTCCGCGGGATCCACGAGACCGTGCGCACGTTCTCCGGCGTCAGCTTGATGCAGTCGGGCACGCGCGCGTGCCGGTTGGCATAGTCGGAGCAGCGGCAGCTCTGCCCGTCGAGCAGCTGGCAGTGGACGTCGGAGGTGTAGATCTCGCCCGTGTCCTCGTCCTCGAGCTTCATCAGGCAGCAGCGACCGCATCCGTCGCACAGCGCTTCCCACTCCTCCGCCGACATCTCCTCGAGTATCTTGTCCTCCCAGAATGCCAAATCCCTGCCTCTCCTGCTGTTTGCTGTTGCCTGCGGCGGCGGGCCGCCCTAAGCGAGTGACGCCCTTGCGTTCGCTGCCCGAAACGGGAAGAATCCGGGGCCCGTTGAGCTGCGAGGCCTTCCGTGCAGGACCCGTTCTATCACAAGGAAAAGCGGCGCAAGAAAGCCCGCATGCTCGATGCGGACGCCTGGCTCGACTCCGCCATGTACGAGTTCTGGCAGTCGCTGGGCCGGGGCTATACCAGACTCCAGGACTTCTTCGCCAATTTTCGCGTCGCCGGCATCAGGCGCTTCTTCGTCGAGATCCTCTCCGATGGGTTGAGCTTCGGAGCCATCGGCGCCGTGCTGATGACGGCGCTGGCGCTGCCCGCCTTCGATGCCACGGCCTCGGGGCAATTCAACCGGGCCGAGGACATCTCGGTCATCTTCCTCGACCGCTACGGCAACGAGATCGGCCGGCGCGGCATCCGCTCCGACGATTCCGTGCCGCTCGACAAGCTGCCCGACTACTTCATCAAGGCCACGCTGGCGACCGAGGACCAGCACTTCTACAAGCATTTCGGCATCGACATCTTCGGCACGCTGCGGGCGCTCATGTCCAACGCCCAGGGGGACAGTTCGCTGCAGGGCGGCTCCTCGATCACCCAGCAGCTCGCCAAGAACCTGTTCCTGTCGAACGAGCGCACCATCGAGCGCAAGATCAAGGAGGCCTTCCTCTCCATCTGGCTCGAGACCAATTACAGCAAGGACGAGATCCTCAAGCTGTATTTCGACCGGGCCTATATGGGCGGCGGCAATTTCGGCGCCGCGGCGGCGGCCGAGTTCTACTTCGGCAAGAAGATCACCGACGTGACACTGGCCGAGGCGGCCATGCTGGCCGGGCTGTTCAAGGCCCCCACCAAGTTCGCCCCGCATGTCGACCTCGCGGCGGCGCGCGGCCGCGCCAACGTCGTGCTCAACCGCATGGTCGACGCCGGCTTCCTCACCGAGGGGCAGGTGACGGCGGCGCGGCGCTCGCCGGCCGTGCCGGTCGACCGTTCCTTCGAGATCAACTCGCCCAACTACTTCCTCGACTGGGCCTTCGAGGAAACCAAGAAGCTGATCGGGGACACCGACGCCAACAGCTTCGTCGTGCGCACCACCATCGACCCGGTGCTGCAGTCCTACGCCGAGGACGCCGTCACTTCGGTTGTGCGCGAGCAGGGCGAACAGTACCGCGTCAGCGAGGCGGCGATGGTCGTGGTCGAGCCCAATGGCGCCATGCGCGCCATGGTGGGGGGCATGGACTACGGCAAGAGCCAGTTCAACCGCGCCATCGTCTCCAACCGGCAGCCGGGCTCGGCCTTCAAGCCATTCGTCTACTCCACCGCATTCGAGATGCTGCCGGACTATTCGCCGACGACGGCGATCAGCGACCGGCCGGTGTGCATCGGCAACTGGTGCCCACAGAACTACGGGCGCAACTACAAGGGCTCGGTGACGCTGGAAAACGCCTTCGCCGCCTCCATCAACACGGTGCCGGTGACGCTCTCGATCAAGACCGGGCGCGAGCCGATCGCCGCGACCGCCCACCGCATGGGCATCACCAACGATTTTCCGATTACGCGCTCGCTCGCGCTCGGCGTCGCCTCGGTGAGCGTGCTCGACATGACTTCCGCATATTCCGTGTTCGCCAATGGCGGCTACAAGAGCCCCGCCTTCGGCATTACCCGCATCACCACGCTGCGCGGCGAGCCGGTGTGGGAGATGAATCCCGACGCGCCGCGCCAGCGCGTGTTGAGCGAGCGCACGGTGCGCTACATGAACAACATGATGCGCCTCGTCGTCACCAACGGCACCGGCCGCCGGGCCCAGATCGAGGGCGTTCCCGCCTCCGGCAAAACGGGCACGACCAGCGACTACCGCGACGCCTGGTTTTGCGGCTTCACCGGCAACTACGTGGCGGCGGTATGGTTCGGCAACGACGACTTCTCCAAGACCAACAATTTGACGGGCGGCCTGCTGCCCACCATCGCCTGGCAGAAATTCATGGCCTATGCCCACACCAACGTCGAGATCAAGCCGGTCTTCGGCGTGGACTTCCAGCCGGCGCCGTTCGTCATCGCCGCCACCGAGGAGCAGGCGCCGCTCGAGCCGCAGGCGGAGCGCCCCCCGGTGCTGCAGCCGGCGGCAGCGCGCAAGCTGCTCGACATGGCGGATTTGTTGAAGCAGTCGCTGCAGGACGGGCGCCCCGGCGGGCAGGCAGTGCTCGCCCAGCCGCCCCGGCCCGCCACCAAAGAGAGCCTTTAGGACTTGCGCTTTCTCGGACACCTGCTCGCCGCCATTGCGACCGCGCTGGTCGTGGGCTTCGGCCTGTCGTGGTACGCGCTCAGCTCGGCCAGCATCTTCGGCACCATCGAGATCGGGCCGTGGGCCGCGTGGCGGGATGCCGGCTCGCCGACACCCGACCCCTACACGCGCGCCTTCGTGTCCCGCACCGGCGCCCTGCAACTCGGGGCCAGCGAGGGCCTGCAGTTCGTCGCCACCCGCGACAGCGACGGCCAGCTTCTCGACCGGGCGTGCCGCTACCGCATCGACGGAACCACGCCGCTGGCGACGTTCTGGACGCTGGTGCCGACCGACCTCGACGGCAGCCCGATCGCCCGGCCCGGCGGCCCCGCCGCTTTCCACAGCGCCCGCATCGCCCGCGCCCAGGACGGTTCCATGCAGCTCTACGTGAGCAGGACGCTCAGCCCCTACAACTGGCTGGAGATCACCGGCGAGGGCAGCTTCGCCCTGGCCCTCACGCTCTACGACACGGCGAGCTTCACCGGGGTGGGCCCCACCGAGGCGACCCTGCCCTCCATCATCAGGGAGGGGTGCCCGTGATCCGCACCGCGCTGTGGCTGCTCGCCGGCGTCGTGCTGGGCGGGGCCATCCACCTCGTCGTCATCCTCAGCCTGCCGAGCCTCGCCGCCAACGCGGCGTGGGCCCGCGTGGGCGGCCTCGACGCGCTGAACCGGGCGGTGGTGCTGGCGCCGGCGCTGCCGGGCGAACCCAACCCGCTGCGCCTCGATCCCGAGCTGGCCTACGCCGTCTGCCGCCTCGATCTCAGGCAGGGGCCGGGCATGGTCCGCGGCGTGCTGCCCCTCGCCTACTGGTCGGTGGCGGTCTACAACCGGGCCGGCACGGTGCTTTACTCCACCACCAACCGCGACGGGATCGGGCAGAACCTCGAACTTGGCATCTTCAACCAGGACCAGACCCGCCTGCTCGCGCAGCAGCAGCTCGACGTCGCCCCGGGGTTGCTGATCGTCGAATCGAGGGAGGACGACGTCTTCGTCGCCGTCCGCCTCGCCCCCGCCCACCAGGTCATGCGCAAGCGCTACGAGGCCGCGCTCGGGCGCATCGTCTGCCGCAACAACCCGGCCTGAGGCCGGCGCCCGTCGGCGCTCACCCGCGCTTGTGCGTAACCCGCGCCCCGCCCAGCGGCTTGCCGGGAACGGGCGCGTCGTCGCGCTGGTAGCGCACGCCGGTAAAGATGTAGATCTTGGCGCCGCCCGGCGCGGCCGGCACGGCGAGAGCGGGACCGGCCTGGGGACGACGGTTGCGTCTGTCGAATTGGACGAGTTTTCCCAACCCAGCCTCCATCGTCCGCCCCCTGTTGCCCCCCCGGCTCCCCGATCGAAAACGGCGCAGCCCCGGACCGCTCCGATTAAGACTTCGTCAAGGTTAACAGTTCGCTAACGATTTGGCTGAAATAGTTCGGGCACGCGAAAATCGCCTGAAACCGGGCGATTCGGGGCTCACGATGATCGGCTTCCAACCCTACGAGACCTTCCAGCTTCTGATCGAAGCGGGGGGCACGGATCGCACCAACACGCTGCTCGTCGCTGCCTGTGACGCCTATGCGCGGCGGGGCCGGCCGACCCAGGCCGAATTGGAGCAGTTCACCATCCTCGCCCAGCGCCTGTTTCCGCAGGCCTCCCCCGCCGCCCGCGCCAAGGCGGCGGCCACGCTCGGCCGCTCGGAGAGCCTGTCGGCGGAACTCGAGACGCTGGTCATCACCCATCTCGGCGACGACCTCGCCGATTTCCTCGTGGCGGCGCCGAAACTTTCCGAAGCTACCATGCTGAAGATCGTCTCGGCGGGCGACGTCGCCGCCGCCGCCGCGCTGGCCCGGCGCAGCGACCTCACCAACGTCGTCCTCGCCAAGCTGTTCCAGCTCAACAGCCGCAAGGTCTACCGCGCCCTCGCCACCAACACGTCGATCGTCCCGCGCGGGCCCTATCTCAGCGCGCTGGCGCGCTCGGCGCAGATGGACCACCAGGTCGCCTGGTCGCTCGCCGCCCGCGACGATTTCGACTGCGCCCTGCTGGCGCCGGCCTTCTTCGATCTCAACGAGAACGACCGCATCAAGGTGATCCGGGCGTTCGCGCATCGCGCCACCCCGCCGGCGCCGATCAAGAAGACACTCGAACAGCTCTCCGTGGCCCGGGGGGAACTCACCCGGGCCCTGATGAAGCTGTTCGCCGAGAACCGCCGGCCCGAGGTCACGCGCCTGCTGCACCAGATCACGGCGCTCGACGAGGTGCGCTGCGGCCAGATCGCGCACGACACCAGCGGCGCCGCGCTGTTCGTGGTGCTGCGCGCCTTCGGTTGCAGCGCCCATGACGGGCTCAAGGTGCTCATCCATGCCACCTCGCACGATGAGGACCGCTCCGGGTCGCTGTCGGTGTTCTCGGGCCTGTTCGAAACCGTCGGCGTCGACGCCACCGCCTACCTGATGAGTGCCTGGCGCGGCGAGACCAACCTGCTCGACCTGGCCAGGCCCGAATACCAGCCCTTCACCGAGCCCAGCAGGCGCACGCCCAGGGTGGCGCCCGAGCGCAACCAGGTGGTCGACCAGGCCATCGAGGCCCTCGCCCGCATCGGCGCCAAGCGCGCCGGCTGAGGCATCCCGCCGCCGCGGCAGCGGCTCACTGCGGCAGCACGTTCAGCCCCGGCTCGCCGTTCCTCAACTCCAGCGCCAGCACCCACAGGTCCGGGTCGAATCGCTGTTCCTGGGCGATGCGCTCGTCGACCCGCTGCAGCTCCACGCGCTCGAAGCGCAGCTGGAAGACCCGGTCGGCGCCGTCGTCCGTACGGGCGGCCGCCGGGGCGGGGGTGAACAGCGAGGCGGTGCCGTCGAGATGATCGACCACGACGAACACCTGCCCCGCGACCGGGTCGCCCCGGCGCGCGACGACGCACATGTGGCCGAGGTCGTTGTGCCGGCGCACGAAGGCGCCGGTCCAGATGTCGGTGCGCAGCATGCCGACGCTTTAGATCGAGGCGCCGTTGGCGACAAGCAGGTCGAGCAGTTCCGGCGAGATGCGGCCCGTGACCTTGTAGTTGTAGTAGACCTCGAAGTTGCGGATGGCCTTGGCCGTCGCTTCCCCGGCGACGCCGTCGGCGGGGCCATGCAGGAAGCCCAGGCTGGCGAGGCCGCGCTGCACCTTGGCCACGATCAGGGGGTCGGTCACCGAGAACGGCGGCATCAGGTCTTCCGGGCTCGCCTCGGTGTCGAGCACCGGCACCTCGGGCACCGCCTCCGGTTCGGGCTCGGCCACGACCAGCGGCCTTCCGGGCACGGCGACCGGCTCGGCCACGGCCGCGACAGCGCC
>NZ_DASWVV010000240.1:0-6204 GCF_036406155.1 Devosia sp. | reverse complement strand
GAAACCGGGCCGGCGGCGCCGGCCGCCGCCGAACAGCAGGCGCTCGCCGAGATCGAAGCCTCGATCACCCTGTCGCGCGAGCGGGTGGAGACGCTCAAGGCCGAGATCGCGGCCATGCAGGGCGACCGCACGCGCCAGAGCGCCGAGCTGATCGCCGCGGCGCAACGCGTGCGCAACGCCGAGGCCGAGATCGGCAAGATGGAAGAGCGGCTCGGCCAGCTCATCGTCCAGGAGATGGAAGTGCGCGGCCGCCTCGACGGCGCCGGAGAGGCCGTTTCCAGCGTGTTGGCCGCGCTGCAGCGCATCTCCCGCCATCCGCCCCCGGCGCTGATTGTCGATCCGTCAGACGCGCTCGGTTCGGCCCGCAGCGCCCTGCTCATTTCCGCCATCGTCCCGCAGCTGCGGGCCAAGGCGGCGGCGCTGACCGCCGACCTGACCCAGCTCGCCGCGGTGAAGGCGGCGGCGCTCGAGGAGGAGGCGCGGCTGCGGGCCAATTTCGAGATTCTCGAGGAGGAGCAGCTGCGCATCGCCACGCTGATCGTGGCGCGCAAGCAGAGCGAGGGCCGGATCACCGCCGAGATCGCGGCCGAGCAGGCCGAGGCCGAGGCGCTTGCGGCCAAGGCCTCATCGCTCAAGCAGCTGATCGACGATCTGACGCGCCGCGCCGCCGCCGTGGCCGTAGCCGCCGAGGCCACCGCCAAGGCCAATGCCGGCGGCGAGGCGCCGCTCCTTGACGCGGCCACCATCCGGCTGGCCTTGGCCAATACCGAGCGGGTCCAGCCGGCCGTGCCCTTCGCGCAGGCCCGCGGCTACCTGACCTTGCCTTCGAGCGGGGTGGCGGTGGTCGACTACGGCGCCGCCGACGGCTTTGGCGGGATTTCGCGCGGCATTTCGCTGGTGACGCGCGCCGATGCCCAGGTGGTGGCGCCTGCGGACGGCTGGGTGCTGTACCGCGGCGAATACCTCAATTACGGCCAGATCGTCATTCTCGATACGGGCCAGAACTACACCCTGCTGCTCGCCGGCCTGGCCTCGGTCAGCGTCGACATCGGCCAGTTCGTGCTCATGGGCGAACCCTTGGGAACCATGGGGTCACGGACAATTGGTCGAACGGTTTCGACCAGCGCTGGCGTCTCCCGGCCAACGCTTTATATAGAGATGCGAAAAGACAACGAGCCCGTCGACCCGACCGGTTGGTGGGCCCGCCCGACAAACCCGGTCGAGAATGGATAGAACCCGATGCGCCTCACGCCCGTCCGCGCTTCCCTGATCGCGCTCGCACTGGCGCTGTTCGGGGGGACCGCCCTGATCGCCCAGGACCAGCCGGCCGAGCCCGGCGCCCCGGCCGAGACGGCGGCGCCGGCGCCGACACCCCGGACCGCCGAGGAGATCGACGCCGATCTCATGCTGTTCGGCGAAATCTTCGAGCGCATCCGTGCCGAATATGTCGACGCACCCGACGAGCGCGAGCTGATCCACGCCGCCATCCAGGGCATGCTCACCTCGCTCGATCCGCACTCGGGCTATATCGAGCCGGTCGATTACGCCGACGTGCAGGAGGACACCACCGGCAAGTTCGGCGGCCTCGGCATCGAGGTGACGATGGAAGAAGGGGTGATCAAGGTCGTCTCTCCCATCGACGACACGCCCGCTGCCAAGGCCGGCATCCTCGCCAACGACTTCATCGTCGAGATCGACGGGCAGGCGGTGCAGGGGCTCACCCTCGACCAGGCGGTCGAAAAGATGCGCGGGCCGGTCGGCACCAAGATCAAGCTCACCGTGGTGCGCGAAGGCGTCGACCAGCCCCTCGACTTCGAACTCACCCGCGACATCATCGCCATGCGCGCGGTGCGCTGGAGCATGGAGGGCGACATCGCCCTGCTGCGGCTGGCGCGCTTCTCCGAGCAGGCCTATGTCGGCATCGAGCAGGCGGTCAAGGACATCTTCGGCGAGCGCAAGGGCGTCGCGCCCAAGGGCATCATCCTCGATCTGCGCAACAATCCCGGCGGCCTCGTCGACCAGGCGGTGATGGTCAGCGACGCCTTCCTCAAGCAGGGCGCGGTGGTGCTGACGCGCGGTCGCGTCGAGCAGGAAAGCGCCCGCTACGACGCCCGCCCCGACCCGCTCGACGCCAAGATCGCCGACGTGCCGCTGGTGGTGCTGATCAATGGCGGCTCGGCCTCGGCCGCCGAGATCGTCGCCGGCGCCCTGCAGGATCACAAGCGCGCCACCCTGGTGGGCACCAGGTCCTTCGGCAAGGGTTCCGTGCAGTCGATCATCAACCTCGGGCCCAACGGCGCCATGCGCCTGACCACGGCGCGCTATTACACGCCGTCCAACCGCTCCATCCAGGCGGCCGGCATCCAGCCCGACATCGTCGTAACCCAGGACGTCCCCGACGAGTTCAAGGGCCGCGACGAGATCATCGGCGAGGCGGGTCTGCAGGGCCAGATCGGCGGCGGTACCGAGGAGACGGCGACCGTCGGCTCCTCGGTCTATGTCCCGTCCGAGAAGGAAAAGGACAACCAACTGCAGTACGCCATCCGGCTGATCCTGGGCGAGGAGACCAATGCCGCCTTTCCGGCCCGGCCCCTCGGCTGAGGGCAGGTGCATCGCCGGGACGGGTACGGCCACGGTCGGGGCGGCGGATGGTGAGTGACCTCGACGCACCGCTCGGTCGCCGCAAGCGGCGCGACGTGCAGGCCCGCCAGGGCCTTCGGCGGCTGCCCGTCGGCCGGCTTGCCCTTGTCGGCGTCGCCGTGCTGATCGGCGGCGTCGCCCTGCGCGTCGGCCTCGTCGACGATCCCGATGGCGGCCGCCCGGTGGCCGAGGTCGCGCTCAACACCACCCGCACTGCCAACGCCGTCATCGGCGAGAACGCCGCCGTCGCGCCGGCCGGACCGATCACGGTCGGACCCGAAATCCCGGTCACGAGCGTGGCCGGCCTGCCCGCCTCGCTTCCCGCCGCGGCCGCCGGCGCCGCCGAGCCGGAGGCGGTGGCCGCCGTCCCCGACGCCTGGGGCAATCTGCCCGGCCTCGTCGAGGAGACCCCCTTCGGTCCGGTGCCGCGGGTCTCGACAAGCGGCCAGACGCCGTTCGCGGCCTATTCGCGCGCCTCGGTCACGGTTGCGACCGCCGGGGCGCGGCCGCTGGTCGCCATCGTCGTCACCGGGCTCGGGCTGAACCCCGCCGGATCGCTCGAGGCGGTCGACGCCCTGCCGGAGGCGGTGACGCTGGCCTTCGCCCCCTATGGCAAGGGACTCGAGCGTTCGGTCGGCGCCGCCCGCCTCGATGGCCACGAGATCTTTCTCGAGGTGCCGCTCGAGCCATTCGACTATCCGGACAACGACCCCGGGCCCGAGACCCTGCTGACCGGCCAGGCGCCGCGCGACAATTTGGAAAAGCTCTACAAGGTGATGAGCGTGTTCGGCGGCTATGCCGGCATCGTCAACCACATGGGCGCCCGCTTCACCGCCTCGGGCACCGATTTCGGCCCGATGATGGAGGAACTGGGGGCGCGCGGGCTGGCCTATCTCGACGATGGCTCCTCCAATCGCTCGCTGGCGCCGCAACTGGCGCAGGCCAACCGCGTGCCCTTCGCCCGCGCCGACATGATGCTCGACGGCAACCCGGCGCGGGCGCCCATCCTGGAAAGCCTCGCCCGGCTCGAAGCCAAGGCGCGGGCCGAAGGCCACGCCATCGGCATCGCCACGGCGCTGCCGGTGTCGGTGCAGACCATCGCCGAATGGGCGCGTGACCTCGAAGCCAGGGGCATCCTGCTCGTTCCCGCCAGTGCCCTGATGAAGAGCTGATCCCATGCCCGTCCGCGAACAGATGCCTTATCGTGACTGCGTCGGCACCGCCGTCTTCAACCGGCAGGGCCGGGTCTTCATCGGGCGACGCCGGCCGGAGGCCGATTCCGAGGCCCCGGCGGAAGCGGCCGCCCCCTGGCAGATGCCGCAGGGCGGCGTGGACAAGGGCGAGGCGCCGCTCGCAGCGGCCCGCCGCGAGCTGTTCGAGGAAACCTCGATCACCTCCGTGGAATTGCTCGCCGAAGCGCCGGGATGGATCTGCTACGACCTGCCGGACGAGGCGCTCGGCATCGCCCTCAAGGGCAAGTATCGCGGCCAGCGCCAGCGCTGGTTCGCTTTCCTGTTCACCGGCGAGGAGACGGAGATCGAGGTGCTGCGGCCCGGGGGCGGCGCCTACCCGGCCGAGTTCAGCCAGTGGCGCTGGGAGGAGCTCGACCGGCTGCCCGAGCTGATCGTGCCGTTCAAGCGGGCGGCCTATCGCGAGGTCGTCGCCGCCTTCGCCGGGCTGCCGGGGCAAGTGCGCGAGCGGCACGAGGCGGCGTCGTGAAGACCATCGGCCTCATCGGCGGCATGAGCTGGGAATCGACGGCGCACTACTACGCCGTCCTCAACCAAGAGACCGCGCGCCGGTGCGGCGGGCTGCATTCGGCGCCGGTCATCGTGCATTCGCTGGATTTCGCGCCCATCGAGGCGATGCAGCGGGCCGACGACTGGACGCAGGCGGGCGAGGTACTGGCCGCGGCCGCCCAGAGCCTCGAGGGGCAAGGCTGCGGCGTCATCGGCCTCGCCACCAACACCATGCACATCGTTGCCCCTGCCATCGTGGCGCGGCTGGGCGTCCCCTTCGTGCACATCGCGACCCCGACAGCCGACGCGCTGCTGGCCGACGGGTTCGAGACCGTCGGGCTGCTCGGCACCCGCTTCACCATGCAGCGGCGCTTCTACGTCGACGGGCTCGAGGCGCGCGGCCTCGCCGTGCTCGTGCCGGACGTGGGGATCACCAATCTCGACGGCATCATCTACGAGGAACTGTGCCGCGGCATCGTGCGCGAGGAGTCGCGGCGCATCTACCAGGACGCCATCGCGCGGCTGGCAGCGCGCGGCGCCGAAGCGGTGATCCTGGGCTGCACCGAGATCTCGATGCTCATCGACGACAGCTCGAGCCCGCTGCCCACCTACGACACCGCCGAACTGCACGCCCGCGCGCTGGTGGAGGTGGCGCTGGCCTGAGGCGAGGCCTCAGGCCGCACGCGCCGAGGTGGCCGCGGGCTCGGCAATGGTGAACACGTCGACGACCATGTCGAGCTCGGCCGCCTGCGCCTCGGTCTGCTCGATGGCGGCATTCATCTGTTCGACCAGCGCCGCATTGTGCTGCGTCATCTCGTCCATCTGGCGAACGGCGGCGGCGACCTCCTCGATCGAGACCGCCTGCGCGCGGCTGGCCGTGGCGATGCTGCCCAGCGCCGCGTTGCTGTCCTTGATGCCGGCGAGGATGTCGGCGAGATTGGCCGCCGCTTCCGACACCAGCTTGCTGCCGTGACCGACTTCGGCGGCGCTCTGCTGGATGAGCTGCTTGATCTCGGCCGAGGCCTGCGCCGAGGACTGGGCGAGGCGTCGCACCTCGATCGCGACCACGGCGAAGCCGGCGCCGGCCTCGCCGGCCCGGGCCGCCTCCACCGAGGCGTTGAGCGCCAGCAGATTGGTCTGGAAGGCGATGTCGTCGATCATGCCGATGATGTTGGAGATCCGGTCCGACGAGGCGGTGATGCTCTGCATCGCCGCATTGGCCCGCGCCATGACGTCGCCCCCCGCCTCGGCGGCCTTCGTCACGCCGTCGGCCTGCAGGCTGGCCGTATCGGCGCGCCGGGCATTGTCGACCACGGTGGCGGCCAGTTGCTCCATGACCGCGGTCGTCTCCTGGATGGTCGCGGCCTGCCGCGTGGTGCGCTGCGACAGGTCGTTGGCACCCGACAGGATTTCGCTCGTCGCCGTGCGCAGCGCCCGCGACGTCCCGCGCAGCTGGCCCACGATCTCGGTGAGCCGGTCGCCGACGGCGTTGGTATCGGCCTGCAGCCGGGCGAAGGCACCCGAGTATGCGCCGGTGAGGCGCTGTGTCAGGTCGGTGTCGGCGAGGGCGGCCAGCACCGCGCCGGTCTCGGCCAGCCCAGCCTCGATCGCGCCCACCAGCGTGTTGACGCTGCTCGCCAGCCGGTTGAGTTCGGGGTCGGCAAAGTCGGCCGGCACGCGGCCGGTGAAATCGCCAGCCGCGGCGGCATCGACGACTTCGCCAAAGCTGGCCTGCAGCCGCTGCAGCATCTCGGCATGCGCGTCGGCATGCTGCGCGCGCTCGCGCGCGGCAGCGCCGGACTGGGCTTCGGCTTCCGCCGCCAGC
>NZ_DASWVV010000239.1:0-6640 GCF_036406155.1 Devosia sp. | reverse complement strand
CGCCGAGCATGAACAGCGCGCCGTGCGCGAAATTGACCACGCCTAGCGTGCCGAAGACCAGCGTCAGCCCGAGGGCGATGAGCGCATAGGCGCCACCCTTGTCGAGACCGTTGAGCAGCTGCGCGAGGATTGCTTCCATCGAGGTTCAGTTCCCACCCTGATGCAAAGAGGAATGCGGTCCCGGCCGCCTGCGCAGCCGGGACCTCCTGATGCTGTCGATCAGCACATCGCCGGGGTATCGGGGCCGAGTTCGCCGCCGAAGATGGCCGGATCGTAGGTGACGGCTTCGCGCGACGCGGTTCCCACCACCTCGAGCAGGTCGAACGGGTTGGCGGGCGCTTCCTTGCCCTGCACCACGTAGACTTCCTTGAAGCACTGGTGGTCGTCGGCGCGGTACAGCGTGGCGCCGTTGCCGAGGCCGTCGAACTCGAAGCCTTCCAGGGCCTTGATCACCTCGGGCGGGTAGAACGTGCCGGCGCGCTCGCAGGCATCGGCATAGAGCAGGGTCTGCACGTAGGACGTATGCGCAGCCTGGCTCGGCGGCTGGCCGAACTTGGCGCCGAACGACTTGGTGAAGGCCTTGGAGGCCTCGTCCGACAGCTGCCAGTCCCAGTTCGAGGTGCCGTAGATGCCCTTGATGGCGGCGCCGGCGCCCTTGGCCATGAGGTCGGAGATGAGCGGCACGACGATCTCGAAGTCCTTGCCGTTGGCCTGCTTGTCGCGCAGGCCGAACTGCACGGCCTGGGTCAGCGAATTGACCATGTCGAAGCCGTAGTGGTTGAGGATCAGCACGTCGGCGCCGGAATTGAGCACCGGGGTCAAATACTGGCTGAAGTCGCCGGCGCCCACGGGGGTGCGGACGGGCGGCAGCGTCTTCCAGCCGAGCGCCTCGGTGGCGGCGATCATCGATTCTTCCTGGGTCCAGCCCCAGGTGTAGTCGGCGGTCAGGTGGTAGGCGACGCGGTCCTTGCCGTAGACTTCGCCGAGCTTGGGCCCGAGCGCCACGCCGGACTGGTAGGCGTTGAAGAAGTGGCGGAAGCCGTAGCGCTTCTTGTCCTTGCCGGTGGTGTCATTGGAGTGCGTGAGGGCGGCCATGAAGAGGACGCCCATTTCCTGGCACAGGCCCTGCACCGCCACGGCCACGGCCGAGGACGAACCGCCGGTGATCATGATGGCGCCGTCGCGCTCGATCATGCGGCGCGCCGAATCGCGGGCCGCGTCGGCCTTGGTCTGGGTGTCGCCGGTGACGGACACGACCTTCTTGCCGAGAATGCCGTTGCCCTTCAACGTCTTGGACGAGAAGGTCGGGATCATGCCGCCGTCGCCGCCACCGTTGAGGTGCTCGATGGCAAGTTCATAGGCCTTGAGTTCGTCTGCGCCTTCGTCGGCATAGGCACCCGTCTGCGGCACGTTGCAGCCGATGGTCACGGTGTCGCCAGTCGGGTTGTTGCAGAAGTCCTGGGCGTAGGCGCCCCGGGTAAAGAATGTCGGCATGACGCCGGTCGCCACGATGCCGGCGACGCCGGACTGCAGCAGCCTGCGACGGTTCAGACCCTTCAGGTCACTCATCAGGTAACTCCTCCTTTTGGCGCGGGGGTCTGATACATGGTCAGTTCACCTCACCGCTGCCGCATTATGAGACCGCCGGGAAAACGTGTTCAATAGGTCATTGTATTTACTGGAAGATTCTGTAAACACTTGTACTGCTTTAATTGCAATGTTGTAAATTCGTTGACAATCACAAGCCGAGGACAGGCATGCGCGCCCCTATCGGAATCAGGATTTCGTCGCGGCGCCGGGCACTTGGAACCTCCCAGGCGGCCCTGGCGCGGCAGGTCGCGATCTCGCCCAGCTACCTAAACCTGATCGAGCGCAACAAGCGCGACGTCGGCGGCTCGCTGCTCATCCGCATCGCCGAGGCGCTCCGTATCGACATCGAGGACCTGACCGGCGAATCCGAGCAGAAGCTGGTGCAGGATCTGGAAGAGGCGTTCTCCGATCCGGTGCTGGAACGCGCCGGGCTCGCACCCGGCGACGCGCGCGATCTCGTGGCCCAACATCCGGCAGCGGCCCAGGCGATCACCCGGCTGCACCGCGCCTACACCACCGCCGCCGCCAGCGCCGACGCCTATTTCAACCGCCTGCGCTCCGACCCGCTGTTTTCGCAGCTGCTGCACCAGATCCTGTCGGGCATCACCGCCATGCGCTCGGGCGCGGAGATTCTCGAGGAGGTGCCGGACCTCGATGATGCCGAGCGCCGGCGTTTCCTCGGCTCAATCACGCGTGAGGCGCGCAGCCTGTCGGCGGTGGCGCAGACGCTGATCGGCCAGTTCGACAGCTCCACCGCGGCGCGGCGCTCGATCTCGCCCCGGCGGGAGCTCGACGATCTCATCATCGCGGAAGGCAACTACTTTCCGGCGCTGGAGGAAGCGGGCACGGGACTGCGGGCCGAGATCGAGGCCGCCGGCCCGTTCGGCGAGGCGACGCTGGTGCACCTGCTCGAAACCCGCTTCGGCGTCCGCATCGTGCGCAGCACGACGCATGAGGTGGACGGCGCCGCCTTTGCCGGCCAGTACCATTTCGACGCGGCCGGGAGGGTATTGTGGTTCCGTAGCAGCACCACCGCCGCTACCCGCCAGTTCCAGCTGGCGCGCGTCTACGCGCGGCTGTCGGCGCCGGACATGCTGGCGCAGGCCATCGACACGAGGCTGCTGTCGAGCCCCGAGGCCAGGCAACTGGCCCACCGCGCCCTCGGCTCCTATTTCGCCGGCGCGATCGTCTTTCCCTATGAAGGCTTCCTCGACGCTGCGGAATCGGCCCGCTACGACATCGACACACTGCGCCAGAACTACGGCGCCAGCTACGAACAGGTGGCCCAGCGCCTGGTATCCCTGCGCCGGCCAGGCGCCGAGGGCGTACCCTTCGGCTTCCTGCGCTCCGACCCGGCGGGGCGCCTGACCAAGCACTTTCCCCTGCCCGGGCTGCTGCTGCCCAACTCCGGGCATGCCTGTCCCCTATGGGCGATCTACACCGCCTTCCGCATTCCGGACACCAGCGTGCGGCAGGTGGTGCGCTTCACCGACGGGTCGCGCTACCTGTTCATTGCCCGGGCGGTGGCCAACCGCGCGCCCAGCTTCGCCGATCCGCCGACCTATACCTCGGTGATGCTGGCCTGCGACGTGCTGCACGCCGACCGCACCGTGTATGGGGCCGGCCTCGACCTCGCGGACGCGAGCGCAGACGTGCCTGTCGGCCCGTCCTGTCGGCTGTGCACCCGCCGCGATTGCCCCAGCCGACAGGAGGAAGCCTTCGCGCCGGGCAGCCTGCAGCCGGGATCCGAGGCCTTGACCGGGCCCGCCGCAGATACGGTTTGATGTTGGAGATTCCGCGCGACTGCGCTTTAGTAGGACCGCGCTCGGGTGCCGGGACGCGATGGGGGGAGAATTGGCACTGGATGTACTCATAGCCGAGGATGAGCCGTCGATTCTGGAATCGCTGGAGTTCATCCTCAAGCGCGCGGGCCTCAGCTGCTCGACGGTAACGGACGGCGAGTCCGCCCTCGAGGCCGTGCGCCGGCTGCGGCCGCGCGTCGTCGTTCTCGACGTCATGCTGCCGAAGCGCTCCGGCTTCGAGGTCCTCAAGCAGATCCGCGCCGACCCGCTGACCAGCGGGCAGCCGGTGCTGATCCTCACGGCCAAAGGCCAGCAGCAGGACCGGCGCATCGCCATGGACCTGGGCGCCGACAGCTTCATCACCAAGCCCTATGCCAATGCCGAGGTCGTGGGCGAAGTGCGGCGTCTGCTCGGCGAGGACGCAAAGACCTGAGATGGAACGCCACAAGCTGGAAAGCGCGTCGCTGTTCCTCACCATCCTCGGGGCGATGCTCATCACCCCGCCGCTCGTTCTGGTGTTCCAGACCGATGGGCGGCTGTTCGGCATCCCGGCCGAACTGGTTTATCTGTTCGCGGCCTGGGCGGCGATGATCGCCGGGGCATGGTGGCTGTCCAGCCGCATGCCGCGCGAACATACCCCGGGGCCGACGGCGGAGGACGATACGTGACGCTCACGGCCGACTTCGTCATCGCCACCGGTGTCGTCTATGTCGGGCTGCTGTTCATCATCGCCTATTTCGGGGATCGCCGGGCCCGCCACAACAAGGGGGCGTTCCTGCGCTCGCCGATCGTCTACACGCTTGCCATCTCGGTCTACTGCACCAGTTGGACCTTCTACGGCGCCGTCGGCTCGGCGGCCCGCGACGGGCTCGAATACCTCGCCATCTATCTCGGCCCGACGCTGGTCTTCATCGGCTGGTGGTTCATCCTGCGGCGCCTCGTGCGCATCAGCCACAACCAGCGCATCACCTCGGTCGCCGACCTGCTGTCGTCGCGCTTCGGCAAATCGAGCCGGCTCGCGGTGCTGATCACCGTCATCGCGGTGATCGGTATCGCGCCCTACATCGCCTTGCAGCTGAAGGCCATCACCTCCTCGATCCACGCGGTAGCCGGCGCGCGCGGCGGCATGGTCGGCATCGACGAGGTCCCGCTGGCGCTGGGCGTCGCCGCCGGCATGGCGCTGTTCACCATCCTGTTCGGGACACGAAATGTCGACGCCAACGAGCAGCATCACGGCGTCGTCGCCGCCATCGCCTTCGAAGCCGTGGTCAAGCTCGCCGCCCTCCTGGCGGTAGGCGTCTTCGTCGTCTATGTCGGGGGCGGCTTCGAAGCCATCTTCACCAATGCCGAAGCGGCCGGTTTCGACATGTATTCGAACCAGGACTTCGGCAGCCGCTGGCTGGCGCTCAACGTCCTTTCCATCGCCGCCATACTGTGCCTGCCGCGCCAGTTCCAGATCACGGTGGTCGAAAACGCCGACGAGAACCACCTGCGCATCGCCGGCTGGGCGTTCCCCGGCTACCTGCTGCTGATGAGCCTGTTCACCCTGCCGATCGCGCTCTATGGCCTCACCAGCATGCCCGCCGGCGCCAATCCCGACATGTTCGTGCTGACCCTGCCTCTCGCCGCCGGCCAGGAGGCGCTCGGCCTGTTCGCCTTCATCGGCGGCTTCTCGTCCGCGACCTCGATGATCATCGTCGAGTCGATCGCACTGTCGATCATGGTCTCCAACCACATCGTCATGCCGATCGTGCTCAGGTTCACCCAGGGCGAAGGCCTGGACGACGAACGTGGCGTGAGCCGCACGCTGCTGGCCTCGCGCCGCTTCTCCATCGTCCTCATCCTGTCGCTGGGCTTCCTCTATTTCTACT
Source organism: Devosia sp. (assembly GCF_036406155.1). Taxonomy (GTDB): domain Bacteria; phylum Pseudomonadota; class Alphaproteobacteria; order Rhizobiales; family Devosiaceae; genus Devosia_A. The sequence continues at coordinate 1,377 of NZ_DASWVV010000239.1, read as the reverse complement.
TGACCGGCGACTCCGACGCCCTCGCCCCGATCGGGCTCATCTCCTTCGCCGGCGTCGCCCAGTTCCTGCCGGCGATCATCGCCGCCCTGTTCTGGAAGGACGCCTCGCTGAAGGCGGCGACCAGCGCCATCGCCGTCGGCTTCGTCGTCTGGGCCTGGTCGAGTTTCCTGCCCTCGTTCGAATCCTCCTCCCCGCTGGTCGCCTCCCTCATGGCCGAGGGACCGTGGGGCATCAGCTGGCTGCGCCCCCAGGCCCTGTTCGGACTGGGCAGCATGGACCCGCTGGTGCACGCCGTGTTCTGGAGCCTGTTCCTCAACTCGACGACGCTGGTCATCGTGTCGCTATTCACCACTCAGTCGGCGCTCGAACGCATCCAGGCGACGCTGTTCACCGGGCTTTTCCGCGGCGCGGGCGGCGGCCAGTTCATCCGCGGCTCCGCCACGGCGAACGACCTGTTCTTCGTCGCCCAGCGCGTGCTCGGGGGCCAGCGCGCCTTGGCGCTGTTCGAGACCGCCGCCGAGGCGGCGGGGGTGGAGCGCACGGCGCTCGAGCCGACCCCCGAATTCATCGACCGGCTGGAGCGTGAGCTCGCCGGCTCGATCGGCGCCGCCTCGGCCCACGTCATGCTGTCCAAGGTCGTTTCCGGCGACACGGCCAGCCTCGAGGAAGTGCTGCAGATGGCCGACGAGACGCAGCAGGTGATCGAGTATTCCCAGGAACTCGAGCGCACCTCCGCCGAACTGCGCTCGACCGCGCGCAAGCTCGAGGAGGCCAACATGCAGCTGCGCGAACTCGACAGCCAGAAGGACGAGTTCCTGTCGCAGGTCAGCCACGAAGTACGCACGCCGATGACTTCGATCCGCTCGTTCTCGGAAATCCTGCTCGACGAGAGCAAGCTCAAGTCCGAGGAGCGGCAGCGGTTTCTCGCCACCATCCACAAGGAGAGCCTGCGCCTCACCCGGCTGCTCGACGAGATCCTCGACCTGTCGGCGCTGGAGCGTGGCGAACGCGGCTGGGACAATGTTCCCATCGACCCCGAGGCTTCGCTCGACCGGGCCGTGGAGGTATGCGGCGCCCTGGCGCGCCAGCGCGGCATGGAGCTGACGGTCGGCGGGCGCGCCGCGCAGGTGCAGGTCGACGGCGACGCGGACCGCCTGTCGCAGGTGCTGATCAATTTGATCTCGAACGCCATCAGCTACAGCGACGCGGACGATCCGGTGGTGGAGATCACTTCGGCGGTCAAGGGCAACAGCTACATGGTGGAGGTGATGGACAACGGGCCCGGCATCGCCAAGACCGAGCGCAAGCTGATCTTCGAGAAGTTCTTCCGCGGCCAGCACGGGGCGGTGACCACGCAGGCCGGCGCCGGGCTCGGCC
>NZ_DASWVV010000238.1:0-10589 GCF_036406155.1 Devosia sp. | reverse complement strand
CAGGCCAACCGGGACGTGCTGGCGATCGCCCGCGAGTTCGAGGATCTGCACGACAGACTGGACTGGAGCGGCATGGTGGACGCCACCGTCGACGGCGTGCGCGTGCCGTTTCCGGCTGCCGCCGTGCTGGCCGCCAAGCGCGCCGAGCTCACCGACCGCTGGCAGGCCATGGAGGCGAGCGCGGCCAGGGTTCGGGAGGCGATCCGCGGCCTGCTGGAGCAGACCGAGCCGCCCGCGTCCGTGCCGACATCCGCAGCGCCGCGCGCGCCGCTGCTCAACGTCGTGACCCAGGCGATGAGCGCCGCGGCGGCCGGCGGCGAGATCTCGGGGGCGAGCGGAGCGGGTCCGGCACCGCTGCCCGACACCCAGAAATCGGCCGCCGACATCGCCTCGCGCTTTGCCCCCGCCTCGGCGCGCATCCGCATTCCCGGCGATCCCTTCCAGGACCGCTAGACGCGGGCTTGTCGGCAAAGAGGCCGTGCAGAGCAGCCTGCCGTTCGCCGAAGCGGCGCACGGCTCCAGTTTAGTCGCCGCCTCCCCTGACGACCTTGGCGCGGGCCGTCACCATCAGCGGGTCGGAAACGCGGCCTGAAGCTGGTGCTTCGCCGGGAAGATTCCCGTTCGAGGTCGCCTCCACTCTGTTCGCCCAGGCCGACAGGCCGAGTGCAACGACAACGAACAAGGAGGCGGCGGCGAAGACCGCCTGGAGCCCAGACCCGCCGGCCATGCCGGTGCCGCCTGAGCCAAGAGTGAACAGTGTTCCCATTGCCGATGCGCCGGTGATCAGTGGCGCAGCAGCCCGCCGTTCGATGCGAACGAATGCTGCCACGCCCAGCACGGCAAGTCCGCCAAGGACGGCGTTGACGAAGGTGAGGGGGCCAAGCGTCGTTGCCAACGCGAACGCCGCAACGGTGAGCATAAGAGTCAACGCGCCGGGCAGGTCGAACGCCGGCCGGCGATGGAGCGTCGCGACGGCTGGCAGCTGCGTGCCGACGAACAACGCGGCCAGCAGTCCGGCGATGGCCATCAGCACGAAGATCGACGGCCAGCCGAACATGCCGAGCAGCAGGCCGCCGAGCGACGGCCCAGCCGCCGTGCCGATTGCCGAAACGGTGCCGAGCAGTCCCATCGCCGTGCCGGTGCGTTCCACCGTAACCGCGTCGCTGAGCGCGGCGACGGTGAGCGACATCATCATCGCGGCGCCAAGGCCCTGAACGGCACGGGCGAGGACGACGACCCAGATGGTGTGAGCGAGTACGGCGCCCAGCGAGGCGAGGGAAAAGATGGCAATACCAGCAAGCAGGAGCGGCTTGCGGCCGAACAGGTCGCCCAGCCGGCCGGCGGTCACGAGGGACGAGGTGACGACAACCAGATAGGCGATGACGACCCATTGGGCCTCCTGGCTGCTCGCATCGAAGGCTATCCGCAAGCTGGGGAGGGCGATGTTGGCGACGCTGATGCCCAGTGACGGCAGCAGCATCGCCAGCGATAGCGAAGCGAGACGCCAGCCCTGTCCTCTGGAGGAATGCGAGGGCATCGGACTAGCGCGCGACCGGCGCCACGACCAGTAACACCGGAAAGGCGATCAGCCAGAACGGCAGCCAGGCACTGACCCAGATGTTGAGAAAGCCGTCGGCCGGACCGGCGTTGCGGAAAGTCGCGATGCCGGAGACGAGGAACGACATCAGTGCCGAAAGGATGAACCCGAACAGGATCGGGGCGTAGCGAGCGGGCATGGGAGACTCCTGAGATCGAATGCCCGTCAGTTACGCGTCCTTGTGCTATTGCGGAACGCGCAGCATTCGCATCATATCCGTGCACCGAACGCCATATGGAAGCTCGCCGATGCCCGACTTCAATCTGCTGGTGACGCTGGATGTTCTGCTCTCCGAAGGCAGCGTGGCGGGCGCGGCGAGGCGTCTGCAACTGAGCCCGTCGGCGATGAGCCGTGCACTGGCGCGGTTGCGCGAAGCCACCGGCGATCCACTGCTCGTCCGCGCCGGCCGCCGCCTCGTGCCCACGCCGAGGGCGCTGGAACTGCGCGGTCAGGTCGGCCCGATCGTCGATGGGGCGCGGGCCATCCTGCGGCCTGCCGAAAGGCTCGACCTCGCGACTCTGGAGCGCCGCTTTGTCTTGCGTACGAGCGAGGGCTTCGTGGAGACGTTCGGCCCAGGCCTCATCGCCCGGACGCGCGAGGAAGCACCCGGTGTGACCTTGCAGTTTGTCGCCAAGCCCGACAAGGAAAGTGCTCCGCTGCGCGAGGGCGAGGTCGACATCGAAACCGGCGTGATCGACCTGACGACTGCACCCGAGATGCGGGCCCTGCCGTTGTTCGAGGACCGCTGGGTCGGCGTGGCGCAAGACGGGCACCCTGTTCTCGACGCGCGCATGACGCTCGAGCGCTATGGAGCGGCCGAACACGTCCAGATCCTGCGCCGGGGACTGCACAGCTCCGAAGTGGACGACGCGGCGCGGACCGCCGGAGCCGAGCGCCGTATCGGCATTGTCGTCAACGGCTTTGCGGCAGCGATCGCACTCGCGCGGGACACCGGGCTGATTGCCACCGTCCCTGAGCGTCATACTGCAGGATTGCGACGCGGCGTCAGGACCTTCGCACTGCCCTTCCCGATGGCGGCCTTCACGATCTCGATGCTGTGGCATCCGCGAATGGACGCAGACCTGGCGCACCGGTGGCTGCGCTCGTGCCTGCGTGGCGCGTGTTCCGTGCGCAAGACCCGCTGAAATTGCCGCCCTGCCGTGAGGTCGCGCCGTATGGCGCTCGCTCACCACGTGGTGATCCGGCCCACCCTACTGCCGGCGATGGCCACACCAGCGAATCGCCGTCCGCGCCGGCCAGCTAGGCGCCGCCCCACCCCTTCTTCCTGTTGCCCGGGCGCGCCTTGGCCGAACCCATGGGCGCCGGCCGTGGCGGCGGCGCCGGCGGGGCTGGGGGGACATCGGCCGCCGTGGCATCGGTCCACACGATTCCCTGCCCCTTGACGTATCGCGCTCGCTGCCGGCGGGGTCCCAACTCGGGGGATGCCGACTCCGGCGCCGCTGCCGCCGCGTCCGCATCGGGGGACGGCGCTTCCGCATCGGAGTGTGACGCTTCCGGGCTAGGGTCCATGGCTGCCGGGTCCGGGGCGGCGTCGCCCACGAGGCTTTCCAGCGTCGCAGCGAGGTCGGCGAAGGCGCCGGCCTCCTCCGAACCGCCCCCGAGCCGCAGCCGCGCCGCCGGCACCGCGTCGATGCCGGTGGCGCTGTCCCAGGCGCGCTGCTGCCAATGCGCTTCCAGCGCCTCGCGCCAGTAGAAATCGGCGCGTCCGGCGGGCTGGCCGTCCTGCAGCCACAGGCGATAGGCGGTCTCGAACACGGCCGGTGGCGAGGTGGCGGCAGCCGGCTCCTGCCGGCCCGGCAGGCGCCCGGCCAGATGGTCGAGATAGCGCGGTTCGAAGCGGGTGACCTGGCCGCCGGACGCATCGCGCAGCGGCGGCAATGGTGCGGCAGTGCTGGCGACCTGTCCCGGCTCGGCCGCCGGACCGTCGGCGATGGCGGCAAGACGATCCTTGAGCGCGTCGATGCCGGTCAGCAGCACCTCCGCCTCCTGCCGCACTGCCGCCTCGGGGGCGCGCAGCAGCGGCTGGATGCGGCGCACGAACACGTCGATCTGGTCGAGCGCCAGCTGCGCCTCCAGCAGCGCCTGGCGGCGCTGCCCCGGCGACCGGCCGGCGGCGAGCTGGCGCAGCCGCTCCGTCTCCGGCTGCCAGCGCGCCATGGCTTGCCGCGCGAGCTTGCAGGTGAGCGCGGCTTCCCCGCTCACGGTGCCCGCCTTCCGGGCCAGGCTGTCCTTCTTGCGGCCATCGTTCCCCTGCGCGCGAATCCGAACCCGAAGTCGCCGGCAGGCTAGCACCGCGCGGCAACGGTGCGAAGTCCGGCGCGGACGATCGCGCCGCAAACGAGCGGGGCCGGCGCTGTCCGGCGCCGGCCCCGTGTCTGTCCAGTGCGGTGGACCCCGGTCAGGCCGCCCCGACCGGCACCGCGGCTGCCGCCGCCGGCGGGGTGGACAGTGCCATGTAGGTGCGCGCCTCGAGCGAGCGCAGGAAGCGCAGGACGAAGGCCAGCGTCACCAGCAGCAGGCCGGGATAGCCGATGCCCGCCATCACGTAGGGGAACAGCGCGTTGCCCTGCCGCACCGTATCGAGATTGAAGCTGAGCAGCCCCACGGTGATGACGGCGCCGAAGAACCACATGGCGAGCAGCCACTTGCCGGTTTCCCAGCCGCTCAGCGGTGCGCCCCAGCCGGTACCGCGCGTCGCCGCGGGCGCCCGCGCGGCGACCCCGGCCCGCAGCCCCATGGTCGCCAGGTCGTAGACCAGCAGCGCCACGCCGACGGCGAAGATGAAGCCGAACACCGGCACCAGTACCTTGGCCACCAGCATGGCCGGGGCGACGTCGCCGCCGAACCAGTCGAGCCCGAGCGTGCGGTAGACGAACACCTGCACCGTGCCGCCGATGGCGAAGGCGAAGCCGATGCCCAGCATGCCGGTGAACACCAGCCAGAAGGCGAGCCGGCCAAGGCGCTGGTCGAAGCCGGCAAGGCCGCGCATGAGGGGTACCGCGTAGTAGGCGGCCGCGATGCCGAGCATGCCGAAGGTGCCGAACAGGGCGAGATGCGCGTGGCTGGTCGTCACCCAGGTCCCGTGCGACCACACATTGGTGAGCGCGAAGGTCATGGTGAAGCCGAGGATGCCGGCGCCGACCTGCTCCAGCACGACCGAGCCGAGCAGGAAGGCGAAGGCCGGCATGTTCTCGACCGGTTTGTCGTCCTCATGGGCATCGAGATAGATGTGCCAGAAGCAGAAGATCAGCGGCAGCGGCTCCAGCGCGCTGAACAGCGACCCCCAGAACTGCCAGAACTCGGGCGTGCCGATCCAGAAGTAGTGGTGGGCGTTGCCCAGCAGGCCCGACAGCCACACCAGCGAGATGCCCCAGAAAACGGCATAACCCACGGCCTTCACGTCGGCCTTGAACATCAGCACCAGCAGGAAGCCGACGAGCGAGATGTGGATCACCTCCCACACGCCCTCGACCCAGTAATGCACCACGTACCAGCGGAAATATTCCTGCAGGTCGAGCCGCTCGACGAAGAACAGTCCGAACACCCACACCGCCGTCAGCGCCAGGACGCCCAGCCCGAGGCCCCAGTGGATCTCGTTCCACTGCCGGATCGGGGGGAAGGTGCGCAGCACGACGAAGGACAGGATGGCGAAGCCGACCAGGATGACCACGTCGGCGATGCGCCCCGCCTCGAGATATTCGAGCCCTTCCTGCAGCAGCGGCTGGCCCATCCACCAGATGGCGATGCCCTGCTGCGCCAGCACCTGGGTGAACAGGTTCCACACCACCACGGCGAGCAGCGCATAGAACAGGACGTGGATCAGCCACGGCGCCGCCAGCTCGCGTTTGGACAGCAATGGCCCGACGAACAGGATGGTGCCGATGAAGCCGCACAGCACCCAGAAGATGGCGAAGTTCAGGTGCAGCGTGCGGATGACGTTGAAATTGAGGGTGCCGGCAAGCAGCCCCGGGTCGACGTGCTGCAAGGCCAGCAGCAGGCCGAAGCTGGTCTGGAAGAAGAACAGCACCAGCATGACGAGGAAAAACCGCAGGCTCAGGCGCTGCGTCTCGTATTCGATGCGGATCATGGCGCTTGCTCCCCAAGGCTGCGGATATAGGCGACGATGGCCTCGACCTGATCGGGCTCGATCAGTTCGGCGAAGGACGGCATGGCACCCGGCTCGAAGCCGGCCACGATCCTGGCGTCGGGCTCGAGCATGGATTGGCTGATATAGGCGTCGTCGGCGGTGACGGTCGAGCCGTCGGCCAGCGCCGACGCCGAGCCGTACAGGCCGCCCCAGCCCGGACCGACGAGCGTGTCGGTGCCGGTGGAGTGGCACGCGGTGCACCCGTTGTCCTCGGCCAGCTGGGCGCCGAGCGCCTCCTGCGTCTGGGCGCTTGCGACAGGACCCGTCGGGGCGACCGGCGCCAGCGAAGCCTGCTGCAAGACGGGAAGCGGCGTCGCCTGCGGGAAGGTGAGCCCATCCACCCTTGGCGTCGGCGGCCAGCCCTCGGTATCCATTTCGGAGGTGTATTTGAGGAAGGCCACCAGATGCCCGACTTCGGTTGCCGAGAGCGGCAGGTTGGGCATCATCGTCTTGTGTGCGCCGCGCCGCGCGATGCGCTCGGCCGCAGCCGGATATTTCTCGAGATAGGCCTCGATCGAATCGGTGCCGGCGTCGGCGGCGACGGCCGCGTCCTGCAGCTTGAGGCGCACCGCCCCGCTCGTCGGCCAGCTGCCGGCCGAGGGCAGGAAGGCTTCGATCCAGGCCGGCCCGACCTTGGCGTAGAGATCGGTCAGGTCGGGGCCGAGATAGGCGCCGTTGCCGACGATGGTGTGGCAGCCCATGCAATTGTAGGACTGGAACACGCGCTTGCCCTCAACGGCGTCGAAGCCGGCATAGGCGACGGCGGTCGGGACCACCTGGCCGCGTTCATCGACGAAGGAAGCGGCCGACAGCGCCACGAAGATCAGCGCCATGAGGCCGAGTGCGGCGAGCGCGCGACGCCTGAGGAGGCCTTCGCGGCAAGGCTTGCCAGGGGCGCAGCTCATGCGACGCCCTCCTTGCCGGCGGGTCGTGCCGGCTTCTGGCCGGCCTTGCCGGCCCGCGCCAGCGCATCGTGCTCGAACAGCGTGCGCAGGCTGCCCAGATAGACGTGGAAGACGTAGACGGCGAGCACGAAGCCCACCGCCAGATAGACGAGCCACATGACTTCCGATTCCGCCCAGTAGCTGAAATCGCGCCAGTACGGCCAGGAGAGCGCCAAGCTCGCTCCGCTGGCCAGGATCGCCAACGCCATCCTGATGATGCGCTGTGCCGACATGCCCCCTCCCTTGCGGCAAACCCGCCGCTAGCCCTCGACGACGCACCAGCGCGCCGCCAGTCCAAGCCCCACCCCTTCCGGCCCGCCGTCGCGCCATTGGCCAGACGCGACCGGAACTGGTATTTGGATTGCGAGTTGATAGCCGAGCCAATAGGCATTGTAAATGCCACTTCAGGAGCCAGAATGCGCCTAACTGCTTTCACTGACTACGGTTTACGGGTTTTAATGCGGCTAGCTGACGCACCGGGAGTGCCCTCGACGACCGCCCGGATCGCCGAGGAAGTGCGCATTCCGTACAACCATCTGACCAAGGTGGTGCAGGATCTCGCACGCGGCGGTTTCGTCACCACCCAGCGCGGCGCCGATGGCGGCGTGCGCCTGGCCCGGCCGGCCGAAGCCATTACCCTAGGCGAGGTCGTACGCTTCCTCGAGCGCCGCTACGCCCTCGTCGAGTGCTTTCGCGCCGATGGCGGCGCCTGCCTGCTGACACCGGGATGCCGGCTCAAGTCACGGCTCGCGGCGGCGCGCGAAGCCTTCCTCGCCGAACTCGACAGGACCAGCGTCGCCGAGTGCGCGCATCCGCGGCCGGGTCCGGCCCGGCCGTCCCCGCGCGCGGCCTGAGCCGGCCCGCGCTGTGCCCCGCTATCCCCGCCACGCCATTGCCGTCCACGGCCCCAGGACCATCTCCTCGCCCCGGCGCCGGAAATGCCCGGTGACCGCCACCTCCTCCGGAGCCCGGAAGCGCATGCGCGCCACGCCGCCGGTGGGATTGAGCGCCATGGTGAGCGCGCCCGCCGCGTAGGCCCAGGTGACGATGATCCCGTCGCCCTGCCGGGCCGACCAGGCATCGCGGTACGGGCTCGCGGTCAGCGGCCAGACGAGCGCGCGGCGCTGCGCGACGAGGGCGCGAAAGCGCGCCAGTGCGTCCTGGTGCGGCGCTTCCGCCAGCGCCTGCCAGTCGAGCTTGGCCAGCATGAAGGTGGCCGGATCGTTGGGATCGGGCAGTTCGCCCGCCGCCACCTCCTGCTTGAACATCTCCCGCATCTGCCGGTAGCGGTCCGCCCGTTTTTCCGAGGCGACCGGCTCGGGCAGGTCGAAGAAGAAGGGAAAGCCGGTGCGCAGATGCGCCTCCTCGCCCATGAACAACAGCGGGATCTGCGGGTTGAGCAGGGTGACGAAATGCATGAAGTCGAGCCGGCAGGCATCGACGCGCGCCACGACGCGCCTGGCGTCGACGCGGTTGCCGATCTGGTCGTGGTTCTGCCCGTAGGCGATGAACGCCTCCATGGGCAGCCGGCTGGCGGGCTCGCCGCGCGTGCGCCCGTCGCTGGGCCCCTCCGCCTCGCCGTCATGCACGAAGCCGTCGGCCAGCGCCTTTTCGAGGTCGGCGACGGCATCGCGGCTCTCATCCTCGTAGCCCGCCCGCGGCTCGCCGGTGACGACGAAGTTGAGCACGTGGTGGAAATCGTCGTTCCACTGCGCCGTGAAGTCGACCGGCCTGCCGTCCTCGCGCCGCGTCAGCCAGTGCGCCTTGTTGTTGACGTTCTCGATGACCAGCGCGGCGTCGGGCTTGACGGCGCGCGCGGCCTTGGCGAGCTCGCCGAGGAACAGGTCGTGCGCCTCGGACTTCATTTCGTGGACGGCGTCGAAGCGCAGCCCGTCCATGTCGTATTCGCCCAGCCAGCAGGCGGCGTTTTCCTCGAAGAAGGCGCGCACCTGCGGCCGGTCGAAGGCGAGGCCCGGCCCCCACGGCGTCGACTCCGCCGCGTCGAAGAACTCGGGGGCGTAGGCCGGCAGGAAATTGTGCAGCGCGCCGAAGTGATTGTAGACGACGTCGAGGAGGATTGAGAGGCCCAGCTCGTGGGCGCGGTCGACGAGGGCGCGCAATTCCTCGGGCGTGCCGTAGGCGGTGTCGGGCGCGAAGATCAGGGTGCCGTCATAGCCCCAGTTGCGCCGGCCGGGAAAATCGTTGACCGGCATCAGTTCGAGCCCCGTGTACCCGGCATCGCGAAAATGCTCGAGGCGCCGGGTCAGCGCGGCGAACGTCCCCTCCGGGGTGGCCGCCCCGACATGAACCTCGCAGAGTATTGTCTCGTGCCAAGGCCGGACGGGGCGGCGGCGGGGCGGGCGCCCGAAGGGACCGCGCACGACGCTCCAGCCGTCGGCGTCGTCCGCTTGCTGGCGCGACGCCGGGTCGGGAAACACCGTGCCCCCGGCCCCGAAACGATAGAGCGCCCCCGCCCCGACGCCCTCGACGCGGCGCTGCCAGAAGCCGCCCTCGTGCTGTTCGAGCGCCAGCGGCGCCTCGCCGTGCACCTGCAGCTCGACGCCGGCGACGCCGGGCGCCCACAGGCGGAACGTGGTACCCGTCGCATCGAGAAGCGGGCCAAAACGGGTCGTCATCACTGACCTTGCGGTGCGTTGCGGACCGCCCCTCAACTCGTGGTGCGCAGCGCCGGTTCCCCCCGGGTCGGAACCCCGGCGACCCCGGCGCTGTTGCTATGCCCATGAACTTCGATGCGCCCACCGTGAAGCAGCAGGGAGTCCGCTTTGGCCCGCTGGGCGAGCGCTGGGTGCACCTGTGCGTGGACATGCAGCGCCTGTTCGGCGAGGCCACCGAATGGCGCACCCCGTGGCTCGCGCGCGTCCTGCCGCAGGCCGCGCGCCTCGTCGCCGTCGCCCCCGAGCGCACCGTCTTCACGCGTTTCGTGCCGCCGCCGTCGGCCTCGCGGGTGGGCGGCAGCTGGCGGCGCTACTACCGGCGCTGGGCGAGCATGACCCTCGAGCGGCTCGACCCGGCGCTGGTCGGGCTCATGCCCGAACTCGAGGCTTTCGTGCCGCCGGCGCGGGTCGTCGACAAATCCGTCTACAGCCCGTGGATAGGCACGGGGCTGGCCCCCGACCTCGCCGCACGCGGCGTCGACACGATCGTCGTCTCCGGCACCGAGACCGAGGTGTGCGTGCTGGCGACGGTGCTGGGCGCCGTCGACCTCGGCCTGCGCACTTTGGTGGCGAGCGACGCCGTCTGCTCCTCGGCCGACGCCACCCATGAGGCGATGCTGTCCATCTACCACAGCCGCTTCGGCATGCAGGTCGAGACCGCCACGGTGGACGAGATCGTCGAGGCGGCGCGATGACGCGGTTCGGCTACCATGCCTCGCACGAGCAGTTCGGCCCGGCCGAGTTGCTCGCTCTCGTCCGCGCCGCCGAAGCCGCCGGCTTCGACGCCGCCAAGTCCTCCGACCACTTCCACCCGTGGAGCGAGCGGCACGGGCAATCGGGCTTTGCCTGGAGCTGGCTGGGCGCGGCGATGCAGGCGACGCGCCTGCCCTTCGGCTGCATCAGCGCGCCCGGCTACCGCTACCACCCCGCCGTGCTGGCGCAGGCGGCAGCCACGCTCGGCGCCATGTTCCCCGGCCGCTTCTGGCTAGCGCTCGGCAGCGGCGAGGCGCTCAACGAGGCCATCACCGGCACACCCTGGCCCGAAAAGGCAGAACGCAACGCCCGGCTAGAGCGGTTCTGGCTTAGTTTGAAGCATATCCTGCATTTGCGAAGTAGTTTGCGCATTCTTCTGGCTCGATGGATTGGACGAGGGCGCCGATGTGGCGCCATGTATCGGGGACGGTTCGGCGCTGGGCCATGCGCAT
>NZ_DASWVV010000237.1:0-5655 GCF_036406155.1 Devosia sp. | reverse complement strand
CGGTTCCTCTGAGGGACAAGAGAGCGGCGGGCACCAGGCGGAAAGACCGCCTGATGCTTCGGCGTGGGGTCGGCGGAGGCAGGGTGCCTCCGCCGTTCAGATCGAGACTACCTGGGCTACGACACCGCCACGTATTCGCCGCGGCCCGTCACCTGAATGACCGTCACCGTCGGCGTGAGGTTGTCGCCCGTCGGCGGGTTCTTGAACGAGATCGATGTCCGGATCGGCGTCGTGGTGTTGAGGTTCATCAACGCCCGGTGGAGTTCGTCCCGCGTCGGCTCGGCGCAGGTCGCAATCGCATTGGCCACCGCATAAACCGAATCGTAGCCGAACGCGGACTGAATGGTTGCCTCGAAACGGAAGCGCTCGTTGTAGGTCTTGGTCCACTGGCTGAGCGCGCCGCTCGAATGCGCCAAATCCTGCGCGATCCAGGTATAGCCGTTGGCAATGGTGCCGCGGGAGTTGTCCCAGTACACCGGGTCCTGAAACGCCCCGAAACCGGTGATCAGGGGGACGCCCAACCCGGCTTCGTCGATCTGCAGGGCGGCCTTGGCACCGTCCCCCGGCGTTGCGGCGAGGAACAGCGCGTCGGGCTTGGCGAACCGGATCTTGGTGATCTGCGCGGCGAAATCCTGGTTGCCGGCGCTGTAGGCCTCGTCGGCAACCACTTCGTAGTCCAGTTCGCCCGCTAGGTTGCGGCAGATCTCGGCGTCGCCGACATGCACCTCCGAGGTCTGGTCGACCAGGATGGCCAGGCGCTTGATGCCATGCTTGGCGACGATGGTCTTCAGCAGCACCGGCGTGGCGCTGAGCGAGGTCGGATTGACCCGGTATGCCCACGTGTTCCATTGCTTGATCGGCGCGCCGGAGCCGTTGCCGATCAACGGAATGGAAAACTGCTCGGCCACCGGTGTCATCGGCAGGAAGCCAACCGAGTTCGTCGGGCCGAGGACGCACAGGACGTCGGGATCAGCCGCATAATTGCGCAGCAATGTGATGGCCTGCCGGGGATCATTGACCATGTCGCCTTCGAGCAGTTCGAGCCTGTACGCCCGGTTCGCGGCATCGCGAATGCCGCCGGCGGCATTGATCTCCTCGGCCGCCAGCGTCGCACCGTCCCGGGCCCTGACTCCGTGCTCGGCCGAGGGACCGGTCAGTGCCTGGACCTGGCCGATCTTGATGACGCCGTCTGCAGCCAATGCCCGGTGCGACAGGGCGGGGAGCAGGGCAATCGCCGCCGCGCCCTGCAGGAAGGTGCGCCGGGAGCTTGACAAATTGGCCGGCGGGCGGCGCGAGCCATCAGTGGGAAACTCGTTCATTCTAACGTCCTCCTACGTGTAGCGGTCAGGCGCCGTTGGGGCCGACCTGGGATATCTCGATGGGTAGCGGCCGGCCGGTGCGGCGCGGGGGCACCTTGAGCGGTCGCCGCGTCAGCAGCCCTTCCGGGCGCAGCATGACGATCGCCACGACGAGCACGCCGAACAGGATGAGGCGGTACTCGTTGGAAAAGCGCAGCACCTCGGGCAAGACGGTAAGGATGGTGGCGCCGAGAACGGCACCCCACAGCGTTTGCATGCCGCCGAACAGCAGGAAGATGATGATGCTGAGCGACACGAAGAACGTCAGGTCATGCGGGTTGATGACCAGCAGGTAGTGCGCCTGCATGGCACCCGTCAGCGCAATCAGGCCCGTGCTGACGGCAAGCGTGAAGACGCGCACGCCGCGGATTGAAATGCCCATTGCCGAGGCAGCCAGTGCGTCGTCGCGAACGGCCCTCGCCGCAAATCCCAGGGCGGAGAAGTCGATCAGATACGCAACGAGCACGGCGCCGGCCGCAAGGGCGAAGGCGACGAACATGCCCGTGTGAAGTGGAATCCCGGTGAAGCTGTTGGCACCGCCTAGGTAGTCGATATTGAAGGCCAGGACGACGACGGCCTCACCGAACGCAAGGGTGACCAGTTTGAAGACGAACATCTCCATGCGGTAGGTCATCAGGCCGAGACCGACGCCCACGACCACGCCGCCCGCGGTGGCCGCGAGAAGCCCGACCGGGAACGGCATGCCCAGCCTGCTGGTCAGGACAGCCGATATGTATCCCCCGATGCCGGCGACGGCGGCGGTGCCGAGCGACAGTTGTCCCGACAGGTTGGAGATGTACAATCCGACCGTTAGCGCGATGTTGAGCAGCGTGAAGATCAGGATGGGCTCAAAAGCGATGAACATGGTGCGCTTCCTAGACTTTGGCCGTGTAGGAGCCGAACAGGCCCTGCGGGCGGAGCAGTAGAACGCCGATCAGGACCGAGAAGGCCACCGCATCGCGCAGGCCCGAGGAGAGATAGCCGGTGACCAACGCCTCGAGGATGCCGAGGCCGAAGGCGACGACGATGACTCCCTCGAAGTAGCGGTTGCCCGCCACGAGCATGCAGACGAAGGATTTGAGGCCGTAGAGGACGCCGACATAGGCCGAGGCGGTGCCGTAGAGCGTTCCCACCGACACGGCGGCGATGCCACCCAAAGCCGAGGCCGCAACGATGGTCACCTGGCTGATGCGGGCGACGTTGATCCCGAACACGGCTGCGACGCCGGGTCGCTCAGCCACCGCCTGCGTGGCCTTGCCCCACAGGGTGAGTCGAACATAGCCCGAGATGACGCCGAGGATGGAGATGCAGACGGCGAAATTGAAGAGTTGCTTGTAGCTTAGGCTGAGCAAGCCCACTTCCACGCCGCCGCGCGGCAGCAGCGCCGGAAAGGAGACCGCATCGGGCCCGACGACGACGGCCATACCGTTCTGCAGCACGATGCCGACGCCGAGGGTCGCGATCAATGTCATCAGGACGTCGCGGTTGTAGAGCGGCCGGATGATCAGGCGCTCGAGGATGATCCCGGCGATCCCGGCAACGAGCGCGCCGCCCAGGAGGGCAAGCCACAAACTGTCGGTATAGCTGGCCACCGCCAACCCACCGAACATCCCGATCATGAAGATCTCGGGATGCGCGAAGTTGATCACCCGCAACACAGTGAACGCCAGCGTGAACCCCAGCGCGACCACCGCGTAGGTGCTGCCGACCACTGCACCATTCAGAATGAGCTGGAGGAACATCTCCATCTGGTCTCTCCTCAGATGCTTCCGCCAAGAAACACGTCTTGGACGGTGCTGGATTGCGACAGGTCTGCGGCCGAGCCTTGGGTGACGATGGCCCCGTTCTCCAGCAGGTAGCCCCAGTCCGCGACCTGCAGGGCCTGGCGCGCGTTCTGCTCAACGAGCAGGATGCTGACGCCGGCGGCGTTGACCTCCTGGACGAGGTCGAAGATCTGCTTCACCATCAGCGGCGCGAGGCCGAGCGAGGGCTCGTCCATAAGCAGCACGCGCGGCTGCGAGATCAGGGCCCGGGCGACGGCCACGAGGCTCTGTTCCCCACCGCTCAGCGAGCCCGCCAGCTGCCGGCTCCGCTGGCGCAGCAGGGGAAACCGCTCGAGCATACGTTCGATCTCACGACGCCTGACGGCCTTGTCCGCGACCCCAAATCCGCCGAGCAGCAGATTGTCGTAGACGGACAGATTGCTCCACAACTGGCGGCCTTCGGGCACCCATGAAATGCCCAGCTTGTTGATCTGCTGGGGTGTCATGCCCAAGATCGGCCGCCCGTCGAACTGGACGCTGCCGCTGGTGGCCTTCTGCAGTCCCAGCAGGGCCTTGAGGATGGTCGTCTTGCCCGCGCCGTTGGCGCCGAGGATGACCCGCAGCTCGCCCTTGTGCAGCTCGAGATCGACGCCCCGCACGGCGGGCACGGCCCCATACGAGACCTGCAGATCCCGGATCGACAGCACGGCAGTCATGCGTCCGCTCCCAGGTAGGCCTCGATGACCCGGGGATCGCGCCGCACCTCCTGCGGGAATCCGTCGGCGAGCTTCTGACCGAAATCGAGCACCACGATCTGGTCGGAAACCTTCATCACGACGTTCATGTTGTGCTCGATCAGCATTACCGTCATTCCCGCACTGCGCAGCTTGTGGATGAGCTCGATCACCTGGTGGGCCTCTTGGGCGACCATGCCGGCCGTCGGCTCGTCGAGAATGAGAAGGCTGGGCCGCGTCGCCAGCGCGCGCGCCACCTCGAGCCGCCGTTGGTCGCCGTAGGGCAGTTCGTGGGGACGGGCCTGGTGATCGTTCGAAAAGCCGACCCAATCGAGCCAGGCCATCGCCTGGTCCGCGACGCCCCGTAACTGGTTCGACATCTTCCATGGCCAGCTGAGCGGGTTGGGCACCGCCCGGCCGAGCGCCGCCGTTGCCCCCACCATGACGTTTTCCAGAGCGCTCAGGTGCCGGAACAGGCGGATGTTCTGAAACGTACGGGCCATGCCGCGCCGCGCAACCGCCTCCGGGGCGAGGCCTTGCAGCGCTTGCCCATCGAACACGACACGGCCCGATGTGGGCGGCGTGACGCCCGTGATCAGGTTGAACAGCGTCGTCTTGCCAGCCCCGTTGGGGCCGATCACGGCGCAGACCGTTCCGCGTTTCACCTGGAAACTGACATCATTGACGGCGACCAGCCCCCCAAAGCGCTTGGTCATGCCCTCGACGATCAGATGAGCCACTTCGCACCCCGCCCCTGCAATCTTTGCTGCAAACAAGTGCGTACTTGCTGCAAATCCGTGACCAATCTTTCAGAGAAGGAACCAGGTGTCAAGCGCGCCATGCGACCGTCACGCAGTCGCCTGGTAGCCGCTCCGGGGCGGAATTCCCTTGGCAAATGGCGAGAAAATCTATATGAGCATGCGTGGGATAGAGCTTCTGATGAGATCGAATCGAAAACCGACACTGGCTGACGTTGCCCTCCGTGCGGGTGTCTCCGCTGCAACTGTCTCGAGGTTTTGCAAGAAACCTTACATGGTCAGCGAAGAGGCGCGGACGCGCGTTCAGCAGGCGATTGCAGAGCTTGGCTACCAGCCATCCTCGTCTGCGTCGCCTCGATCCAACGACACGAGCCGCAATATCGGCGTCGTCGTGCCGACGCTGGAAATCCCCACCTTCGCCACCGGCGTGTCGGCGCTGCATGCGCGGCTCTCCGAGTCCGAGTTCATGCTGCAGTTGGCGATCTCCAACTTCAGCCCGCGCCAGGAGATCAACTGCGTGCGCGAACTGATCCGCAGCGGGGTGGCCGGCCTGGTGCTCGTCGGCACCAGCCACGAACCCGCCGTGTTTGAAATGCTGGATCGCGCGCGGATTCCGTTTGTGAACATCTGGGATTTCATCGAATCGGACCCCCGCCCCTGCATCGGCTTCGACAACCGCCAGGCTGGGCGGCACATCGCCAACTACATCCTGAGCGCCGGACATCGTGAGATCGCGGTCATGGCCGGCGGCGGCCCGCAGCGCAGCGACCGCTCCGTGGCGCGCGCCGAAGGAACGCTGTCGGCGCTGCGCGACGCCGGGATCGAGCTTCCCGGCAACCGCATCATCGAGTTGCCTTACATCATGCAGGCGGGGGCCGCGGCGGTCCGGAGTTTCCTGGAACTGAAATCGCCGCCCACAGCGATCATCTGCACCAACGACATCCTGGCCGTGGGCGCTCTGCTTGAGAGCCAGCGTCTCGGCATTCGTGTCCCGGACGAACTATCCTTCACCGGCTTCGACGATCTCGAAATCAGCTCGCTG
>NZ_DASWVV010000236.1:0-14657 GCF_036406155.1 Devosia sp. | reverse complement strand
GGGGGCCTTGCGCCGGCTCGGCGGCAAGGCGGTGCCGCGAGTGTCGAAGGCACTCAGGCCGGGACCGGGCGCACCCAAGGCCCGCCCGGCGGCCTCGCCCGCCCCCCTGGGGCGCGTCGTCTACTTCCCCAGTTGCGCCACGCGCATGTTCGGCGCGCCGCAGACCGGGCACGGCCTGCTGGCGACGCCCGACGCCATGGTGGCGCTGCTCGCCCGCGCCGGCTTCGAGCCGGTGGTACCCGAGCATCTCGAGGGCCAGTGCTGCGGCCAGCCCTTCCTGTCCAAGGGCTTCCCCGAGGAGGCAAAGCGCGTCGGCGCCCGGCTCGACGCCGAGCTCGAGCGGCTCTCGGCCGCGGGCGCGCTGCCCATCGTCACCGACGCCTCGACCTGCGCCAAGCACATGCGCGCCGGCGACGGGCCCGTCGTCTCCGACAGCGCCGACTTCCTCCTTGCCGAGATCCTGCCGCGCCTCACCGTCACGCGGCGGCTGCCGGTGGTCGCGGTGCACCACAACTGCTCGGCGCAGCACCTCAAGGAACAGGCGGCGGTCGAGACGCTGGCAAGCGCCTGCGCCGGGCGAATCGCCGTGCTCTCCTCCATCACCTGCTGCGGCTATGCCGGCGACAAGGGCCTGTTCGTGCCCGAACTCAACGCCCACGCCACCCGCTTCGCGCAGTCGGACATCCCGCCCGATTGCGAGCTCGGCGTCTCCACCGTCGCCACCTGCGCCACCGGCCTGTCCGAGCGTGCGGGCATTCCCTTCGTCTCGCTCGCGAGCCTGCTGGAACTGGCGAGCCGGCCGGTCGCGGCGGATTGACGGGCCCATGACCCGCGTCACCATCGCCGGCCTCGGCCGGCGCGGCGAGGGCATCGCCGAAGTCGACGGCCGCCGCGTCTTCGTGCCGTTCACCGTCCCCGGCGACGTTGCCGACATCGCCGTGGAGGGCGAGCGGGCGACGCTCGTGTCGCTGCTCGCCTCCGGGCCCGGCCGCGTCGCCCCGTCCTGCGGCTATTTCGGGGTCTGCGGGGGCTGCGCCCTGCAGCATCTGGCGCCCGCCGCCTATGCCGCCTTCAAGCGCGACCTCGTCGCCGAGGCGCTGCGCCAGGCCGGGATCGAGGCGGCGATCGCCACCTTGGTCGACGCCCGCGGCGACGGCCGCCGCCGGACGACGCTGCACGCCCGCCGCGAAGGGGCGGGTTACATGCGCGCCCGCAGCCACGAACTGCTGGCGATCGAGGCCTGCCCCATCCTCGTGCCGGCGCTGCAAGCGGCGGCCCCGCGCCTCGCCCGGGCGCTGCACGCCGCCGTGGGCGACAGCGATGTCGCGGTGACCGCGACCGCCACCGGGCTCGACGTCGCCGTCGCCACCGGGCGCAAACTCGGCCCCGGCCGGTTGCTGCCGCTGGCACAGCGCCTCGGCGTCGCGCGGCTGTCGCTCGACGGGGAATTGGTGCTGGAAACGCACGCCCCCGCGCTGCGCATGGGCAAGGCCCTGGTCGAACTTCCGCCCGCCAGCTTTCTGCAGGCCACCGCGGCGGCCGAGGAAACCCTCGCCGCCCTCGTCATCGCCGGGCTCGGCAAGGCCAGGAGCGTCGCCGACCTGTTCTGCGGCGTCGGGCCCTTTGCGCTGCGCGTCGCCGAAAGCGCCAGGGTGTTTGCCGCCGACAGCGACCGCGCCGCCATCGCCGCGCTCGCCAGGGCGGTGCGCTTCACCCGCGGCTTGAAGCCGGTCACCGCCATCGCCCGCGACCTGTTCCGCGACCCCCTGGCCCCGGTGGAGCTTGACTCCTATGACGCCATAGTGTTCGACCCGCCGCGCGCCGGGGCCGAGGCACAGGCGCGCGAGATCGCCCGCAGCAAGGTGAAGACGGTGGTCGCCGTGTCCTGCGAGCCACGCAGCTTCGCCCGCGACGCCGCCCTCCTGCTGGCCGGGGGCTACCGGCTCGCCGAGGTCACCCCGGTCGACCAGTTCGTCTATTCGCCGCACGTGGAACTGGTGGGAGTGTTCAGGCGCTGAAGGGACGAGGGAAACCATGACCACCTACCCCTATCGCCCCGCGACCACCCACGCCGAACTGGGCGAAGGCTTTTTCGACGTCGTCGAGCCGGCGCGGTTCCCCGCCCACATCCTGCGCTACCGCAACCAGCGCGCTGCCGCCCGGATCGGGCTCGACGGGCTCACCGACGCGCAGTGGGTCGCCCATTTCGGCCGCTTCGAGCCGCTCCCGGGCAGCTTCGACAAGCCGCTGGCGCTGCGCTACCACGGCCACCAGTTCCAGGCCTACAACCCGGACCTCGGCGATGGCCGCGGCTTCCTGTTCGCCCAGATCGAGGATCTCGGCGATGGGCGCCTGCTCGATCTCGGCACCAAGGGCTCAGGGCGCACCCCGTGGTCGCGCGGCGCCGACGGGCGCCTCACTCTCAAGGGCGGCGTGCGCGAGGTGCTGGCCACGGCGATGCTGGAGGCGCTGGGCGTCAATACCTCCAAGACCCTGTCGCTCATCGAGACGGGCGAGGAGCTCGAGCGCAGCGACGAGCCCTCCCCCACCCGTTCCTCCGTCCTGGTCCGGCTCAGCCACGGCCATATCCGCATCGGCACCTTCCAGCGCCTTGCCTTCTTCCGCGATACCGCGCGGCTCGGCCGGCTGCTCGACCACGCCGTGCGCACCTACATGCCCGATCTGTGGCAGGCGAACGACCCGGGGCGCGCCGCCCGCTTCATGGCCGCCGTGGCCGAGCGCGTGGCGGTGACCGGGGCGCAGTGGAGCGCCGCCGGCTTCGTGCACGGCGTGCTCAACACCGACAACATCAACATCACCGGCGAGAGTTTCGACTACGGGCCCTGGCGGTTCCTGCCCGTCTACGATCCCGGCTTCACCGCCGCCTATTTCGACCGCACGGGGCTCTATGCCTTCGGGCGGCAGCCCGACAGCCTCGCCTGGAACCTCACCCGGCTGGCCGAGTGCCTGCTGCCATTGGGCGAGCACGCCGAGATCGAGGCGGCGCTCAACCGCTTCTGGCCGGCCTTCCGGCAGGCGATGCAGGCGGCGATCCTCGCGCGCCTCGGCCTCGCCTCCCGCGGCGAGGCAGCCGATGCCGAACTGGTCGAGGCGGTGTTCACGTTCCTCAATGCCAGCCGGGCGCCCTTCGAGCAGTTCTTCTTCGATTGGCGCGGCGGCGCCCTCAGCGCCGGGCGCGCCGCCCGCAGCCCCGCGGCGGCGCACTACGCCGGCGCCGCCTTCGCCCCGCTGAGGTCCCTGCTCGCGGCCTGCAAGCCCGCCGCGAACGCCAATCTCGGCCACCCCTATTTCACCCGGGCCACGCCGCGCACCATGCTGATCGAGGAGGTGGAAGCGCTGTGGGCGCCGATCGCCGAACGCGACGACTGGACCGCCTTCGCGACGGCGCTGGGCGAGATCGAGCAGATGCGTGCGGCCTATTCGGCGAGTGCCAGCGGCTGAGCTCCGGCGAAGTCGTCGCGCCGTTCGGGCAGCCGGCGGTAGAAGGCCAGCAGTTGCGGCTCGACGGCGGCGGCCATGAGCCCGCAGCTGGCCACCAGCGCCCCGGCGTCGCGGCCGTCGCGGAGGGCGGCCAGGAGCTGGCCGTGCTCGACCTGCAGGGCCCGGAAGGCGGCGCTTGCCGCCAGGTCCGCGTCGCCGACGAGGATATGGATCGGGGCGCGCCCGCTCTTGCCCTTGAGCTGCATGGAGCCGGCCTCGAGCATAGCGAAATCGGCCGCCTCCGCCGCCGTCGCCGCAGCGACGACGATGTCGTAGGCCACCTGCTTGCAGGCACCCTCGAGGCGCGCGGCGGTGTTGACGGTGTCGCCCAGCGCCGAATAGTCGAAGCGCGTCTCCAGCCCCATATTCCCGACCAGCGCCTCGCCGGTGGCGATGCCGATGCCGATGCCGATCTCCTCGACGCCGGCGCCGGCGCCGTGGAGGCCGAAAGCGTCCTCGGCATTGAGCCGGCGCAGCGTGGCGCGCATGTCGAGCGCGGCGCGGCAGGCGCGGCGGGCGTGGTCGGCGACGTCGACCGGGGCATTCCAGAAGGCCATGATGGCGTCGCCCACGAATTTGTCGATGGTGCCCAGTTGCGCGGTGACGCTGGCCCCGAGCGCGCCGAACAAAGTGTTGAGGATGGCGAGCAGGCGCTGCGGCTCCAGCCGTTCGGAGAGCGGGGTGAAGCCGCGCATGTCGGCGAACATCACGCTCAGCTGCCGCGTTTCCCCGCCCAGCCTGAGCCGCGCGCCGTTGCGCTCGATCTGGGCAAGCAGCGCCGGCGCCACGTAGTAGCCGAAGGCGCGGCGGATCCGGCGCCTGTCCTGGTCGGTGCGCAGGAAGCGCAGGAACACCAGCGCCGCATAGACCAAGGCCAGCCCGACCAGCGGGAAGCTCGGGTCGACCAGTACCCCTGCCGTCGAGAACATCAGCCACGAATAGAGCCCCGTGCCGGCGAGGGCGGCGGCGCCGAGGAGCAGCCCGGCAAGGGGGCCGAGCCCGAGCACGGCGACGACCAGCCCCGCGCCCAGCACCAGGAAGAAGACGATCTCGAGCCCGGCGACCCAGTCGGTGCGGGTGAGGAAGCGGCCCGACAGCATCTGCTCGAGCGCCTGGGCGTGGATGGAGACGCCGGGGACATTGTCGCCCAGCGTCGTAGTGTGGATGTCGAGCAGGCCGCTGGCCGAGGCGCCGATGAAGACGACGTGGCCGGCAATGGCGGCGGCATGCTGCTGGTAGCCGGGGCCCAGGAGGTCCCGCGCGGCGACGTACTGGCCCGCATCCGGCCGGCGATAGTAAAGCCACAACTCGCCGGCCGGGGTCGTGGGGATGGTGATGCTGCCCACCCGCACCGCCTCGACACCCCCGCCGCCACCGGTCTCGGCCATGACCACGATCGTGCTCACGCCCAGGGCCAGCCGCAGCGCCTCGAGCGACAGGGTGGGGAAATACTGCTTGCCGTCCGTCCACAGCAGCGGCACGCGGCGCACGGTGGCGACGCTGTCGGCGGCCGCGAGGCTGAGGCTGCCCAAGCCGCTGGCGGCGGCGCCGAGCACCGGCAGCGGTACCACCGCCCCCTGCAGCTGCGGCACCGCCTGGATGGGATTGCCGCCGCTGACGGCGAAGCCGGATTTCGCCGCCGCGGGCAGGCTGCGGCTATAGGGCGAATCGGCGAAGCCCAGCGCCACCGGCGCCCGGCCGAGCGCGGCCGCCAGCATCTGGTCGGTATCGGGCAGTGCCGCGGCGTCGGCGAGGCCCGGGAAACCCTGGGCCAGGCGCCGCGGCGACAGCCGGTCGGGCTCGGGCAACAGCACGTCGACGGCGATCGCCGCCGCGCCCATTTCGGCCAGCCGGTCGATGAGCACCGCCAGCCGGTCGCGCGGCCATGGCCACTGCCCCACGTCGCGCAGCGACGCCTCGTCGATGTCGACGATGCGGATGGGGAAATCCGCGGCGGCCCGCGGCTGCTGGCGCTGGTAGAAATCGAAGGCGATGTCGCGCAGCGCCTGCACCGGATAGGGATCGGCGGCCCGCAGCAGCACCAGCCCCAGCACCAGGCCGAAGCCGAAGAGCGTCGGGACGAGGCGCCGGTTCAGCATGTGCGCAGTGATAGCCGATGGCCCCAACCGGCACCAGCGCCGCTCAGGGCGGCCCGGTATCAGGACCCGGCGTCTGCGGCAGCGGTGCCGATTCGCCCGGCTCGGAGAGCGACGTGCCCACAGGCGGCGGCGGCGGCCTGAGGCAGGTCTCGGCGGCCGCGATGCGGAAGCGGGCGAGCAGCGGGCGCTGGCTGGCAGCATAGATGAACAGCTGCCTGAGGCGGGCGCGGTCGGCGCTCGACAGGCGGTTGGCCGGGCCGACGAGAATGGCGTCGGCGGCGGAGAACTGGCCGACGTCGCAGCGCGCCTCGGTCACGACG
Organism: Devosia sp.; assembly: GCF_036406155.1. GTDB lineage: Bacteria > Pseudomonadota > Alphaproteobacteria > Rhizobiales > Devosiaceae > Devosia_A. Next base: position 8,737 of record NZ_DASWVV010000236.1, on the reverse strand, counting down.
CAATCGTCCTGCGGATTGCAGCCGATGATCGCGCCCTCATGCACGAGCGCGAAGCTCCACTGCTCGGTGACGAACAGGTCGAACGCCGTGCCGCGCACGCCGATGGTGGCAGTGGGGGTCTTGATCGTGTAGCGGTCCTTGGGCGCGCTGCCGGTGACGAAGCGGAACGTACCGGCCAGCGCCGTGAGCGCGAGCCGGCCCGCCGAGCCGTCCTGGCGCAGCAGATAGTCCTCGATGAGCAGCGCCGAGCCGGGGCCGACGACCAGTTCGGTACTATCGTCGAACAGGATCTGCACCTGCCCGCTGGGGCCGGTGACGACGCGGTCGCCGATGAACACGTCGGCGCCGACCACCAGCCGCTGCACGCCGGAGGCGCGTTGCGCCTCCGCGGCCGGATCGACGCCGAGTGCCTTGCCCGAGCCAGCCAGCGCCGGGGCACCGGCGGCAGCCAGGGCGGCAAGGAGCAGCACACCGGTGAACATCGCGCGCATGTCACAGCCCTCGTGCGCCGGCGGGTCCGATCCGGCGCGCGCCCGCATAGTGACCCGCGGCCGCGCGCCCGGCAAGGCCCCGCGCCACGGCGCGCCGCCGACAGCGTCGGATCGCACAGCCATTCTGAACGCCGGCTGAACAAGCCCGCAGGCTCGCGGCGGGCAGCGAAAAGACTCCGCTTGAACCGGCGGCTGCGGCTTGCCAGCATGCAAGGGGGGAGTCTTGGGCCGGCCGGCGAGGGTGCCGTGGCCCGCTCAGGTTGGCCGCGCCGCGGCCGGGGCTCGAGGAAGCGTTCCCATGGTGGTGCTGTTTTTCGTCCTGTTGGTCGGGCTTGAGGTCAAGCACTACGTCGCCGACTATTTCCTGCAGCCCGCCTGGATGCTCGGCGGCAAGGGCGATTTCCGCCATCCCGGCGGCTACGTGCACGCCGCGGTGCACGTCGTGCTGTCGGGCGTCGTGCTGCTCGTCGCGGCAACGCCGCTTCCGACCCTGGCGCTGCTGCTCGCGGCCGAGTACGTCATCCACTACGCCCTCGATTTTTCCAAGATCCACTATTCGCGCGGCGTGCACGTCGACACCAATCCGCGCCGTTTCTGGGCGCTGCATGGCGTCGACCAGCTGACCCACCAGCTGACCTACGCGGTCATGATCTTCGTGGTGCTGCAGGCCAAGCAGCTGCTGTAGCCGCTATTTCGCTTTGCCGGACTTGCCGGGCCGGGGCGGCTCGGGCTTCTGCACCAATTGTGCCAGGATGGCGTCCACCAGGTCGAGGTCCTCGCGCTTGCCCGCCGCCTGCTGCTGCAGGTCGACGAGGTAGGACGTCGTGTAGTAGAGGCGCCGTGCCAGCAGCGTCGCGACGTAGATGGCAATTTCCGGCCGGCTCTGGAAGAAGCCGATGGCGTCCTCGATGACATAGGCCCTGACCGTCGACAGCGCCTTGACGGTGGCGCTGTAGGGCATGTCGAGCAGCACGCTCATTTCCCCGAAGAGCGAACCCGGCTCGTCGATATAGCTGACCTGCGTCTCCTTGCGCAGCACTTCGACCTGGCCGTCGATGAGCACGAACAGCCGTCCCTCGGTGCCGCCCTCCTCGATCAGCAGCGTGCCGGGCTGGAAGGTGCGTGCCTCCCGTCCTTCGCAGTAGTCGAGAATATCCGCCATGAAGCCCTCGCCTCGTTGCGCCGCCGGACAATGCGACAGATGCGGCCGCTTCGTCAAACCGCGATGGCGCCGCCCGGGGGCCGCCGCAGCGGCCCCGGCCTCGGTCAGTGGTTGTCGCGCGGTATGCCCGCGGTCTGCGCCAGCTTCTGGTAGTTGACCGCCGGCTTCAGCACCATGCCCGCGCCCAGCTGGTCGACGAGGCCGCGCTGGATCTCCTGCCACGGCGTCTGGTGGGCGGGATAGTGATAGCCCCCCGCCGCGGCCAGCGCCGCGCGCCGGCGCCCGATCTCGTCGTCGGAGATGAGGATGTCGGCGGTGCCCTTGTCGAGGTCGATGCGCACGCGGTCGCCGGTCTCGAGGATGGCGAGGTTGCCGCCGGCCGCCGCCTCCGGCGAAGCATTGAGGATCGAGGGCGACCCCGAGGTCCCCGACTGGCGGCCGTCGCCGATGCAGGGCAGCGAGTGGATGCCCTGCTTGATGAGATAGGCCGGGGGCCGCATGTTGACCACCTCGGCGGCGCCGGGATAGCCGATCGGGCCGGTGCCGCGCATGAACAGCAGCGTGTGCTCGTCGATCGCCAGCGCCGGATCGTCGATGCGCCTGTGGTAGTCCTCGGGCCCGTCGAACACCACCGCCCGGCCCTCGAAGGCATTGGGGCTCCGGGGGTCTGACAGGTAGCGGTCGCGGAACTCCTGGCTGATGACGCTGGTCTTCATGACGGCGTTGTCGAACAGGTTGCCGCGCAGCACCAGGAAGCCGGCCTCCTGCTTGAGCGGGTTGTCGAAATGCCGGATCACCTTGTCGTCCTGGACGGTGGTGGCGCGGCAGTTCTCGCCGATGGTCTTGCCATTGACGGTGGGGGCGTTCTCGCGGATCAGCCCGTGCTGCATGAGTTCGTTGACCACCGCCGGCACGCCCCCGGCATGGTAGTAGTCTTCGCCCAGGTATTCGCCGGCCGGCTGCAGGTTGACCAAGAGCGGCACCTTGTGCCCGTAGGTCTGCCAGTCGTCGATGTCGAGCTCGACGCCGATATGGCGGGCGATGGCGTTGATGTGGATGGGGGCGTTGGTGGAGCCGCCGATGGCGGAGTTGACGACGATGGCGTTGAGGAAATTGTCGCGCGTCAGGATGTCGGACGGCTTGAGGTCCTCGTGCACCATCTCGACGATGCGCCTGCCCGTCCGGTACGAGATTTCCTGGCGGTCGCGATACGGCGCCGGGATCGCCGCGGAACCGGGCAGCTGCATGCCGAGCGCCTCGGCCAGCGAATTCATGGTCGTGGCCGTGCCCATGGTGTTGCAGTAGCCGGTCGAGGGCGCCGAGGAGGCGACGAGGTCGATGAACTGCTCGTAGCCGATCTCGCCGGCCGCCATCATCTCGCGCGCCTTCCACACGATGGTGCCCGAGCCGGTGCGCGCACCGCGGTGGTAGCCGTTGAGCATCGGGCCGACCGAGAGCGCGATGGCGGGGATGTTGACCGTCGCCGCCGCCATCAGGCAGGCCGGCGTGGTCTTGTCGCAGCCGATGGTGAGCACGACGCCGTCGAGGGGGTAGCCGTACAGCACCTCGACGAGGCCGAGATAGGCGAGGTTGCGGTCGAGGGCGGCGGTCGGGCGCTTGCCGGTCTCCTGGATCGGGTGCACCGGGAACTCGATGGCGATGCCGCCGGCCTCGCGGATGCCTTCGCGCACGCGCTCGGCCAGCACCAAATGGTGGCGGTTGCACGGGCTGAGGTCGGACCCGGTCTGGGCGATGCCGATGATCGGCTTGCCCGATTGCAGCTCCTCGCGGGAGATGCCGAAATTGAGATAGCGCTCGAGATAGAGCGCGGTCATGTCGGGATTGTCCGGATTATCGAACCAGGCCCGCGAACGCAGTTTCGGGGCGGCGCCATGCGCGTCGGTCCCGTTCGCCGAACTCATCGTCTTCTCCTCATCAGGCGATTCAGGGTGCAGCATCCATAGACCCAATCGGCGCCGATGTTTAGGTCTTTGGTATTAGCCGGCCCGGCTGCTCCCGCCGTCCGCCGCCCGGCCGGTACTGGCGCGCGGCACGAGCCGGAGCGGCGACAGCACGACGCGCTCGGGTACGCTGTCTTGGTCGAGCCGGCGGCGCAGCATCTGCCCGGCGGTGAAACCGATCTGGTAGCTGGACACGTGCACCGTGGTCAGCGGCACGTGCAGCTGGCTGGAGAACTCGAGATCGCCGTAGCCGGCCAGCGCGAGCTCGCCGGGCACGTCGACGCCCAGCTGTCGCGCCCTGAGCATGGCGCCCACGGCGAGGACGTCGCTGCCGAAGAAGATCGCGTCGCACCCCGGCAACTCGCGGCGGGCCCGCCCCAGGGCCGCCATGCCTTCTCCGATGCTCGGCCGGCCGCCGACGGGCAGCACGCAGGCGAGGGCGCCGCCATGCGCCGCCAGCCCCTCCCGGAACCCGTCGAGCCGCTGCAGCCCGGCCTCGCTGACGCCCCCGGCATAGGCGATGCGGCGGAAGCCGAGCTGCGCGAAATGCGCGCCCATCAGGCGCCCGCCCTCGGCGTGGGCGAGGCCCACCAGCATGTCGACCGGATCGGGCCGGTAGTCCCACGTTTCCATCACCGGGATGGCGAGGCCGCGCAGCTGCGCCCGGACGCGCTCCGACTTGACCGTGCCGGTGAACATCACCGCCGCCGGGCGGTACGGCAGCACCTGCTCGAGGAGGTCCTGCTGGCCGAGGCCGGCATGGCCGGCCGGCGCCATCATCAGGCGGTAGCGCGTGCCCTCGAAGGCGTCGGCGCAGCCCTGGATGAGATTGGCGAGGTGCTGGTCCTGCAGGTTGGAGACGAAGAGCGAGACGATGGCCGATCGCCCCGAGCGCAGCATCGAGGCCAGGCCGTTGACGACGTAGCCGGTCTTGACGACGGCATCGGTAACCTTCTGGCGGGTTTCCTCCTTGACCTTCTGCGGCGTGCTGAGGGCGCGCGACACCGTGATTGGCGAAACGCCGGCCACACGGGCCACATCTTCTACGCGAACAGTTCCGGAGGATCGTCGGGGCGAATTCTCATCTTTCAAATATTCCTCCCCAATACGCGAAATGCAGTCTATCCGAGTTATATACAGTTATCCGGCGTGCGCAATTCATGCAGAACGGTCATTCGATTACCGGAAAAGCGGTTTTCCACTTGCTGCTGCGATGTTGAACGCCGGCGGCGCCAGTCGCAGCGGGCGGCGCGGTGTGTTTGCTGCCGCCGCGGGCACCGCCCGGGAGGGCGGCCGGGAGGGCGGCGTCCCTGCCGACTACCGTGCCGGCTCCGAATCGGCTTATGGCACGGACGCCAGCCTCATCCCCGACGGTGGCATAACCCTGTCCGAGCAGGCTCGGCGGACGTGCCGGCGCGTTGCCGGCGCCGGCCTGCGTCAGTCAATCCAGGAGGACTCCTCGTGACCATCACCCGCTTCGAGCCCGGAAAGCGCCTTGCCGCAGCCGTCCGCCACAACGACACCCTGTACATCGCCGGCCAGGTGGCCGACACCGCCACCGGCTCGATCGAGGTACAGACCCGCGAGGTACTGGCCACCATCGACGCGCTGCTCGCCAAGGCCGGCACCGACAAGAGCAAGCTGCTGTCGCTGACCATCTACCTCGCCAACATGGCCGATTTCGCCGCCATGAACAGCGTCTATGACACCTGGGTCGACAAGGCCAACGTTCCCGCCCGCGCCACGGTCGAGGCGCGCCTGGCCGATCCCAACCTCAGGGTCGAGATCCTCGGCGTCGCCGCCATCTGACGGCCGGCGCGCGGGAGCCCCGGCTTCCGCGCGCTGTGTTCCCCGATCAGGCCCTCAGCGCCGCCGCCTGGCGGATGGCGGCCAGCATCGCCTGCGCCGGCAGCGTCAGTTCCGCCCCGGTGCGGGTGGTGATGCCCACCGGCCCCAGCGTGGCGCCGGCATCGACCGGCAGGCTGCGCAGCACGCCGGTCGCGAGGTCGCGGGCCACGACGCCGCGCGAGATGATCCAGACGGCGTCGCCGAGCAGCACGTAGCTGCGTCCCAGCGAATTGGAGACCGTCTCGATCTCGAAGGCGAAGCGCCCAACCCCGGCAGCCAGCAGCAGGGCGTCGACTTCCGGGCGGATGATGGCGCGGCGCGGCGGCAACAGCACCTCGAAATCCGCCATCGCCCGGAGGTCGAGCCGGCCGGCCTCGGCGAGCGGGTGGCCGGGCCGCACCACGAAGGCCAGTTCCTCCGAATAGAGATGCTCGAAGGACAGCCCCTGCATCGCCTCCGGGCTGGCCATGCGGCCGGCGACGAAGCTGATGGCGGCGGTGCGCAGCAATTCCAGCAGGTACTGGCTGGGGCCGCTTTCGACCAGCGTCCGGCAGGCGAGCGGGGAGGCGGCGAAACGCTTGAGCGCCAGCGGCACGATCCCCGCCGCCACCGTCGGCAGCGCCCCGAACGCGACCATGCCGGTCCCGGCCAGCGCCTCGGCGACGGAATCGGCGCCCTGGCGCAGCGTGGCGAGGCCGGCGGTGGCGAAGCGCAGGAACATCTCGCCATGGGCGGTGAGCGCCAGCGCCCGGCGGCTGCGGTCGAACAGGGCCACGCCGAGGATGGCTTCGAGTTCGGCGATGGCCTTGGAGACCGCCGGCTGGCTCATGCCCAGCGCCGAACCGGCCCGCGCCACGCCGCCGCGCCGCGTCACCTCGACGAAGCAGGTGAGGTGCCTTAGCTTGATGCGCGGGTCGAGCAGGCTGGCCAATTCATCACCTGTGGTTATCCGTTGGCCCACAACTATCATTTTACCCCGGCGGCGGCACCGGGCTATGTGGACGCAGCGGCATCCTGCTGCCACATGCGGTTATCAATGAAAGCCCAGCCATGGCCGAGTTCCTGAGCCTCGCGGAGGCGGTGCGGCGCACGCTCCGCGACGGCGACACCGTTGCCTTCGAGGGGTTCACCCACCTCATCCCGCACGCCGCCGCGCACGAGACCATCCGCCAGGGGATCAAGGACCTGGCCCTGATCCGCATGACCCCCGACATCATCTATGACCAGATGATCGGCATGGGGCTGGCGAGGAAGGTGGTCTTTTCCTACGCCGGCAACCCCGGCGTCGGGCTGCTGCGCCGCATGCGCGATGCCATCGAGAACGCCTATCCGCGCGCGATCGACACCGTCGAACATTCGCATTCGGCCATGGCCCAGGCCTACGAGGCTGGCGCCGCCGGCCTGCCGCTCGCCGTGTTTCGCGGCTACAAGGGCGCCGACCTGCCCAAGGTCAATCCCGATATCCGGTTCGTCACCTGCCCGTTCACCGGGGAGCAACTGGCCGCCGTCCCGGCGCACCGGCCGGACGTCACCGTCATCCACGCGCAGAAGGCCAGCCGCAAGGGCGACGTGCTGATCGAGGGCATCATCGGCGTGCAGAAGGAGGCGGCGCTGGCGGCGAAGCGCGTGCTGGTGACGGTCGAGGAAGTGGTCCCCGATTTCCGCGGCCTGCATCCCAACCTCTGCATCCTGCCGCACTGGACCATCGACGCCATCGCCGTGGTGCCGGGGGGCGCCCACCCCTCCTACACGCACGGCTACTACGCGCGCGACAACAAGGCCTATCTCGAGTGGGACGGGATTTCGGCCGACCGCGAGGCGTTCGCCGCCTGGATGCGCGACAACGTGCTCACCGTCGGGCCCGAAATCTTCGCCGAGCGCGTAAAGGGACTGTGACATGGCCGATTTCACCGCCACCGAAATGATGACCATCGCCGCGGCGCGCGCGCTCACCAGCAAGGACGTGTGCTTCGTCGGCATCGGCGCGCCCTCGGCGGCGTGCAACGTCGCCCGCCTCACGCACGCACCCGACATCACGCTGATCTACGAATCGGGCACCATCGGCACCGCGCCCGAGGTGCTGCCGCTCTCCATCGGCGACGGCGAACTGTGCGAGACGGCGCTGACGACCGTCTCGGTGCCCGAGATGTTCCGCTACTGGCTGATGGGCGGCCGCATCTCCATCGGCTTCCTGGGCGCGGCCCAGCTCGACAAATACGGCAACATCAACACCACGGTGATCGGCGACTACCGCCATCCCAAAGTGCGCCTGCCCGGCGGCGGCGGCGCCCCCGAGATCGCCACGTCCTGCGGCGAGATCTACATCACGCTGAAGCAGGCGAAGCGCTCGATGGTGGACAAGATCGACTTCTTCACCTCGTTCGGCCATGGCGAGGGCGGCGACCACCGCCAGCGGCTCGGCATCACCACCAAGGGGCCGACGCTGCTCATCACCGACCTCGCCCTCTGGAAGCCCGATCCGGTGAGCAAGGAGTTTACCGTCGTCTCGCTCCACCCCGGCGTCACCCGCGACATGGTGCAGGACAGCTGCGGCTGGCGCGTGAGCTACGCCGAGCGGCTCGAGCAAACGCCGGCCCCCACCGCGCTCGAGCTAGAGACCCTGCGCGACCTGCAGGCCCGCACCGCCGCGGCCCACGGGGGCGCGAGGTGACCCGACTGCCAGCCTGCCCCACCCGAGGAGTCCGCAGTCGGCGCCTTCTCCCATGATGGGAGAAGGTGGCCGAAGGCCGGATCAGTGTGGGGCGACGATGATCGCGAGGACACCATGACCGAAGCCTATATCTGCGCCTATGTGCGCACCCCCATCGGCCGCTTCGGCGGGGCGTTGTCGGGCGTACGCGCCGACGACCTCGGCGCCACCCCGCTGAGGGCGCTGGTCGAGCGCCATCCCGGCCTCGACTGGGAGGCCGCCGACGACGTCGTCTTTGGCTGCGCCAACCAGGCCGGCGAGGACAACCGCAACGTCGCCCGCATGAGCCTGCTGCTCGCCGGGCTGCCGGCGTCCGTCTCCGGCACCACCATCAACCGGCTGTGCGGCTCGGGCATGGACGCCGTGCTCACCGCCGCCCGCACCATCAAGGCGGGCGAGGCCGACCTCGTCGTCGCCGGCGGCGTCGAATCGATGAGCCGGGCGCCCTTCGTCCTGCCCAAGGCCGAGACCGCCTTCTCGCGCCACGCCGAGATCCACGACACCACCATCGGCTGGCGCTTCGTCAACCCGCTGCTCAAGGCCCAGTACGGCGTCGATTCGATGC
>NZ_DASWVV010000235.1:0-36387 GCF_036406155.1 Devosia sp. | reverse complement strand
GGCATCGGCCCGCGTCGCGGCGGCGTAGCGGCTGACGACGACGCCGTGCGCCGGGCTCGCCCGCTCGATGGTGCGGCCCTCGGCGCCTGCCGTCCAGCTGCCGTCGATGAGCATGCGGTAGTCGCGGGCTGCGAGGCTGGCGGGCGCCACGGGGCGCATCGTCACGGTCATCACCATTCTCCCTTGAAGGCGGGGGCGCGCTTTTCGCCAAAGGCGGCAACGCCCTCGCCGAGGTCGCCGGTCTTGGCCACCAGCATCGAGGCAAGCGTCTCGACCGCGGTGCCGCCACTCTCGCCGGTGGCGCTGGCGAGCATCAGCTTGGCGACCTGCACGGCCGCCGGCCCGCGCGCCGCGACGCGCTGCGCATAGGCGAGGGCCGCGTCCGGCGCCGCGCCGGTGTCCACGACCTGGTCGACGAGGCCGAGCGGCAGCGCCTCGGCGGCGCTGAAGATCTCTCCCCCCAGCGCCATGCGGCGCACGATCTGCGCGCCGAAACGGTGGACCAGCCGCTGCGTGCCCGACCAGCCCGGCACCATGCCCAGCCCGGTCTCGGGCAGGCCGAGCCGCGCCTGCGTCTCGGCGATGCGGATGTCGGCGCAGGCCGCCAGCTCCAGCCCGCCGCCCAGCGCATGGCCGTTGAGGGCGGCGATCACCGGCACGCGCAACTCGGCGATGCGGGAGAAGACGCGGTGGCCGAAGCGCACCCAGTCGAAGCCGAACCCCGCGGGCGGCATCGCCGCCCACGCCGCAATGTCGCCGCCGGCCGAGAAGGCCTTGCCCGTGCCGACGAGGACGGCGGCCAGCACGGTGCGGTCGCGTTCGATCCCGGCAATGGCGCCATCCAGCGCCTCCAGCATGGCGAGGTCGAGGGCGTTGAGCTTGTCGGGACGGTCGATGGTGACGATGGCCACCTGCCCCTGCCGGCTGAGCGTGAGGCGCGGATCAGGCATTGACCGTCCTCCGCGGCTTGACCGGCAGCGTCAGCCCGAACGGTCCGGGCGCGAAGATGCCGGCCGGCATTTCGGTCAGGCTGTCCGCCACGGTGAGCGGGAATTCGGATTGTGCCAGGATGTCACGCTCGAGGTCGGCCCCGGGCGCGATCTCGGTGAGCACCAGCCCGCCGGGCGTCAGCTTCAGCACGCAGCGCTCGGTGACGTAGGTGACGTCCTGGCCCTGCTCGACGGCGCGGTGCCCCGAGAAGGTGACGTGATCCACCCTGTCGACCAGCTTCCTGATCTTGCCTTCCCTCTCGATGACCAGTCGCCCGGACTCGACGCCGAGCTTTGCCCCCGCATTGAACATACCCGAGAAGACGATCTTCTTCGCCCGCGCCGTAATGTCAACGAAGCCGCCCGCACCGGCGGTGACGTGCGGCCGGAAGGCGAGGCGCGAGACGTTGACCGAACCGGTCCTGTCGATCTCGAGGAAGCTCAGCAGCGAGGCGTCGAACCCGCCGGCCTGGAAATAGGTGAACTGGTAGGGCGAGGGCACGATGGCCTCGGCATTGGCGGCGCAGCCGAAGGCGAAATCGAGCAGCGGCACGCCGCCCACGGGGCCCTGCTCGATGACCCAGGTGACCTCGCCGTGATGGCCCTCCTCGATAAGGATGCGCGGCACGTTGGCCGAGATGCCGAAGCCGAGATTGACGGCGCTGCCGGCCTCGAGCTCCATGGCGACGCGCCGCGCGATCACCTTCTGGATGTCGAAGCCGGGAACGCGGAAACTGTCCAGCGGGCGGAAGATCTCGCCCGAGATGGCCGGGTCGTAGGCGGTCTGGGTGGTCTGCATCTGGTCGGGGTCCACGACGATGTAGTCGACCAGCACGCCGGGCACGCGCACGTCGTGCGGCCGGAGCGAGCCGTCCTTGGTGATGCGCTTCACCTGGGCGATGACGATGCCGCCATTGTTGTGGGCGGCGAGCGCCTGCTCCATGCCGCCCAGATAGGCGCCCTCGTGCTCGTAGGTGAGGTTGCCGCGCTCGTCGGCGGTGGTGGCGCGGATGATCGCCACCTTGGGCGCGATGGAGCGGAAATACAGCCACTCCTCGCCGTCGAAGGTGACCTTCTCGACGATCGGCTCGGCGGCGGCCGACGCGTTCATGGCGCAGCCCTCGAGATCGGGATCGACGAAGGTTTCGAGCCCGACCCTGGTGAGCACGCCCGGCCGCAGCGCCGCCGCCTCGCGGTGCATGTCGAACAGGATGCCGGAGGGCACGTTGTAGGCGGCCACCTCGTCGGCGCCCAGCATCTGCCAGATCAGCGGCGGCTCGGCCGAGGACGGGCCGGAGGGGTAGGAGCCGGCGATGATCTTCTTGAGCAGCCCCTTCTTCGCGATGTGGTCGACGCCCTTGATGCCGCTCATGTCGCCGGCCGCGATCGGGTGCAGCGTCGTCAGGTTGCGCGGGTGTCCGGTCGCCTCGAAGCGCTCGCCGATGGCCCTGAGCATGAGGTCGGGGCAGCCCAGCCCGCTCGACGACGAGATCGACACGATCGCCTCGTCGGGGATGAGTTGCGCCGCTTCGGCGGGCGTGAGGCGCTTGTCCAGATGGTAGGTCACAGTCCGGTCTCTATGGGTGTGGCGCGGCCGCTGCGGGCCGCCGCGAGGATGGCGAGCCCGGTCGCGAGCGACCAGACTCCGTCTTCGCCGCTCGCCGAGGGGGTGCCCCTGCCGGCGATGGCGGCGTGGAAATTGGCGAGCGCGCGCTCGTACAGATTGGTGGTGTCGAGCGGCAACTGCTCCTCGCCCGCCGCCGTGCGCAGGCTGACGCTGCCCATCGGCTTCTGCGTCATCACATCGCGCCCGATGAGCGAGCCCTCGGTGCCGTGCACCTCGAAGCCGGTGGTGGCGAATCTGGTGGTGAAGGCGTCATGGAACTGGGCGATGAGGCCGGAGCGGAAGCGCAGCACGCCCATCACCGCGTCCTCCAGCCCGGCCTCGGCCATGCCGCCCTGCTGCGTCATGGCGACGGCCTCGACCGGATCGTCGCCGAGCACGAAGCGCAGCGTGTCGGCGTCGTGCACGCTGATGTCGAGCACCACGCCACCCCCCGCCTCGGGCTTCTCGATGCGCCAGGACTGCAGGTGCGGCGGCAAATAGACGGCGTGGAAGACGCGGGCCGCCAGCGGCGTCCCGATCCGGCCCGCGGCGATGGCGTCGCGCATGGCGCGGTGGCTGGCGGCGTTGCGCAGGTGGTGGTTGGTGGCCATGACCACGCCCGCCTCGCGACAGGCGCTCACCATGGCGCGGGCGTCCTCGACGGCGAGCGCCAGCGGCTTTTCGCACAGGACGTGCTTGCCGGCCCGCGCCGCGGCCAGCGTCTGGTCGCGGTGCAGCTCGTTGGTGGTGGAGACGTAGACGGCATCGATGCCGGACTCCGCGAGCAGTGCCTCGAGGCTCGCGGCCGCCTCGGGGATGCCGTTGGCCGCCGCGTACTCCTTGCCCCGCTCCGGGCTCGAGCTCAGCACCGAGACCACCTCGCCGCCGGTGGCGCGGATGGCCCCGATCACCCATTCCCTGGCGATGGTGCTGGCGCCGATCAATCCCCATCTGGTCATCAGGAAAGCTCCCTGCTGCGTGCCGGCGCGGCGGTGCTCTGGCGCACCACGAGGCGTACCGGCGTCCGGATCGTCTCGGGCTCGGCCGTACCAGCGTTGATCTGCTTGAACAGCAGTTGCGCCGCTCTCTGCCCCATGCGCTGGGGATCGACGGCGACGGTGGTCAGCGCCGGCACCGCGGTGCGCGCCTCGATGACGTCGTCGAAGCCGACGACGCTGAAATCGACGCCGGGCTCGAGCCGCCGGGCCCGGAGCCCGTCGCACACCCCGAACGCGACGGCATCGTTGAAGCACAGGGCGGCGGTGGGGGCGTCGCCGTCCCCCGCCAGCATGCGCTCGACGGCGGCGGCGCCGCCGGCGCGCGAGGGGGCCGAGCCGATGACCAGTGCCTCGTCGACCGCGATGCCGGCCTCGGCCAGCCCGTCGCGATAGCCCGCGACGCGCTCGGCGAAGACCTGGGTGTCGGGGAAGCCGCCGGCAAAGGCGATGCGCCGGTGCCCGAGCCCGACCAGATGGCGCACCGCGTCGCGCGCCCCGGCGCCGTTGTCGGAGAGCAGCGAGGACACCCTCGTTCCGGCGACGTTGCGCACCACCACCACCACCGGCAGGCCGCTGTCGGCGAGCGGCTTGAGGTCGGCCGCGCTGGTGCCGCGGGCCGGCGACAGGATGAGCCCGGCGATGCCGTGCTCGCGCATGGAATTGATGAGCTCGCGCTGGCGCTCGACGTCCTCGCCGGCATGGGCGAGGAACTGCACGTAGCCGGCGGACTGCACGATCATGTCCATGCCCACCGCCAGCTCGGCGAAGAAGCTGTTGGTCAGGTCGTTGACGACGATGCCGATGATCTTCGACTTCGCCTGCCTGAGGTGGGCAGCGCCGCGATTGTAGACGTAGCCCAGGTCGCGGATGGCTTCGCTGACCCTGGCGCGCGTCTCTTCCTTGACCAGCGGGCTGCTCTGCAGCACCAGCGAGACGGTCGATTTCGACACGCCGGCGGCGCGTGCGATGTCGATGACTGTCACCCGGTTCCTGCTCAAGAAACGCTCCGTCCCGGCGGCCAGTGCCGTCGCTGTTTCGGCGCACTCAATTAGATCGTTCCAAAATTGTCAAGAGCCTCCGCTGCCGCAACCCGATGGCGACGCCGACCGGGGCAGCAGGCGCCAGATGCCCATAATGTACGCAGTATCAGACAGTTATGGATGGGCCGGAGCTCCGGAACGTGCACCTACAGGTTTCTACGTAGACTGCTCGCGACCGGCCCTTCCGCCGGGTAATTCGGCCTTGCAATATGGAACGATCCAAATTATCAGTGGCGTGGGCCTTTCCCCAGGGAGGATGAATTGGGGCTGCAACTCGACCTGCCCAACGCCGACGGAACGACGTCGGCCTACGTGCTCTCCGGCACCCCCATCGCCCGGCCGGCGGCGCCGCCGGCCTTCAACCGCATCGCCTACGCCGCGGCGCACGTCGTCTCCGATCCGCGCCGCGACGCCGACCCGTGGGGCAACCCCGCCATCGACTGGGAGGCGACGATGGCGTTTCGCCGCCATTTGTGGGGCCTCGGCTTCAAGGTGGCGGAGGCGATGGACACCGCCCAGCGCGGTGGCGGGCTCGGCTGGGACGCGGCCAAAGAGTTGATCCGCCGTGCCCTCGCCGAGGCGAAGGCGGTGCCCGGGGCCGACCTCGCCTGCGGCGCCGGCACCGACCATTTGCCGCCGCAAGCGGCGCGCGCGCTGGACGACGTCATCGCCGCCTACGAGACACAGGTCGAGTTCGTCGAGGCCGCAGGCGGCCGCCCCATCCTGATGGCCAGCCGGGCGCTGGCGCGGGTGGCGAAATCGGTCGACGACTACCACCGGGTCTATGGCCGCATCCTGTCGCAGGCCAGGGGCAAGGTGGTGCTGCACTGGCTGGGCGACATGTTCGACCCCGAGCTCAGGGGCTACTGGGGCGCCGACGATTTCGTGCAGGCCCTGCCCACCGTGCTGTCGATCATCGCCGACAACAAGGACAAGGTCGAAGGCATCAAGATCTCGCTGCTCGACCACGCCAAGGAGGTGACGCTGCGCGACAGCCTGCCCGACGGCGTGCTGTGCTTCACCGGCGACGATTTCAACTACGCCGAGCTGATCGAGGGCGACGGGGCGAGATTCAGCCACGCCCTGCTCGGCATCTTCGACGCCGTGGCGCCTGCCGCCTCGCAGGCGCTGGCGGCGCTGGCGGCGGGGGACGTCGCCACCTTCCGCGGCGTCATCGCCCCCACCGTGCCGCTGTCGCGCAAGATCTTCGAGGCGCCGACCCAGCACTACAAGGCCGGCGTCGTCTTCCTCGCCTGGCTCAACGGCCACCAGAACCACTTCACCATGCCCGCCGGGCTGCAGTCGGCGCGCGGGCTCATGCACTATGCCGAGGTGTTTCGGCTGGCCGACCGCGCCAACGTACTCGACCGGCCCGACCTGGCCGTCGAGCGGGCCCGGCAGCTGTTCGCGGTGCTCGGCGCCTAGGCATCGCTGGCGCCCCCGGCGCCGCCCCTTCCATCCCCCATGCTTCCTGCACCCGCGGCGACGGGCGGCACGGCCGCGCCGCCCGTGGGCCTGCGTCACTTTGACTGCAATGGGATGCAGATGTATTGCATCATGATACAGTGTGGGCTACAACGCGGTCCACTACACAGGCAGGGGAGGTCAGCCTTGACGATCAGGATCCGCGGCATCGAGTTCCAGTCCAATCTCGACAACGCCATGGGGCTGCAGTTCCACAATCTCAGCCACCGTTTCGGCTTCCAGTGCCCCAACTGGCCGTATTTCCGCGACGTGCAGATCGAGCGCATGCACTATCATGCCAAGTCGGGCGTGCTGTCGCAGACCATCACCACCACCATGCACGTGACCACCCATATCGACGCGCCCGCGCACGTGGTGCAGGGCACGCCCTTCATCGACGAGGTGCCGCTGCCGCATTTCTTCGGCTCGGGCATTGTCGTCTCCATCCCCAAGCAGAAATGGGAGCCGATCACCGGCGACGATCTGGAAAAGGCCTGCGGCAAGGCCATCCGCCCGGGCGACGTGCTCATCGTCAATACCGGCTGGCACAAGGTCTATGAGGATGGCGACTATTTCGCCTACTGCCCGGGCTTCGTGCCCTCGGCCGCCGACTGGATGGTCGACAAGAAGATCAAGGTCGTCGGCCACGATACCCAGGCCAATGACCATCCGCTCGCCACCGCCATCGGCCCGCAGCGCAACGGTCCGCTGCTGCCGCACCTGGCGGAGGAATACAAGGAGTGGTCGGGCGGGCGCGACTGGCGCGACGATTTCCCCGAGTGGGAGCCCGTGCACCAGAAGATCTTCAAGGCCGGCATCCTCGGCATCGAGAACGTCGGCGGCGACATCGACGCGGTGACCGGCAAGCGCTGCACCTTCGCCTTCTTCCCCTGGAACTGGGACCGCGGCGACGGCTGCGTCATCCGGCTGGTCGCCATCACCGACCCGAAGCAGCGGTACCGCATCGAAGCCGGCGAGGCGTTCTGATGCACGTCAAGCGCTTCGAAGACGCCAAGCCCTACGAGGCCCCCAACCATCGCGGCGTCGTCGGGCTCAGGCTGCAGGGCTTCGAGCCCGAGGGCCCGCAGAACCAGTGGGTGGGCCTGAGCCAGTTCCTCCCCGGGGGCGGGGCCGGGCCGGATTCGACGCCCTTCGAGAAGATCTATGTGTGCCTCGGCGGCGAACTCGCCGTCAGCGCCAATGGCGAGGAGGTGGTGCTGGGCCTCTATGACAGCTGCACCATCCCCGCCGGCGAGGTGCGCGAGATCGTCAACCGCTCCAACCTGGTGGCGACGCTGCTCGTCGTCATCCCCTATCCGCCGGGGTACCAGCATGGCTGATTTCCTCAAGGACCCGCTGTCGCTGTTCACGGTCAGGGACAAGGCCGCGGTCGTCACCGGCGCCTCGGGCGCGTTCGGAGCGCTGGCCGCCAAGGTGCTCGCCGGCGCCGGCGCAAAGGTCACAGCCGTGGCCGGCAATGCCGATGCGCTCGCCGCGACGGCGCAGGAATGCCGCGACCTGGGCGGCGAGGTGCTCGAGATCAAGGGGCGCCCCGACAGCGAAGCCGCCTGCGCCGACATCGTCGCGCGCACGGTGGCGCAGTTCGGCCGCCTCGACATCCTCGTCGTTGCCTCCGGCAAGAACGACGTCGCCAAGATCTCCGACATGGCGCCGGAGCGCTTCCTCGACGTCATGGACGCCAACGTCACCCAGTCCTGGCTGATGGCGCGCGCGGCGACGCAGCAGATGCTGAAGCAGGGCGAGGGCGGCAAGATCGTGCTGATGTCCTCGGCCCGCGGCCTGCTCGGCCACCCCGCCGGCTACACCGCCTACTGCGCTTCCAAGTCGGCGGTCGACGGCATCACCAAGGCGCTGGGGTGCGAACTCGGGCCGACCGGCATCACCGTCAACGCCATCGCCCCGACGGTGTTCCGCTCGCCGCTCACCGCCTGGATGTTCGAGGACACGGAGAACGCGCAGGCGGTGCGCAAGGGCTTTCTCGCGCGCGTGCCCAAGGGACGGCTGGGCGAGCCGTCCGACCTTGCCGGGCCGCTGCTCTTCCTCGCCTCCGCCGCGTCCGATTTCTATACCGGGCACATCCTTTACGCCGACGGCGGCTACACGGCGGGCTGAGCATGTCGACGCCCCAGACCATCGCCGTCATCGGGGCCGGTCTCATGGGCCACGGCCTTGCCCAGGTGTTCGGCAGCGCCGGCCATCCGGTGCGCGTCTACGATGCGCAGCCGGCGGCGCTGGCCAGCCTGCACGAGCGAATCGCCGCCAACCTCGAGAGCCTCGGACGGCCCGACGATTTCCGCCACCTGGTCAGCGCCCACGGGGAGATCGCCGACGCCGTCGCCGGGGCCGGCGTGGTCCTCGAGGCGGCGCCCGAAAAGCTCGCGCTCAAGCAGCAGATCTTCGCGCGCCTGGTCGAACTGGCGGCGCCCGAGGCGCTGCTCGCCTCCAACACCTCGGTCATTCCCATTTCCGAGATCGCGGCGGGGCTACCGACCGCCGGGCGCATCCTCGGCACGCACTGGTGGAACCCGCCTTTCCTCGTGCCGCTGGTCGAGGTGGTGGGCACGGCCCAGACCAGCCCGGCCACGATCGAGGCGATGCTGGCGCTGCTCACGGCGGTCGGCAAGACGCCGGTTCACGTCAAGAAGGACGTGCCCGGCTTCGTCGGCAACCGCCTGCAGCACGCGCTGTGGCGCGAAGCCATCGCCATCGTCGCCGCCGGCATCGCCGACGCCGAGACCGTCGACACCGTGGTCAAGGCCAGCTTCGGTCGCCGGCTCGCCGTGCTCGGGCCGCTGGAGAACGCCGACCTCGTCGGCACCGATCTGACGCTCGACATCCACAACGCCGTACTCAGCCATCTCGACCGCACGCCCGGCCCCTCGCCCTATCTCGAGGCGCTCGTCGCCGAGGGCAGGCTGGGGATGAAGTCGGGGCAGGGGTTCCGCGCGTGGACGGGGGAGACCGCGGCGGCGCTGCGCCGGCGCGTATTCGACTACCTCAAGGCCTACAAGGGATAGCAAACGCATCTGGGAGGATGACATGACCCGCCTGCACCGACCCGCCGGCATCAGCCGCCGGAGCTTCCTGAGCGCCGGTACCGCGGCCTTGGCCGCGCCGGCGATCCTGACCGCGACGCGCGCCTATGCGCAGAACCCGACGCTGAAGATCGGCTACGTCACCCCGACCACCGGGCCGCTCGCCGGCTTCGCCGAGGCCGACGGCTACATCGTCGACGGCATCAACAAGATCCTCGCCGGCGGCATCGAGAACAACGGCAAGAGCTGGGCCGTCGACATTCTCGTGCGCGACAGCCAGTCCAACCCGAACCGCGCCGCCGAGGTCGCCTCGCAGCTGATCCTCGAGGACGAGGTCGACATCATCGTCGCCGCCGCCACGCCCGACACGGTCAATCCGGTGTCCGACCAGGCCGAGGTCAACGGCACGCCCTGCGTCACCACCGACTGCCCGTGGCAGCCCTATTTCTTCGGCCGCAGCGGCAAGCCCGAGACCGGGTTCGAATCCACCTATCACTTCTTCTGGGGCCTCGAGGACGTCATCGAGAACTTCGTCGCGCTGTGGGGGCAGGCGGGCGTCGCCAAGACTGTCGGTGGGCTGTTCCCCAACGACGCCGACGGCAACGCCTGGGGCGATCCGGTCAACGGCTTCCCGCCGGCGCTGGCCGCGGCCGGCTTCACGCTCACCGATCCCGGCCGCTACCAGCCGATGACCGACGATTTCTCGGCGCAGATCGCCGCCTTCAAGGCCGCCAATGCCGAGATCGTCACCGGCAACATGATCCCGCCTGATTTCGGCACCTTCTGGGCCCAGGCGGCGCAGCAGGGTTTCACCCCCAGGGTGGTGACCATCGGCAAGGCGCTGCTGTTCCCCTCCGCCGTTGCGGCGCTGGGCCCACGCGGTCACGGGCTGAGCTCGGAGATCTGGTGGACCCCCAACCATCCCTTCGTGTCGAGCCTCGACGGCACCACCTCGCGGGCCCTGGCCGACGGCTACACCGCCGCCACCGGCAAGCCGTGGACGCAGCCGCTGGGCTTCCGGCACGCCCTGTTCGAGGTCGTCGCCGACGTCATCCGGCGCGCCGCCGACGTGGAGGACCCCGCGGCGGTGCTCGAGGCCATCCGCAGCACCCGGCTCGACACCATCGTCGGCGGCGTCGACTGGTCGACCGGCCCGGTCAAGAACGTCTCCAAGACGCCGCTCGTCGCCGGCCAGTGGCAGCTCCAGCGCGATGCCCTCGACCTGGTGATCACCACCAACGTGCAGCATCCCGAGATCCCGCTGGGCGGGGAACTGCAACTGCTGTCGTAAAAGACCGGGGCAGGCCGCGGCGCCTGCCCCTTCCTCTTCCGCCCGGGCCCCGACGATGCCGATCCTCGCTGTCGAGAACCTCGCCAAGAGCTACGGCGCCCTCACCGTCACCGACAATGTGTCGCTGACGCTGGACGCGGGCGAGGCCTTGGGCATCATCGGTCCCAACGGCGCCGGCAAGACGACCTTGTTCAACCTCGTCGCCGGCACGGTGAAGCCGGATTCCGGGCGCGTCCGCTTCGACGGCGCCGACGTCACCCCGCTGCCGGCGCGCCAGCGCTGCTGGATGGGCATCGCCCGCTCGTTCCAGATCCCGCACCCGTTCCGCGGCATGACCACCTACGAGAATGTGCTCACCGGCGCCGTCTTCGGCGGCCGCATGAGCGAGGCGGAGGCATCCGGCCGCGCCGTCGAGGTGCTGCACCTGCTCGGCCTCGCCCGCAAGGCCAATGTTCCGGCGGGGACGCTGACGCTGCTCGAGCGCAAGCGCCTGGAGATGGCGCGGGCCCTGGCCAGCAATCCCCGGCTGTTGCTGCTCGACGAGATCGCCGGCGGGCTGACCGAGCCCGAATGCGCCGACCTCATCGAGGCCATCCGGCGCATCCGCGCCAGTGGCGTCACCGTCGTCTGGATCGAGCACGTCGTGCACGCCCTGCTGGCCGTGGTCGACCGCATCGCCGTCATCGATTTCGGCAGGAAGATCGCCGAAGGCGAGCCGCGCGCGGTGATGGAAAGCGACCTCGTGCGCGAAATCTACATGGGCATCGACGGGGTGGGAGCCGGCCATGGCTGAGCCGCTCCTCGCCGTCGACGAACTCAGCGCCGGCTACGGCGATTTCCAGGCGCTGTTCGGCGTGTCGCTCTCGGTTGCGCGGGGCGAGGTGCTGGCGCTGGTGGGCGCCAACGGCGCCGGCAAGTCGACGCTGCTGCGCGCCGTCACCGGGCTCGTACCCTGCGCCCGCCGCATGGTCACGTTCAAGGGCGAGGCCATCGGCGGGGAGGCGGCCGACCGCATCGCGCGGCGCGGCATCGCCATGGTGCCCGAGGGGCGGCGCCTGTTCCGCTCGCTGAGCGTCGAGGAGAACCTCGTCATCGGCGGCGAGTACGGCCGCAAGGGCAACTGGGATCTTGCCTCGGTCTATGCGCTCTTCCCCATCCTGCGCGAGAAGCGCCGCATGCCCGCCACCGCGCTGTCCGGGGGGCAGCAGCAGATGGCCGCCATCGGCCGGGCGCTGATGGCCAATCCCGAGCTCCTCATCTTCGACGAGGTGTCGCTGGGGCTCGCGCCAATTGTCATCCGCGACATCTATGCCGCCCTTCCCGCCATCATCGGCACCGGGGTGGCCGCCATCCTCGTGGAGCAGGACGTGGCGCGGGCGCTCGCCTTCGCCACCCGCTTCGCCTGCCTGCAGGAGGGCAGGGTGTCGCTGGCGGGCGATCCCGACGGCTTCAGCCGCGAGCAGATCACCGCGGCCTATTTCGGCATGGAGCGGCACTGATGGAATGGCTCAACGCCGTCGTGCAGGGGGTGCTGCTGGGCGGGCTCTATGCGCTGTTCGCCACCGGGCTGTCGCTGATCTTCGGCGTCATGCGGCTCGTCAATATCGCGCATGGCGACCTCATCGTCCTGGCCGCCTATCTGGCGCTGGTGGTGGTCGAGAGCACGGGCATGAACCCGTTCCTTGCCGTGCTGGTGGTGGTGCCGGCGATGGCGGCGATGGGCTACGCCCTGCAGCGCTTCGTCCTCAACCCGACCCTGGGCGAAGACCCGTTGCCGCCGCTGCTGGTCACCTTCGGGCTCTCCGTCATCCTGCAGAACGCGCTGCTCGGGGTGTTCTCGGCCGACAGCCAGCGGCTCGCCGCCGGCCCCATCGAGACGGCCGGCTTCGCCCTCCTGCCCGGGCTGCAGGTGGGCGTGCTGCCGCTGCTGATGTTCGGCGTCGCCGTGCTCGCCATCTTCGGGCTCGAGACCATCTTCTACCATACGCGCTTCGGCCGCGCCTTCCGCGCCACCTCCGACGACGCCGAGACCGTGCGCCTCATGGGCCTCGACAACCGCCACGTCTACGCGCTGGCCATGGCGCTGTCGGCGGCGGTGGTCGCCATCGCCGGCATCTTCCTTGCCGTGCGCACCAATTTCGACCCGGCCAGCGGTCCAGCGCGGCTGATCTTCGGCTTCGAGGCGGTGATCATCGGCGGGCTGGGCAGCCTGTGGGGGACGCTGGCCGGAGGCATCGTGCTGGGCGTCGCTCAGGCCGTGGGCGCCCAGATCTCGCCCGGCTTCCAGCTGCTCGCCGGGCACCTCGTCTTCTTCCTGGTGCTGGCGTTCCGGCCGAGGGGGCTGTTTCCGAGGATGGACGGGTGATGGGCGCAACCAGCTTCACCGTCGTGCGCTCGACGCGCACCAGCCGCGTCAGCGCCCTCGTCGCACTGGCCCTGGTCGCCGCACTGGCGGCGGCGCCCTGGTGGGCGGGCCGCGCCAATCTGCGCCTCCTGGGCGAGGTCTATTCCTTCGTCGCGCTGGCGAGCCTGTGGAACCTCCTGGCCGGCTATGCCGGTCTGGTCTCGGTCGGCCAGCACGCCTTTGTCGGGCTCGGCGGCTACATGCTGTTCGCGCTGGCGATGTTCGCCGGGGTGCCGCCGCTCGCCGCCATTCCGCTCGCCGGCCTCGTCGGGGCGGCCGTCGCGCTGCCGCTCGGGCCGCTGCTGTTCCGCCTGCAGGGCGCTTATTTCGCCATAGGCACCTGGGTGGCGGCCGAGGTGTTCCGGCTCGGCTTCGCCCAGGTGAGCGCGCTTGGCGGGGGCTCCGGCATCAGCCTGCCGGCCGGCATCGTCACGTCCATCTCGCCCGACCGCGCCCTGCGCGAAGCCTCGACCTACTGGGTGGCGCTGGCGCTGGCCGTCGGCACCATCGTCTTCGTCGTGGCGCTGCTGCGCTCCAAGTTCGGGCTGGCGCTGACCGCCATCCGCGACAGCGAAATCGCCTCCGAAAGTCTCGGCATCGGCATCGCGCGCAGCAAGCTCGTCGTCTACGTGGCGGTCGCGGGGCTGACGGCGATGGTCGGCGCCTTCATCTTCCTGCAAAAGCTCAGGCTCTCGCCCGATGCCGGCTTCAGCCTCAACGATTGGACCGCCTATGTCATCTTCATCGCCGTGATCGGCGGGCTGGGCACCATCGAGGGGCCGATCATCGGCACCGTCATCTTCTTCCTGCTGCGCGAGACGCTGTCCGACCTGGGCACCGTCTATCTCATGATCCTCGGCGCCGTCGCCATCGTCATGATGCTCAAGGCCCCCAAGGGGCTGTGGGGCACGTTCTCGGACAAGACCGGGATCGTCCTCATCCCGGTGCGCCGGCGGGTGCTGTTTTCCGACCACACCGAAACCAGAAAGTGAAGCCATGGCCGACCTCTCCAAGAAGGTGATCATCACCTGCGCCGTGACCGGCGGCATCCACACCCCGACCATGTCGGACGCGCTGCCCTACAAGCCCGCCGACATCGCCGCGCAGGCCATCGCCGCGGCCGAGGCGGGCGCCGCCATCCTGCACCTGCACGCGCGCGACCCCGAGACCGGCCGGCCGTCGCCCGACCCCAAGGTGTTCATGCAGTTCCTGCCGGTGATCAAGCAGGCCACCGACGCGGTGATCAACGTCACCACCGGCGGCGGGCTCAACATGACGGTGGAGGACCGTCTCGCCGCCCCGCTCGTCGCCAGGCCGGAGATGTGCTCGCTCAACATGGGCTCGATGAACTTCGCCATCTACCCCCTGGCCGACCGCTACAAGGCGTGGAAATTCGACTGGGAGGAGCCCTATCTGCGCGGCACCGACGACTTCATCTTCCGCAACACCTTCCGCGACATCACCCGCATCCTCAAGCTGCTCGGCGAGGAGCACGGCACCAGGTTCGAGCATGAATGCTACGATGTCGGGCATCTGTACAATCTCGCCCATTTCGTCGATCGCGGGCTGGTCAAGCCGCCGTTCTTCGTGCAGATGATCTTCGGCATTCTGGGCGGCATCGGGCCGGATCTCGACAACCTCATGTTCATGAAGCGTACCGCCGACCGGCTGTTCGGCGCCGACTACCGTTGGAGCGTGCTGGCCGCCGGCCGCTTCCAGATCCCGTTCGCGACCGAGGCGGCGCTGCTTGGCGGCTCGGTGCGGGTGGGGCTCGAGGATTCCCTCTATATCGGCAAGGGCAGGCTGGCGTCCTCCAATGCCGAGCAGGTGGCCAAGATGCGCCGCATCCTCGAGGAACTGGGACACGAGATCGCCACGCCCGCCGAGGCCCGGCAGATCCTGGGCCTCAAGGGTGCCGACCGGGTGGGCTTCTGAAGGCAGCAAGGAATGACGAACGGCAGCGACGAAACACGGGGGGGAATCCAGGTCATCTCGCGCGCGGCCGCCGTGCTGCGCAGCCTCAAGGGCCAGCGCGAGGGGCTGAGCCTCGGGCAGATTTCGGAGAAGGTCGGACTGCCGCGCTCGACCGTGCAGCGCATCGTCGGCGCGCTGCAGGCCGAGCAACTCGTCATCGCCGCCACCCCCGACCGCGGCATCCGCCTCGGCCCGGAGCTGAGCTCACTGGCCGAATCGGCCCGCATCGACGTGGTGGAGATCCTGCATCCGTACCTGGCCGAACTGGGCGAGCGCACCGGCGAGACCATCGACCTCGCCGTGTTCCGCGCCCGTCGCATGGTCTTCGTCGACCAGATCCCCAGCGCTCACCGCCTGCGCGCCGTATCCTCGGTGGGCGAGGCCTTCCCGCTCACCACCACCGCCAACGGCAAGGCGTGCCTGGCCAAGCTCTCCGACCACCAGGTGCTCGACCTGCTGCAGCACGAGCAGCCGGAGCGCTTCGCCGATGTCGGCCGGCGGCAGCATTTCCTCGACGAGATCGCCGCCGTCCGCGCCGCCAAGGTCGCCTTCGACCGCGACGAACACACCGACGGCATCTCGGCCATCGGCGCGTCCTTCTTCGACCTGCAGGGCAACCTCTACGCCATCTCGATTCCCACCCCGAGTTCGCGCTTCGCGCGCAGCGAGCCCAAGATCGTCAGGGAATTGCTCAAGACCCTCGCCCGCATCGACAAGCTCGAGATCGTCAGCGGCACCTGACGCCGCCGGCGATTCCCCCGGCGGGCGAAATGCTCTAAGGGAGGCGGACGGGCCGGGCGGGCCCGCGGCGAGCCGGCGGAGGCGCGGTGGTTAAGCTCAATCGTTGGCAGATCGCGGCCTGGCTGCTGCTTGCGGCCATCGCGGCCGTCACCCTCGTGCCCATCGGCTGGCGACCCGAGACCGGGGTGCCGGTGCAGCTCGAGCGCTTCGCCGCCTTCGCCGCCCTCGGTCTGGCCTTCGGCCTCGCCTATCCGCGCCGGCTGTGGCTGGTGGCGCTGCTGCTGGTGGGCGCGGCGCTGGCGCTCGAGGTCCTGCAGCTGGTCGTCGTCACCCGCCACGCCGGCCTCCGCGACGTCCTCGCCAAGCTCGCCGGCGGCGGCTGCGGGCTGCTGGCGGGGTGGGTGCTCATGCGCGCCCGGCGCCGTCCTGCTGCGACCGATCGCAGCAGCTAGCGATCAATCCGGTTGGCCAAATCACGGCCCGTCTTGCCTTTTTGCCCGGCACTTGCAAGGTGGCGGCATGAAAATCCTCATCCTCGGCAGCGGCGTCATCGGCGTCGCCTCAGCATATTATCTTGCCAAAGCAGGCCACGAGGTGACGGTCGTTGACCGCCAGCCCGGACCCGGCCTCGAGACCAGCTTCGCCAATGCCGGCGAGATCTCGCCCGGCTATTCGGCCCCGTGGGCCGGGCCGGGCGTGCCGCTCAAGGCCATCAAGTGGCTGCTGATGCAGGATGGGCCGCTGGTGCTGCGCCCCAAGCTCGACCCGCGCATGTGGGTGTGGGGCGCGCAGATGCTGGCCAACTGCACGCACGACGCCTATGCCGTCAACAAGGGCCGCATGGTGCGGCTGGCCGAGTACAGCCGCGACTGCCTCATCGAATTGCGGGCCGAGACCGGCATCGCCTATGACGGGCGCAGCCAGGGTACGCTGCAGCTGTTCCGCTACCAGAAGCAACTCGACGGGGCGCAGGACGACATCGCCGTGCTCGCCCAGTACGGCGTTCCCTATGAAGTGCTCGACCCGGCCGGATGCGTCGCGGCCGAGCCTGGGCTGGCCACCGCCGCGGTCAAGTTCGTCGGCGGGCTGCGCCTGCCCAACGACGAGACCGGCGACTGCGCCATGTTCACCGAGCGGCTGGCGGAGATCTGCAAGGGCCTCGGGGTCGAGTTCCGCTTCGGCACCACCGTCACCGGGCTCGAGCGCGCCGGCGACCGCATCGGCGGCGTCGCCACCAGCGCCGGGACCCTGACCGCCGACGCCTATGTGGTGGCCATGGGCAGCTACTCGCCGCTGCTGCTGCGCCAGCTCGGCATCATGCTGCCGGTCTATCCCATCAAGGGCTACTCGCTGACGGTGCCGATCACCGACGCCGCGGTGGCGCCGGTGTCGACGGTGATGGACGAGACCTACAAGGTCGCCACCACCCGCCTCGGCGAGCGCATCCGCGTCGGCGGCACCGCCGAGATCGCCGGCTACGACAATACCCTGCACCCCTCCCGCCGTGGTCCGCTCGAGCGCTCCCTGCGCGACCTGTTCCCGCGCGCCGGCGACGCCCGGCAGGCCAGCTTCTGGTGCGGGCTGCGACCGATGACGCCGGACGGCACGCCCGTGCTGGGCGGCGTCGAGGGGCTGGGCAATTTGTTCCTCAATACCGGGCACGGCACGCTCGGCTGGACCATGGCGACCGGCTCGGGACGCGTGCTCGCCGACCTCGTGTCCGGCAAGCGCGCCGAGATCGACACCTCAGACCTCGGCCTCGCGCGCTATCGCTGAGGCCGGCGCCCGCCCCGGCGCCGGCTCGGCCGAGCGCCGCATGCGGGTGCGCCCGTGCCCGGTCTTGGCCCAGAAATACGGGCGCGTCAGCAGTTCGTGCAGCGCCCGGACGGTGGCGATCGTGTGCAGGACCCAGTAGACCGGCAGCAGCACCTGGTAGGCCAGCAGCTCCGGCCGCCCCAGCCGCAGCAGCCCGGCGACGGCCAGCGCCACGGCGCCGCCATAGCCGACCAGCAGCACCAGCAGGCCGACCCCGTCCCAGGCGTCCATCCCCGCGAGCGTGGCGTGGCCGCTGAGCAGCGCCGCCAGCAGGCCGGCGACGACGACGCTGTGCAGCAGCGCCGAAACCAGCATGCTGCCGATATAGATCTCGAAGGCGAGGAAGCCGCGCCAGCCGATGTCGGCGAGGAAGCGGCGCGGGTCGCGGTTGTGGACGATGAAGGTCTGGGCCCAGCCCTTCATCCATCTCGTGCGCTGCGCCATCCAGGCGCCGAGGGTGATCGGGGCCTCCTCGCGGGTGTGGCTGGCCAGCGTCGCCGAGCGGTAGCGCAGGCGCGCCATGCGCGTGCCCAGGTCGGCGTCCTCGGTGACGTTGAAGGCGTCCCAGCCGCCCAGCTCGCGCAACGAGCGGGTGCGGAAATGATTGCTGGTGCCGCCCAGCGGCATGGGCAGGCGGTGGGCCGCGAGGAAAGGCAGCATGACGCCGAACTGGCCGGCATATTCGCCCGCGAACAGGGCCGTCAGCCAGTTCTCGGCGGCGTTGTCGACGGTCAGTTCGGCCTGCAGGCAATCGAGACCGGGGTCGGCGACGAAAGCTCCGGCGGCATGCCGCAGCTGGTCGGGCGCCGGGATGTCCTCGGCATCATAGACGACCACGTACTCGCCCCGCACCAGCGGCAGGGCGTAGTCGAGGGCCTTGGGTTTGGTGTGGGGCGGGGCGTCGGGGACGACGACCAGTTCGAAGCTCGGTTCGCCCAGGATGCGGCGCACGGCCGCGACCGTGCTCTCGCTGCGCTCTTCCACCACGAACTTGATGTCGAGCTTTTCGGGCGGGTAGTCCAGCGCCCGCATGGCGCGCTCCAGCAGCGGCACCATGTGCGCCTCGTCCCGCAGCGGGATCAGCACCGAATAGACGGGTAGTTCCGCGTCGTCGGGCAAGGGGGGCGGCCCGGCCTCCGGCGGGGTCCGGCGGCAGGCGGCCAGCAGCCGGAACAGCGCCGGCACGACGAGCAGGACACCCACCAGGGGTACGAAGAGCGGCCGCGACCAGAACGGCGCCAGCGCCGCGACCAGCGCCAGCGTGATGACGCCGGCTACGAACCCGGCCCGGGCCCGCAGCGGCAGGTCGAGATGGGCGCTGGCGAACGGCCAACGGCGGGCGAGGCGCTGGCGCGCCTCCTCGATCAGCAGTTCCTCGTGCGCCCGGGCGATCTCCTGGCGCAGCGCGCCTATGGGCACGAGGCAGACGCGGTCGCGCAGTTCCGGGTGGGCCTCGACATGCCCGGCGAGGGCGACGAGCTCGGCATAGCGCGGGGCGCAATAGACGGTTTCGGCGCCCCGCTGCCGGGCGCGGATGGTGCGCACTTCTGCCAGGGCATCGATGCGCCCGATCCACGGGTGCCGCGACGCCGCCCGCGGGACGGTGGGCGCGTAGCGCAGCCCGGCCCACGCCGCGGCGCGTTGCATGGCGTCGGCGGGGCCGAGGCCGTAGCGGTGCGTGCACCGGTCGATGGCGTCGACCGATTGGCGCGCCGCCGCCTCGAGCAGGGTTACGGCCTCCGTCTCGGACGGCGCGGCCTCGCCCAGGATGGCGGTGACGAGACTGATCGGCGTGGACAATGCTGCGGCATGAAAAAATCAGGATGAACAAAGCGTAAAAAGAACCGGCGGCGGATGCGTAATCGGGCCGGCGCCGGCACCGCGATTCATAGCGGGACCGCGCCCGCCTGCCTATTCGTACTTGCCCTCATCGGGGCGGGGTGCGCCGGGCCCTCGCCTTTGCCTGGAAATTGGGCGATAAGCCGAAGGGTCCTGTTCCCGCCTCGACGCGAAAACCATGCGCCTGCTCGCCCTGCTGACCTTTCTCACGTTCTGCTGGCCGGGCGCGGCGCACGCCCAGGCGCTGCCCTATCACGCCGATCCGAGCGCCCGCGAGATCGTGCCCAACCTGGCGCTGGTCCCCGCCATCCGTTTCCTGACCACCGCCGATTTCCCGCCGTTCAACTATCGCGACGAGGAGACGGGCGAGCTGATCGGCTTCAACATCGACCTGGCGCGGGCCCTGTGCGACGAGCTCGGCGTCGCCTGCACCGTCCAGGCCTGGCCATGGGAGCAGGCGGCCCGGGCGCTCGCCGACCGCCAGGGCGACGCCCTCATTGCCGGCCTCGCCCTCACCCCCGAGAACGGCGAGCTGTTTGATTTTTCCTCGCTATATCTTGCCCTGCCGGGGCGCTTCGTCACCCGGCTCGCCGCGGCGCCGGGGTTCGCGCCGGCGGCGCTGGCCGGCAAGACGGTGGCGGTGCGGCGCGGCTCCACCCATGCCGAGTTCGTCCGCCGCTACGTGGCCGGTGCCGTACTGCGCGAGTTCGACGGTGAGTTCGAGGGCCTCGACGCGCTGGCGCAGGGGACCGTCGATGCCTGGTTCGGCGACGGGCTGCGCGCCTCCTTCTGGCTCAACGAACACGTCACCTGCTGCGATTTCGCCGGCCCGCCCTATTTCCGGCCGGACCTGTTCGGCGAGGGTCTCGCCGTCGCCGTCCCCGCCGGCAACGACGCGGTGCGCCAGGCCATCGACTACGGCCTCGCCCGCCTGCAGCGCGCCGGAAAACTGGACGAACTCTACCTGCGCTGGTTCCCGGTCAGCTTCTACTGAAGCTTGCGCATGCGGGCCCGCGCCGCCGCCTCTATGGCGGCGGTGACCAGCCGGTCGGTGGCGAGCCGGTCGCGGATCATCTCGAGCAGGCGCAGTTCCTCCTGCGGCAGCTGCAGGTCGACGACGGCGACCTCAACGGCCAGCGCGTAGGCGGTGTCGTGCAGCCGGACGGGAAGGGCGGCGACGGCGAGATCGAGGACGCCGTCGAGGCCGCCGGCGCCGTTGATCGCGTCGATGCAGGCATTGGCGACGTCCGCCAGCCGCTCCGGGGGGAAGCCCTGCAGCGCCGGCGTGCGCCGGACCAGGCCGCCGATCAGCCCGAGCTCACGGTCGGAGATGCCGGCGTCGGAGGAGGCGGTGACGACCATGAGGTAGACGAGCGCGTCTTCGGTGGAGAGCGGCATGGGCGATCCTCGCTGTGGCAGACCCGGCCATACCTATGGGGCGCGCCGCGCCTTGGCAAGCGGGCGGCGGGCCGGCGCCGCCATTGACGCGGCGCCGCCGCTGGTGCAACACACCGGCGTCCCTGCAACTCCGTCAACAAGGCCCTGGCGTTGACCCCCGCACCGCTTCCCCCGCTCGATCCGGCGTTCTACGACGCCGCCCAGACTGCTCGCGCCTGGCCGTTCGAGGAAGCGCGCAAACTGGTGCGGCGGCTGGAACGCACGGGCAAGACGGAGGCGCTGTTCGAGACCGGCTACGGCCCTTCCGGCCTGCCCCATATCGGCACCTTCGGCGAGGTGGCGCGCACCACCATGGTGCGCACGGCGTTCCGGCTGCTGACCCGCGACCAGGTGCCGACGCGGCTGCTGTGCTTTTCGGACGACATGGACGGCATGCGCAAGATCCCGGACAACGTGCC
The DNA here is from genome assembly GCF_036406155.1 of Devosia sp. Lineage (GTDB taxonomy): Bacteria > Pseudomonadota > Alphaproteobacteria > Rhizobiales > Devosiaceae > Devosia_A. The sequence continues at coordinate 15,314 of NZ_DASWVV010000235.1, read as the reverse complement.
GGACCGCGCCTTCCTCGAGCCGCATTTGCACAAGCCGCTGACCAGCGTGCCCGATCCGTTCGGCGGCGAGTATCCCAGCTTCGGCGACCACAACAACGCCATGCTGCGCCGCTTCCTCGACACCTTCGGCTTCAACTACGAATTCGCCAGCGCCACCCAGTACTACAAGTCCGGCAAGTTCGACGCGGCGCTGCTGCGCGCCGCCGAGAAGTACGACGAGATCATGGCGGTGATGCTGCCCACGCTGGGGGCGGAGCGGCAGGCAACCTATTCGCCGTTCCTGCCGATCTCGCCCATGAGCGGGCGCGTGCTCTACGTGCCGATGAAGGACGTGAACGCGGCGGCGGGCACCATCACCTTTGCGGACGAGGACGGCACCGACGTCACCCTGCCGGTCACCGGCGGGCACGTGAAGCTGCAGTGGAAGCCCGATTTCGGCATGCGCTGGTCGGCGCTGGGCGTCGATTTCGAGATGTTCGGCAAGGACCACCAGACCAACGCCCCGATCTACGACCGCATCTGCGAGATCCTCGGCGGCCGTGCACCCGAGCACTATGTCTACGAGCTCTTCCTCGACGAGGTCGGTCAGAAGATCTCCAAGTCCAAGGGCAACGGCATCACCATCGACGAGTGGCTGGCCTACGCGTCTCCCGAGAGCCTGGCGCTGTACATGTTCCAGAAGCCGCGCGTCGCCAAGCGCCTCTATTTCGACGTCATCCCGCGCGCCGTCGACGAATACTACCAGCACGTGGCGGCCTACCAGGAGCAGGACGCCGCGGCGCGCGTCGAGAACCCGGCCTTCCACATCCATGCCGGCCACCCGCCGGCGGCGACGACACCGGTCTCCTTCGCGCTCCTGCTCAACATCGTCTCGGCTTCCAACGCCCACGATACCGACGTGCTGTGGGGCTTCATCACCCGCCATTACCCGGGCGTGACGGCGCAGAGCCACCCCGAACTCGACAAGCTCGCGGGCTACGCGGTGCGCTATTTCAACGACCGGGTGAAGCCGACCAAGCGCTTCCGTGCGCCCACCGACAAGGAACGCGCGGCGCTGCAGCAACTGCACGACGATTTGGTCGGCAAGGACGACTGGAGCGCCGAGGACCTGCAGAACCTCATCTACGAGGTCGGCAAGGCCCACCATTTCGAGCCGCTGCGGGCGTGGTTCGCCGCCATCTACGAGGTGCTGCTGGGCGCCGACCAGGGCCCGCGCTTCGGCTCGTTCGTGGCGCTCTACGGCGTCGCCGAGACGCGCCGGCTGATCGTCGATGCGCTGGCGGGCAAGCTGCTCGGGCAGGCGGCCTGAGGCTGCCCCCGAGCCGGAAACGCGCTACTGGCTGGCCCAGATGATGCGGCCCATGCCCTCGACGTCCTTGACGTCGACGAGGCGTGGCGGGTGCGCGGGGTTGAGCGAGTGCAGTTCCAGCGTCCGCGCCGTCTGCCGGTAGAGGATCTTGACCAGGACCTCGCCGTCCCTGGTGCGCACCACCACGCGGTCGCCGCGCCTGGGCTGGGCCGTGGGCGAGACCACGATGATGTCGCCATCGCGGTAGAGCGGCAGCATCGAGTCGCCCGTCACCTCGAGCGCGTAGCTGCCGTCCTGGCCGGCCGCGGGCAGGGCGACTTCGTCCCAGCCCTGCCCGGCAGGGTACCCGGCGCTGTCGAAGAAGCCCCCCGAGCCGGCCTGGGCCAGCCCCAGCAGCGGCACCGACGGGCGCAGCATGGGCGTCGCCGCCTGCACGAAGGCGCCGGCGCCCGCGAGGAACTGGTCGATGCTCTCGCCCGTGGCTTCGAGGATCTTGGCAATGCTTTCGGTCGAGGGCCAGCGCGCGCGCCCGTCCTTGCTCACCCGCTTGGAGCGGTTGAAGGCGGTGGCATCGAGCCCGGCAATGCGGGCCAGCCCCGAGGCGGTGAAGCCGTGCCGCGCGGCGAGGGCATCGATGGCGTCCCAGATTGCGCTGTGCGAAAGCGGCATGCTTGCGGGCCTGAATGAAAGGAAAGATGTCTCCTTGAGGAAACAAGTCCTAGACACTATCCATTGCGGCGAGGCTTGTAAAGCGCCGCCGCTTGTCGCCGGCCGGCCGACTCAGTAGGGTCCGGCCGCTTTTCCCCGCGAGCCGATGCCGCCGATGCCAGTCCCCGAACTCGTCTACAAGATCGTCACCGCCGAACTGGCCGACGCCGCCGAGCGCAGCGGCGTGCTCGCTCCCATGCCGGTGGACCGCAGCGACGGCTATGTGCACCTGTCGACCGCCGCGCAACTGCCCGAGACGTTGGCGCTGCACTTCCGCGGCCGGGACGGCCTCGTCCTGCTCGCCGTGGGCACCGCGGCGCTGGGGGAGGCGCTGCGCTTCGAGCCGTCGCGCCGGGGGGAACTGTTCCCGCATCTCTACGCGCCGCTCGCCATGGCCGCCGTCGTGTGTAGGGCCGGCATTGCGGTGGCCGCCGACGGCTCCTGCGTGCTGCCGGAGTGGGTGCGGTGATTTTCTCCCGCCTGTCGCCGCTGCTGCGGCTGCCGCTGCTCTCCGGCCTCACCCGCGAGGCGCTGCTGCGCATGGACCCCGAAACGGCGCACGCCGCCACCATCAACGCGTTGCGGCTCGGCCTCGCCCCCGAGGCGGAGCATCCCGACCCGCCCGAACTGAGGACGACGCTGTGCGGGCTGGAGCTGCGCAATCCCGTCGGCATGGCCGCCGGCTTCGACAAGAACGCCGAGGTGCCGGCGGCGCTGGCGCGCATGGGCTTCGGCATGGTCGAGATCGGCACCGTCACCCCGCGTCCGCAGCCGGGCAATGCCCGCCCGCGCCTGTTCCGGCTGCCCGCGGCCGAGGGCGTCATCAACCGCCTGGGCTTCAACAATGACGGCCACGACGCCGTGTTCGCCCGGCTCAGGGACGCCCGTGTCGGCGCCATTCTCGGCGTCAATATCGGGGCCAACAGGGACAGCGAGGATTTCGTCGCCGACTACGTCAAGGGCGTCGCCCGCTTCGCCGCGGTCGCCGACTACCTCGCCGTCAACATCTCCTCGCCCAACACGCCGGGGCTGCGGAACCTGCAGTCCGAGGAAGCGCTCAAACGCCTGCTCGGCGAGGTGCTCGCCGCCCGCGCCCGTGCCAGCGTGCGCGTCCCCGTCCTGCTCAAGCTCGCCCCCGACCTCAACGAGGCACAGATGGACGGTATCGCCGCGGCCATCGCGCGCACCGACCTCGACGGCCTCATCGTCTCCAATACCACGGTGAGCCGCGACGCCGTCGCCGGCCTGCCGGGCGCCGAGGAGGAGGGTGGCCTCTCCGGCCGGCCGCTGTTCAACCTCGCGACGCGGCGCCTCGCGCAGATGCGCCAGCGCGTCGGCACCCTGCCCATCGTCGGGGTCGGGGGCATCTATTCGCCCGAAAGCGCCGTCGCCAAGTTCGAGGCCGGGGCCGACGCCATCCAGCTCTATTCGGCGCTGGTGTTCGGCGGCCTCGACCTGCTCGAGCACATCAAGCGCGGTCTCGTCGCGCGCGTGCGCGCCGCCGGCGGCACCTCCGTCGCCGACCTCACCGGCCGCACCACCGCCGCCTGGGCCGCCGGCACCGCTTCGCTCTAGGGGGCGAACAGCGCCGCCTTGCGGCGCTCCAGGCCCCACCAGTAGACGCCGGCGCGGGCGAGGAAGAAAACGTGGATGGCGACCCACAGCCCGGTATTGCCCAGGGGCGGCTGCAGCAGGACGGCGGCGGCGAGGAACACGCCCAGCGCTATCAGCATGCCGTCCCGCATCACTGTGTTGAGGGTGATGCCGATGAGGATGCCGTCATAGACGAAGGCCGGCATGCCGGTGAGGGCGCTGAGCGCGGCGAGCCACAGGAACTCGCGGGCGTAGAGGCGCACCGCCTCGCTGGTGGTCATGAAGTCGATCAGCATCCAGCCGCTGGCGAACCAGGCGAGCCCCAGCGCGGCCGCGAGCAGCGCGCCCCACCGGAACGACAGCGCGTAGGCGCGCTCGAACGCCGGTCGCCAGTTGGCGCCCACCGCCTTGCCGCACAGCTGCTCGCTGGCCTGCGCCAGCCCGTCGAGGAAGAAGCCCGAGATCATCAGGAAATTGAGCAGGATGGCGTTGGCGGCGAGCGGCACCTCGCCCATGCGCGAGCCCTGTGCGGCGAACCAGCCATAGGCGCCCATTAGCGCCATGGAGCGGATCATCAGGTCGCGGCTCAACCCGAACATGCGCCTGAGCGCGCTGGCATCGAGCAGGTCGCGCGGCACCAGCAGCGCCGCCATCCGGCGCGCGCCGCCGAAATGGCGCACCAGCAGCGCGAGGCCGGCAAGGCAGGCCGCCGCCTGGCCGAGCACGGTGCCGAGCGCCACCCCGGGGATGCCCCAGCCGAGGCCGTAGACGAAGCCGATGGACAGCGCAATGTTGACGCCGTGGATGATGAGCTGCAGCACCATGCCGGTGCCCGCCGCGGCGCGGCCGTAGAACCAGCCGAGCAGGGCGTAGTTGACCAGCGAGAACGGCGCCGACCAGATGCGCACCGCGAAATAGTCCTCGAGCGCCGCGGCCACCCCCGGTGCCGGCGCCATGGCGAGGGTGGCGAGCCACAGCAGCGGCGCGGTGAGCGCGATCATGACGACGCCGATGCCGGCGCCGAGCGCGATCGCCCGGCCCACGTGCAGCAGCCCGTCGCGCGAGTCGCGCGCCCCGATCGCCTGCGCCGTCAGCCCGGCCGTGCCGGTGCGCAGGAAGAAGGCGAGCGAGAAGATGAAATCGAACACCAGCGCCCCGATCACCAGCCCGCCGAGCAGCGCCGCCTCGCCCAGCCGGCCGATGACGGTGATGTCGACGAGGCCGGCCAGCGGCTCGGTGATGAACGCCAGCGAGGCCGGCAGCGCGATGCGCCAGATGTCCTGCGAGCGGACGTCGAAGGGGTAGACCGGCCGGCTCAATTCTTGCGCACGACGCGCGAGGCGCCGGCGACCTGCATGACCGGCGTCACCTCGAGGCTGGCGATGTTGACGTGCGCCGGCCGGGTAGCGAGGAACCACACGATGTCGGCGATGTCCTCGGGCAGGAGCGGCTCGACGCCCTCGTACAGCGCCTCGTTGGCCGCCTCGTCGCCATGCGTGCGCACCAGCGTGAATTCCGACTTGGCGAGGCCCGGCTCGAGCGTGGTGACGCGGATGTCGGCGCCGGCGAGATCGGTGCGCAGATTGTGCGAGAACTGGTGCACGAAGGCCTTGGTGCCGCCATAGACGTTGCCGCCCGGATAGGCCCAGCGCTGCGCCACCGAGCCCATGTTGACGATCGAGGCGCCGCGCCCCGCCGCCCTGAGCAGCGGCAGCACTTCCATCGTGGTGTGGATCAGCCCCTTGATGTTGGTGTCGATCATGGTGTTCCAGTCGTCGAGGTCGACATCGGGGATCGGCCTGGTGCCGAGCGCCAGCCCGCCATTGTTGAACAGGCAGTGGATCGGCCGGAAGTCGGCCGGCAGGCCGGCGACGGCGGCGACGATGCTCTGGCGATCCATCAGGTCGACCTGCGCCGTGTGGACGACCCCCTCGGCGAACTCGGCCCGCAGCGCCGCGAGCCGTTCCTCCCGGCGGCCGGTGGCGACGACCTTCCAGCCGTTCCGCGCGAACAGCCGCGCCGTGGCGGCGCCGAAGCCGGAGGTGGCACCGGTGATGAAGATGACGGGCATGGCGGGTCCTAACTGTCGGTGACGAGGTCGATGGCGATGTCGGCGCGCGGACGCGAGCGGGCGACGAGGTCATAGTTGGGAAGGTCGACCCTTTCAACATGCGCGCGGTTGCGCGCCTCGGTGAACAGGCCCGCCGCCGCGTGGCGGCGCAGCAACCGCGCCCGCACCGCTTCGCGCGGCACGGCGATGAACACGGCGCTGTCGAGCAGCGGCCGCACCCGCCCCCAGGGTGGCTCCGCGAGCAGCAGATAGTTGCCCTCGACCACCAGCAGCCGCACGCCGGCGGCGACGGTGAAGGCGTCCTCGACCACGTCCTCGATCTGGCGCGAATAGCCGGGCCCGTGCATCGGCCCCGTTGCACCCTTGAGCCGCTCGAGGAACTGGGCGAAGGCGGCACCCTCGAAGGTATGCGGCGCCCCCTTGTCGGCCACCGTGCCGAGCGCCTCGAGCCTGGCGTGGCGCATGTGGAAGCCGTCCATCGGCACGTAGGCGGCGAGGCCCGGCCGGCCCGCGTTCAGCCGCTCGACCAGTTGCGTCGCCAGCGTCGACTTGCCTACCGCCGGCCCGCCGGCGAGCCCCAGCGCCACCCGGCCGGGCCGGCGCGCCAGCAGGTCGCGCGCCAGTTCGGCGAGGAAATCCAGCGCCTGCGCGGGGGTGAGGCTGAGCGTCTGCGGGGCATCGGTCATGCCCGGAGCTAAGCGCGCCGGCCCGGCGGCGGCAAGGGGCATGCCGGCATCCCGCTCGCGCGGCCGCAGTGGGGGGCGCTTCGCACGGACCGGGGTGCTGGTCCACCCGCCGAACTTCATCCTCCCGCTTGTCGCGAGCACCTACGCGCGCTGTCGGCGCCCACCCTCCCCCGCGTCAGCGCGGGGAGGGTCGGGGAGGGGGTGGCGCGGCAGGCGCCAGCGCCGGCTTCGCCACCTTGTCCCACGTATCACGCCCGAAAAAGTCATCCCGCCCCTATTGCCCGCATCGATCCGGCCGCCCCATACTGCGCACAAAACGGGAACATGCGCTTGCCCCTCGATGCCAGGATAGAGAGCTGGTTCGCTGCCAAGGGCTGGGCGCCGCGCCGGCATCAGCTCGAGGTGCTGGCCGCGGCCGAAGCGGACGCCTCGGCCATGCTGATCGCGCCCACCGGGGCGGGCAAGACGCTGGCCGGGTTCCTGCCCACGCTCAACGCGCTGGCGATCGAGCCGGGGCAGGGCCTGCATACGCTCTACCTCTCCCCGCTCAAGGCGCTGGCGGTCGACGTCGCCCGCAACCTGCTGACCCCGATCGCCGAGATCGGCCTGCCCATCACCGTCGAGACCCGCACCGGCGACACGCCGGCGGCGCGGCGCCAGCGCCAGCGCCGGGCGCCGCCGAACATCCTGCTGACCACGCCCGAACAGCTGGCGCTGCTGCTCAGCCACGCCGACGCCGCGGCGATGTTCGGTACGCTCCGGCGCATCGTCCTCGACGAACTGCATGCGCTCGCCACCAACAAGCGCGGCGAACTGCTGGCGCTCGGCCTGGCGCGGCTGGCGACGCTGGCGCCGCAGGTCCGCATCACCGCGCTCAGCGCCACGGTCAGGCGCCCCGACCTGCTGCGCGACTGGATCGCGGCGCCGCTGCCGGGGATCGAGGCGCGGCTGCTCGTCGCCGAAGGCGGGGCCAGGCCCGACATCGCCATCCTCGAGAGCGAGGACCGCGTGCCCTGGGCCGGCCATTCGACGCTGTACGCCGTCCCCGAACTCTACGACGCCATCCGGCGGCACCACACCACGCTGCTCTTCGTCAACACCCGCTCGCAGGCCGAACTGCTGTTCCAGCATCTATGGGCGGGCAATGAGGACGGCCTCGCCATCGCGCTGCACCACGGCTCGCTCTCGGTCGAGCAGCGCCGCAAGGTGGAGAGCGCCATGGTGGCCGGGACGCTGCGCGCCGTGGTGTGCACCTCGACACTGGACCTCGGCGTCGACTGGGGCGACGTCGACCTCGTCGTGCAGGTCGGCGCGCCCAAGGGCGCGAGCCGCATGCTGCAGCGCATCGGCCGCGCCAACCACCGGCTCGACGAGCCATCCAAGGCGCTGTTCGTGCCGTCCAACCGCTTCGAGGTGCTCGAATGCGAGGCGGCGCTGGAGGCGGTCGAGCGCGGCGCCCAGGACAGCGAGGACCCGGTCGCCGGCGGGCTCGACGTGCTCGCCCAGCACGTCCTCGGCTCGGCCTGCGCCGCCCCCATCGAGCCGCTGGCGCTGTTCGACGAAATCCGCCGCGCCTGGCCCTATCGCGACCTCGAATGGGAGCAGTTCGAGCGCGTGCTCGATTTCGTCGCCACCGGCGGCTACGCGCTCAGGGCCTACGAGCGCTACGCCAAGCTGAGGAAGACGCCGGAGGGGAGGTGGCGCGTCGCCAATGCGCAGGTGGCGCAGCAATACCGGCTCAATGTCGGCACGATCGTCGAGGAGCCGATGGTCAAGGTGCGGCTGGTGCGCGGCGGCGGCTACCGGCGCGGCGCCACCACCGGGCCGATCGGCCGGCACGGGCGGGTGCTGGGCGAGATGGAGGAGTATTTCTTCACCACGCTGACGCATGGCGACACCTTCCTGTTCGGCGCCGAAGTCGTGGCCTACGAGGGCATGTTCGAGAACGAGGCCTATGTCTCGCGCACCGTCTCGAGCGAACCCAAGATCCCCTCCTACATGGGCGGCAAGTTCCCGCTCTCGACCTATCTCGCCGACGGCGTGCGGCGCCTGCTGTCGCGGCCCGAGGACTGGCACCTGCTGCCCGACCAGGTCGGCGACTGGCTCAGGCTGCAGCGCGACATCTCGCTGCTGCCGCCCCCCGACGGCATGCTGGTCGAGACCTTCCCGCACGGGGCGCACAACTACATGGTGTGCTATCCCTTCGAGGGCCGGCTGGCGCACCAGACGCTGGGCATGCTCTTGACCCGCCGGCTCGAGCGCGCCCGCGTCCGCCCGCTCGGCTTCGTCGCCTCCGACTATGCGCTCGCCATCTGGGCGCTCGGCGATTTCTCCGCCCTCATCCGCAGCGGGCGGCTGTCGCTCGACGCGCTGTTCGACGAGGACATGCTGGGCGACGACCTCGAGGCCTGGCTCGACGAGTCGGCGCTGATGCGGCGCACGTTCCGCAACTGCGCCATCATCTCCGGGCTGATCGAGCGCCGGCATCCGGGCAAGGAGAAGACCGGCCGGCAGATCACCGTCTCCTCCGACGTCATCTACGACGTGCTTTACCAGCACGAGCCCGACCACATCCTGATCCAGGCGACGCGGCGCGACGCGGCCCGCGGCCTGCTCGACATCGAGCGGCTCGGCCAGTGCCTCAGACGCATCAAGCGCCACATCGTGCACAAGCCGCTCGACCGAATCTCGCCGCTCGCGGTACCTGTGCTGGTAGACATCGGCAAGGTGCCGGTGCATGGGGAAGCGCGCGAGAGCGCCATGGCGGACGCGGCCGCTGAACTCCTGGCCGAGGCGATGGGGACGAATTGAACCGGAACGGGGCGGCAGAGACAGCCGCGGCGGCACAGGAGAGCGACACCGTGTTCCTGCGTTTCGGCAACGAAATGTTCGAGCCGCTGGCGTCCGGCGCCCTGTACTGGCGCGCCCGCCGGACGCTGCTGGTCGCCGACCTGCATTTCGAGAAGTTTTCCTCGTTCGCCCGCCGTGGCCGGATGCTGCCGCCCTACGACACGGCGCTGACGCTCAGGCGGCTCGCCGCCGACATCGCCCTGACCGGGGCCGCCGAGGTGGTGGCGCTGGGCGACAGCTTCCACCGCGACGAGGGGGTGGCGACGCTCATCGAGGCCGACCGCGCGCAATTGCTGGCGCTGCTGCGGCAGGTGCGCTGGACCTGGCTCGCCGGCAACCACGATCCGGCTCCGCACGCGCTCGGCGGGGTGTGCCTGCCGGCGCTGCAAATCAACGGCCTGACGCTCGCGCACGAGCCGCGGGCGGGCAGCGCCGGGCTCGTCGCCGGGCACCTGCATCCGGCGGCGCGGCTCCACATCAACGGCCGCTCGGTGCGCCGGCCGTGCTTCGTCCATGACGGGCAACTGCTGATCCTGCCGGCCTATGGCGCCTCGACCGGCACGCTCGACATCACCGGCCCGGCCTTTGCCGGCCTCTTCGACTGGTCGCGCCTCGGCGTCGTCATGGTGGGACGCGGCCGCGTCTATCCGGTGAGCCCGAGGCGGCTGGTGGCCGCCCCCGCCGGGGGCAACTGAGCGCCTTGGGGCGGCGACGGGTGGTCAACGGCGCGCGCCGGGCGTAAGCTGCCGGCAGAACGAGTTCGGGGGCTGCCATGTCCTTTGACCTGAGCGCCGAACTGCTGGCGCGAATCCAGTTCGCGTTCACGGTGTCCTTCCACTTCCTCTTCCCGGCCTTCACCATCGGCCTCGCGAGCTACCTCGTCGTGCTCGAGGCATTGTGGCTGCGGCGCGGCGATGCCGCCTACCTGCAGCTGTTCGACTTCTGGAAGACGATCTTTGCCGTCACCTTCGCCATGGGCGTGGTTTCCGGCATCGTCATGAGCTACCAGTTCGGCACCAACTGGGCGAAGTTCTCGGACGTTGCCGGCCCGGTCATCGGCCCGTTGATGGGCTACGAAGTGCTGACGGCCTTCTTCCTCGAAGCGGGTTTCCTCGGCATCATGCTGTTCGGCCGCAACCGGGTCGGGCCCCGGCTGCATTTCCTCTCCACCCTCCTCGTGGCCCTGGGCACGCTGCTCTCGGCGACCTGGATTCTCGCGGCCAATTCCTGGATGCAGACGCCGTCGGGCTATGCCGTCAACGCCGCCGGCCAGTACGTGCCGGCCGACTGGTGGGCCGTGATCTTCAATCCCAGCTTCCCCTACCGGCTGGTGCACACCGTGATTGCCGCCTACCTGACCACCGCCTTCGCCGTCGGCGCCGTGGGCGCCCTGCACCTGCTGCGCAACCGCGACGACCGGCTGGCGCGGATCATGTTCTCCATGGCCATGTGGATGGCCGCCATCGTCACCCCCCTCCAGATCGTCGCGGGCGATCTGCACGGCCTCAACACCCTTGCCCACCAGCCGGCCAAGGTCGCCGCCATGGAGGGGCACTTCGAGACCTATCGCGGGGCGCCGCTCATCCTGTTCGGCATTCCCGACGACGCCGCCGAGGCGACGCATTACGCGCTCGAGATCCCGAAACTGGGCTCGCTGATCCTGGGCCACAGCTTCGATGCCGAGATCCGCGGCCTCAAGGCGTGGCCGCGCGAGGAGCGCCCGCCCTCGCTGATCCCGTTCTACGGCTTCCGCCTGATGGTCGGGCTGGGCCTGCTCATGCTGGCGGTCGGGCTGTGGTCGCTGTGGTCGCGCTGGCGCGGCCGGCTCTACACCGACGCCGCGCTGCATTGGGCGGCGCTGGTCATGGGCCCGTCCGGCTTCGTCGCCGTCCTCGCCGGCTGGTTCGTGACCGAGGTCGGCCGCCAGCCCTACACGGTGTACGGGTTGCTGCGCACCTCCGAGAGCGTCTCCGGCGTCGCGGCGCCGGCCGTGGGCACGACGCTGGTGCTGTTCATCGCCGTCTATTTCATCGTCTTCGGCGCCGGCATCTTCTACCTGCTGCGCCTCATGCATCGCGGGCCGCAGACGGGCGAGGAGGGCCTCGAGGAGGCGCCGATCCGCACCGCCGGCATCACTCCGGCGCAGCAGATCGAAGCGACGGGAGGAGACCATGGCGCTTGACCTGCCCACCATCTGGGCGGCGCTGATCGCCGTCTCGGTGCTCGCCTATGTCCTGCTCGACGGCTTCGACCTCGGCATCGGCATCCTGTTTCCGCTGTTCCCCGAAAAGCGCGACCGCGACCTGATGACCAACACCATCGCGCCGGTGTGGGACGGCAACGAGACCTGGCTGGTCATGGGCGGCGGCGGCCTGCTGGCGGTGTTTCCCCTGGCCTATGCGACCATCTTTCCCGCCCTCTACATGCCGCTGATCCTGATGCTGCTCGGCCTCATCTTCCGCGGCGTCGCCTTCGAGTTCCGCTTCCGCACCGAGCGCTGGCGGCCGCTGTGGGACTGGGGCTTCGCCATCGGCTCGACCACGGCCGGGCTGATGCAGGGCATCGCGCTCGGCGCCCTGGTGCAGGGCATACCGGTGGTCGACCGGCAATATGCGGGCGGATGGTGGGACTGGCTGACCCCGTTCAGCCTGCTGACCGGGGTCGCCCTCGTCATCGGCTACGTCCTGCTCGGCGCCTGCTGGCTGATCTACAAGACGACGGGCGACGTGCAGGCGCGGGCGCGCCGCCTGGCGCTGCCGGCGGGCATCGGCACCGTCGCGCTGATCGGCGTGGTGAGCCTGTGGACGCCGTTCCTCGAGCCGCTCTATTTCGAGCGCTGGTTCGGCTGGCCGACGATCGTCTTCTCCGCCTTCGTGCCGGCGTTGCTCCTGGTGTGCGCCTGGGGACTGTGGCACGGCCTGCGCACGGGGCGGGACCTGCTGCCCTTCCTGTCGGCGCTGGGCCTGTTCGTGCTCAGCTACGCCGGCATCGGCATCAGCTTCTACCCCTTCATCGTGCCGGGGGCGCTGACCTTCCACGAGGCGGCCGGGCCCGACGCCTCGCTCGGCTTCCTGCTCGTGGGCGCGGTGGTGCTGATCCCGATCATCCTCGCCTACACGGCCTATGCCTACTGGGTCTTTCGCGGCAAGGTCCATGCGGGGGAGGGCTACCACTGAGGCCGGGGCTGGCTCGCCGGCTGGTGTGGTTCGCGGGCCTGTGGCTGGCCGGCGTGGCGACGGTGCTCGCCGTCGCCGTCGTCATCCGCCTGGCGCTCGGCCTGTAGCTAGCGGCGGAAGACGACGCCGCCGAGCCAGCCGGTGAACAGGGCAAGGGCGACGGCGACGAGCCCGTAGAGCAGCGGCTGCTGCTGGGCGGCGAGGCCGACGAAGCGCTCGAAGCCGATCTTGCGCACGGAGAAGCCCTCGGCGTGCTCGGCGATGACCGCGCCGTTCTTGAACAGGTAGGTGCGGGCGAGATAGGGCCCGGGAGTGGCGTCGCTGGGCAGGCTCACCTGCGCCAGATAGAGGGTGTTGGAGCGGAACACGACGCCCTGCTCGTTGAGGCCGAAATAGCCCTCCTTGGTCATCAGCCGCACCAGCTCGCCGCCGAACCGGGCGGCCGCGGCGGTGCCGGGCGCCGCCGCGGCACCGGTCTGCGCCTCCGGCAGCAGCTTCATGCGTGCGAGCGTCGCCTCGTCGGTGATGTCGGTGAGCTGGCCGCTGGCGAGCACTTGGTAGAAGGAGGGGAACTCCTTGAACACCATCTGCTCGCTGTTCATCCAGATGCCCAGCTGCCGCCGCTTGAGCCGCGCCACCCGGGTCTGCAGCGGCCCGGTGATGACGATGACGATGTGGAACGGCCCCTCGACGTAGCGCTGCGTCGCCCCCGCCTCGGGCTCGATATTGCCGAACAGCGTCAGCTTCTCGCCGACGAAGCTGGACGTGATGGCGACCTCGTTGTTGGACAGCGTCGCCACCAGCTTTTCGGCCTGCGCCGGCCCCGGCACCAGCAACGCGAGGACGAGCAGGAGCACCAGCGCTCTCATGGCACGCCCCCGGCGCCGAGCACGGCCATGCTGAAGGGATCGGCGGGGGTGGCGACCAGCGTGTAGCCGAAGCGGATGGCAACGGCGAGGATGAGCACCGCCAGCATGGCCCTGAGCTGTTCGCCGCGCAGGTAGCGGCCGGCCGAGGCGCCGAACTGGGCCCCGACCACGCCGCCGACCATGAGGTTGAAGGCGAGCATGATGTCGACGCTCTGGCTCTGCACGGCATACAGGATCGTGGTCACCGCCATCATGACCACCACCTGCAGCAGCGAGGTGCCGATGACGACGTTGCCGGGCACGCGCAGCAGGTAGACCAGCGCCGGCACGAGGATGAAGCCGCCGCCGATGCCGAGCAGGGCGCCGACGAAGCCGATGAACAGCCCGATCAGCAGCACCGGCAGGACGCTGATATAGAGCTTGGACTTCTTGAAGCGGATGCGCATCGGCAGCCCGTGCATCCAGTTGTGCTGGTTGGGCAGCTTTTCGCGCACGACGATGCCGGCCCGGCGCTTGAGCAGGGCCCGCACCGACTCGACGAGCATCAGCGTGCCGACGAAGCCGAGCAGCAGCAGGAAGCTCACCGAAATGACGAAGTCGATCTGGCCGGCGGCCTGCAGCGCCGAGAAGGTGGCGACGCCGATGAAGGCGCCCAGGGTGCTGGCCAGCACCAGATACATCGCCAGGTGCATGTCGATGCCGCCACGCCGGTAGTAGCTCAGCGCCCCCGAGGTCGAGGCGGCCACCACCTGGCCGGTCACTGAGGCGACGGCGACGGGCGCCGGTACGCCCGAGAAGATCAGCAGCGGCGTCAGCAGAAATCCCCCGCCCACCCCGAACAGTCCCGACAGGAACCCCACGGCGCCGCCGATGCCCATCAGAAAGAAGATGTTCATCGAGAGTTCGGCGATGGGCAAGTAGATCTGCACCAGCAGGCGTCCGTATTGACCAGGAAACCAGGTTCATAAATGTCTGTCGTCGCGAAATTGCGACAGGCAGACAAACCCGACTTCACCGCTCATACCAGCAAAGTGCAAAGGGTAAGTTGACGAATGCGCCCCGCGGGCGGACGCGCTGCTAGCTCGGCTGGCTGCCGAGGACCGCAAGCAGCCGCGGGTTGATCGCGCCGCTCTCGCTCATGCCGGTCGCCCGCTCGAAGGAGCGGATCGCCTCCGCCGTCTTGCGGCCGGCGACGCCGTCGGGCGTGCCGACGTCGTAGCCGAGCCGGCGCAGCGCCAATTGCACGCTGGCGACGACCTGCTGGCTGGCGATGGGCTCGCCCGGGTCGAAGCTGTCGCTCCACGTCCCGATCGGGGCGAAATTGGCGGCCAGGTCGATGGGCGCCGGCGTCCACGCCGCGACCTCGGCATTGAGGCGGCCGACCACGTCCGCAGCGAGCGAGCCGGCGACGTCGTCGCGGGCCTTCTCAGCGTCGGCGTCGCCGTGCATGGCCGCGATGGCGAACCATTTGTAGGACTGCTCGAGGTCCTGCGGCACGCCGAGGCCGCGCGCGTACAGCATGCCCAGATTGAACTGGCTGTCCTTGAGCCCGCGCTCGGCCGCCTGCCCGAACCACTGGGCGGCGGTATCGAATTGCTGCTCGCCGAGGGCGCCCCCGGCGTGCAGCGCGGCGAGGTTGTGCATGGACATGCGGTTGCCCGCCTCGGCGGCACGCTGGTACCACAGCCGCGCCTGCTCGAGGTCGCGGGGGACGCCCTGGCCGTGCTCGTAGAGATTGCCCAGGCGGTACTGCGCCGGGGCGAAGCCCTGCGCGGCGGCGCGCTCGTACCAGGTTGCCGCGGTGGCGAGGTCCTCGGGCACGGCCCGACCCTCGGTATAGACGGCTGCAACCTCGAACTGGGCCCGCGCGTCGCCATCGGCCGCGGCCCGGCGCAGCGCCTCGGGCCCGACGGCCGCCGGCGGCAACTCGATCTCGGCCGCGCCGGCGGCGGGCTGGTTGGCGGGGGTGCTCGGCGCCGTGCTGGAGACCGCGGTGAAGCGTCTGGGCAATTGCGGCATCGCCCCCGAGGGCATG
Organism: Devosia sp.; assembly: GCF_036406155.1. Lineage (GTDB taxonomy): Bacteria > Pseudomonadota > Alphaproteobacteria > Rhizobiales > Devosiaceae > Devosia_A. The sequence goes on along the minus strand of NZ_DASWVV010000235.1, from coordinate 17 downwards.
AACCCTCTTGCCGCGGC
>NZ_DASWVV010000234.1:0-2939 GCF_036406155.1 Devosia sp. | reverse complement strand
GGTTCGATGGTCTTCTTGACCAGGTCGTCGACCAGCGCCTCGAGCTTGGCGCGGGTGAGCTTGATGTTGAGGTGCTTCGGGCCGGAGGCGTCGGCGGTGACGTACGGCAGGTTGACCTCGGTCTGCTGCGACGAGGACAGCTCGATCTTCGCGCGTTCGGCCGCGTCCTTCAGGCGCTGCAGGGCGAGCGGATCCTTGCGCAGGTCGATGCCCTGGTCCTTCTGGAACTCCTCGACCAGGTAGTCGATGACGCGCTTGTCGAAGTCCTCGCCGCCGAGGAAGGTGTCGCCGTTGGTCGACAGCACTTCCACCTGCATTTCGCCGTCGACCGAGGCGATCTCGATGATCGAGACGTCGAAGGTGCCGCCGCCCAGGTCGTAGACGGCGATCTTGCGGTCGCCGCCCTTCTTGTCCATGCCGTAGGCCAGCGCCGCGGCGGTCGGCTCGTTGATGATGCGCTTGACGTCGAGCCCGGCGATGCGGCCGGCGTCCTTGGTCGCCTGGCGCTGCGAATCGTTGAAGTACGCCGGCACCGTGATCACGGCCTCGGTCACGGTCTCGCCGAGATAGGCCTCGGCGGTCTTCTTCATCTTCTCCAGGACCTTGGCGCTGACTTCCTGCGCGGCCATCTTGCGGCCGTCGCTGGTCGCCACCCAGGCGTCGCCGTTGTCGTGCTCGACGATCGCGTACGGCACCAGGCCGAGGTCCTTCTTCACTTCCGCGTCGGTGAACTTGCGGCCGATCAGGCGCTTCACCGCGTAGAAGGTGTTCTTGGGGTTGGTGACGGCCTGGCGCTTGGCCGAGGCGCCGACCAGGACTTCGCCGTCCTTGGTCCAGGCCACGATGGACGGGGTGGTGCGGTCGCCCTCGCTGTTCTCGATGACGCGGGCCTTGCCGCCTTCCATGATCGCCACGCACGAGTTGGTCGTGCCGAGGTCGATGCCGATGATCTTGCCCATGTGATGCTCCCTCTCGGATCGTTGTCTGTCGTGGCGGTCGCGCCGCCGATGGTCGTTATCTGGGGGTACGCCCGGGCAGTTCAAGCGATCTGCGCGGGTTTTGTGGATCAATCGTGCTGCGCAACCACCACCAGCGCCGGCCGCAGCAGGCGTTCGTTCAGCACGTAGCCCTTCTGGAACAACTGCGCGACGCTGCCCGGCGGCAGGCCGTCGGCCGCGACCATGCTCATCGCCTGGTGGCGCTCCGGGTCGAAGCTGTCGCCCGGCGCGGGCGCGACTTCGGTCAGGCCGTTGCTTTCGGCGATGCGGTGCAACTGGCGCAGGGTGAGTTCAAGGCCTTCGCGCAGCGGGTCGGCCTGCGCGGCGGCGGCAAGCCCGGCCTCCATGCTGTCGAACAGCGGCAGCAGTTCGCTCAGCAGGCGCTCGTTGGCGAACCTGCGCGCCATCTCGAGGTCGCGCGCTAGGCGCTTGCGCTGGTTGTCGAGGTCGGCCCGCTCACGCAGGGACTCGGCGCGCAACTGCTCCACTTCGCCCCGCAGCATCTCCAGTTCGGCGACCAGCGGCGTGTCGCCGGCCTCGTTCGCGGCGATCGTTTCGGCATCCTGCATCGGTGTATTGGTCATGCTCCAGCATCCATCCGCGGCAACCGTGCCGCCCTGGATGACTGGTATTAGGGCCACCCATGCCGGTTTCAAGGCGGGTGGGCGCGGCTCCGGCATGGGTCGTCGCGCCCGGGGCGGCAATCGTCCTGCCTGTCACTGCGCGTGGCGGGGCCCCGGCCGGGCCTGCGGACCCGGGCAGCCCGTGGGTGCGCTCAGGGCTGGCCCTTGAGGGCGTCGCCGAGTACCTCGGCCGCCGCCTGCACCACGGGAATCACCCGGTCGTAGGCCATGCGGCTGGGGCCGATCACGCCGAGCACGCCCATGATGCGGTCGCCGGACGCATACGGCGCCGTCACCAGCGACATCCCCTCCAGCGGCGCCAGCCCGGTTTCCTCGCCGATGAAGATGCGCACCCCGGGGGCGCGGATGGTGCGCTCCAGCAGCTGCAGGATCTCGCGCTTGCGGGCGAAGGTCTCGAACAGCTCGCGCAGCCGGTCCAGGTCCGAGAGCTCCTGCACCCCCATCAGCCGCGTCTGTCCGGCCAGCATCATGCCCTCGCTGAGCGTGGCCTCGCCGCCGCCACCCGGGTCGGACACGCCGTCGTCGCCCGCGAGCGCCTGCCCGGCCAGTTCGACGCTGTGCGCCAGCAGGGTTTCCATCTCGCTGCGCGCGGCGTTGAGTTCGCGCAGCAGCGCGGCGCGGACATCGGCCAGCGGATGGCCCGCGAAGTTCTGGTTGAGGTAGTTGGACACGCGCTCGAGCTCGCCGCTGTCGTAACCGCGGCGGGTGCGGATGACGCGGTTCTGCACGTCGTTGTCGGCAAACACCACGATCGCCAGCACCCGCTGCGCATCCAGCGGCACGAAGTCGATATGGCGGAAGGCGAACTGCTCGCGCCGCGGCACGCTGACCACGCCGACGAAGTGGCTCATCGCCGACAGCAGTTCCGAGGCGTTGCCGAGCAGCGCCTGGGTGCCGCCTCCGGCCGGCAGTTCGTGCCGCAACCGCGCCATCTCGCCCTCGGGCAGCGGTCGCAGCTGCAGCAGCGAGTCGACGAACACCCGGTAGCCCTGCGGCGTCGGCACCCGGCCGGCCGAGGTGTGGGGCGAGCTGAGCAGCCCGATTTCCTCCAGGTCGGCGAGGATGTTGCGGATCGTCGCCGGGCTCACGTCCAGTCCCGCATGCCGCGCCAGGGTCTGCGAACCGACCGGTTCGCCATCGCGGATGTAACGCCCGATCAGGGTACGCAGCAGTTGCCGCGCTCGCGGGTCGAGGGAATTGTCGTCGCCAAGGATCCGGGCCATGCACTGGATATAAGCCCGGGCCGCGGCGCGTGCAAGCCGGGCGGCGGGAACCCCGCATCGAACGCAGCGTTTGC
>NZ_DASWVV010000233.1:0-3195 GCF_036406155.1 Devosia sp. | reverse complement strand
GCATCAGGTACGCGCGTTTCCCAGCGCGAGCCGGCGGGCGACGCTCCAGTCCTCGTCGAACAGCCAGCGGTACAACGCCGCAACGGACGCCACCCGCAGCTTGGAGCGCGGCGCCACCAGGTAGAACCCCGGTACGTCGCTGGGCGGCATGTCGCTGAGCACCTCGCGCCCCAGCGGGGCCACCAATGCCCCGGAGCGGATGTCCTCGTCGGCATGGATCTCGGACAGCAGGCCGACGCCAATGCCCTGCAGCGTCGCGCGGCGCATGGTGGCGGAGTCGTCGAACCCGATCTTGTGCACCGGCGGCCGTTCGTCCACGCCGAGGTGCCGGAAGATGTCTTCCCAGAGGCGCTTCGCGGCGATGGAGTTCAGCAGTCCCACCCGCGCCAGGTCGGACGGGCTGCTGATGTTTCTCGCAATCGCCGGCGTGCAGCATATGACCTTGGGATCCGAGACCAGGTGGGTCCAGTCGTAGCCCTTCCAGTTGCCGTACCCCCACTGGATCGCGATGTCTGCCTCGTCCTGCTCGAAGTCGGGCAGATGGACGCTGGTCGTCAGGCGGATCTCGGTGCTGGGAGCCGCCTCCCCGAGGACCGACAGGGTCGGCACCAGGTAATGCGTCGCGAAATACGGGCTGACGTTCAGCGCAACGTAGCTGCGGTGGTCCGACTTCGTGACGCGCCGCACGCCCTCCGCAAACTCGTCGAAGCCCGACTTGACGAAGGTCGCCAGCAGCAGCGCCGACTCCGTGGGCTGGAGGGAGCGGCCCTTGCGCTCGAACAGCGTGACCTTGAGCGTTTCCTCCAGCAGCTTGATCTGCTGCCCGACCGCCTGCGGAGTGACCGACAGTTCCTCGCCCGCCCGTTGCAGGCTGAGGCATTGGAAGACGACGTGGAAGGCGCGCAGTGCAGTCAGGGACGGCAGCCGGGCCCTGCGGGGCATCGCCAGGGTGGCCCCGCGCATCACGTGGCCCCGATCTGATCGTGAGTGGTCATTCGAACGTCACCTGCTGCCAACGGCCGCCCTTCCGGGCGACCGTCAGGGCCATTATTGCGGCCGGGTTCCGTGACTCGACTCCGTGTTTCCACCCGTCCCGGCCGCCGACGGCGGCTACCTCATGATCTGCGGCCCGATCAGCACGATCTGGGGGAAGGCGACCGTGAGAACCAGCACGGCCATCAGGAGGAAGAAGTACGGCATGGTCGCGCGGGTCACCGTCAGGATGTCCTTGCCCGTGATGCTCTGCAGCACGAACAGGTTGAAGCCGACCGGCGGCGTGATCTGGGCGGCTTCGATCAGGATCGTCATGTAGATGCCGAACCACAGCAGGTCGATCCCGGCGGCCTGGACCATGGGCAGGACCACGGAGGAGGTCAGGACGATGATCGAGATGCCTTCGAGAAAACAGCCGAGGATCAGCATCAGGATCGCCAGGACGCCGAGCAGCGCATAGCGCGACAAATGGAACGCATCGACCCAGGAAGCGAGGGTGCGGGGAATGTCGACGAAGGCCACGGCGATCGTCAGGCAGGCCGCGCAGGCGATGATGAAGGCGATCATGCACGAGGTGCGCATCGCCGCCATCACGCCTTCGACGAAGGTCTCGCGCGTCAGGGACCCGGTGATCGCGGATAACGCGAGCGCGCCCATCACGCCGATCGTCGCCGCTTCGGTCGGCGTGGCAAGACCGCCGTAGATCGAGCCGATGATCGATGCGATCAGCAATGCAACGGGGACCAACCGGCGCGAGTGGTACAGCTTCTGGCGCAACGGCATCGACGGGCCGGGCGGCGGCATGCGGTCCCGGTGGACGATGCTCCACAACGCCGTGTACCCCGAGAAGAACAACATCAGCAGGATGCCCGGGATGATTCCGGCGATGAACAGCTTGGCCACCGAGACTTCGGCGGTCACGCCGTAGACGATCATGATGATCGACGGCGGGATCAGCAGGCCCAGCGTGCCCGAGCCCGCCAGGGTGCCGATGGTCAGGTTCAGCGGGTACTGCTGGCGCTGCAGCTCCGGCACGCTCATGCGACCGATGGTGGCGCAGGTCACCGCGGAGGATCCCGCTACGGCCGCCATGATGCCGCAGCCCAGCACGTTGACGTGCAGCAGCCCGCCGGGCAGACGGTTCACCCAGGGCGCCAGTCCCTCGAACATGTTGGAGGACAGGTTCGAGCGGAACAGGATCTCGCCCATCCAGATGAAGAGCGGCAGCGCCGTCAAGGCCCAGCCCCAACTCGAGTCCCAGAGCGTGGATGCCACCAGCGAGCCCATCGGCGCCGTGGAGAACAGGCCCATCAGGACCATGCCCACGGTCAGCAACGACAGCGCGATCCAGAAGCCGCCCGCCAGGAGCAGCAGGAGCAGCCCGGCGAGGACGAGCGAGGCGATTGCGGTGTTGTCCATCTTGCAGCGCCTCAGGCGACGGGCGCGTCGATCCGGACCTCGTCGGGCGCCCCGTAACGCGAATCGCGCCCCCCGAGCAGCCAGACCACTTCATCCAGCAGGGCGATGGACAGGGCCGCGACGCCGAGCGCGGCACCGGTCTGCGGAATCCACATCGGCATCGCGAGCAGTCCCGGGCTGACGTCGCGGAAGTTGAACGACTGCAGCGCCAGCAGGCCGACGTTCCAGGCGAGATAGCCGGTCACGGCGGCACCGAGCAGGCAGTTCAGGATGTTCATCCGGTGCCGCAACCGCCCCGGCAGGCGGCTCGTGAGCAGGTCGATCCGCACGTGCGAACCGTGGCGCATCGTATGGGCCAGTCCCAGGAAGGTGGCGGCTGCCAGGCAGAACCCCGACGCTTCGGTGGCATCCAGCGTGAGGCCGCGCATGCGCCAGGCGATCTGCGCCAGGATGCACACGCCGATGCCCACCATGAACGCGGCGGCCAGGTAGCCGCAGACGAGATAGAAGCTGTCCAGAACCGATCTGACCATGTGAGACCTCGCGTCGGCAACGCGCGGCGGCGCCGCGGGCCCGGGGCCCGGGCGCCGCCGGCCCGCGGGCTCGTTGTTACTTGAGACTGCTGCGGTAGGTCTCGTAGACCGCCTTTTCGTCGGGCGTCGCGGTGGCGAGCCATTCGGCGATCATGTCCTTGCCGATCTCGTCCATCTTCGCGAGCACGTCCTTGGGCGCCTGCGCAATCACCATGCCGTTCTCCTTGAGCGTCTGCTCGCGGTCGGCGCT
>NZ_DASWVV010000232.1:0-8080 GCF_036406155.1 Devosia sp. | reverse complement strand
CCATGGCGGCGCGCGGCGTCCTCGGAGGCGAGGAGCAGCGCGCAGGCGCCGTCATTGACGCCCGAGGCGTTGCCGGCCGTCACCGTGCCACCCTCCATGAAGGCGGGCTTGAGCTTTGCCATGGCCTCGGCCGAGGCGTCGTGGCGCACGTATTCGTCCTCGGCCACCACCATGGGCCCCTTGCGCGTCGCGATCTCGACCGGCACGATCTCGTCGGCAAACCGGCCGGCCCTGACGGCCGCCGAGGCCTTGCGCTGCGAGGCGAGCGCGAAGGCGTCCTGCGCTTCGCGCCCCACCTGGTACTGGCGCGCCACGTTCTCGGCGGTGATCCCCATGTGGTAGCCGTAGAACACGTCGGTGAGCCCGTCGACGATCGCCGTGTCGCGCAGGCCGACGTCGCCCATCTTCCTTCCCTGCCGGATGGCGGCGACGTGCGGCGCGTTGGTCATGCTTTCCTGGCCGCCGGTGACGACGATGTCCGCCGTGCCGGTCATGATCTGCTGGGCCGCGAGCGCCACGGCCCTGAGCCCGGACCCGCACACCTGGCTGACCGAGGCGGCCGGCGCCGCATCCGGCAGGCCGGCCTGGCGCGCCGCCTGCCGCGCCGGGTTCATGCCTTGCCCGGCAACGAGCACCTGGCCGAGCAGCGTCTCGCTGACTTCGTCCGGCCCCACCTGCGCGTCCGCCAGCGCCGCCGTGATGGCGACGGCCCCGAGCTCGTGCGCCGCCAGTGGCGCCAGCGCCCCGTTGAGCGATCCGATCGGGGTCCGGCGTGCAGCGGCGATGACGACGTTCGTCATGGGTTCCTCCCTGTAGACCGCCGAGAAGGTATGGCTTGTCGCCCTCGGCGCTGGAGTAGTATTTATACCATAGATGACGCGAATCCCCCTGCCCCCCGCCAGCCCCGTCGGCGACACGGCGCCGCGCTTTGCGCTTGCCGAGTTGCCGGTGCCGATGGTCTACGCCGCCTACCGCATTATCCGCGACTGCAACGCCGGCTTCGCCGCGCTGTTCGGCGCGACGCGCGACGAGATCGTGGGACGCAGCTTCGCCCGCCTGTATCCGGAGATCGGGGACTTCATCCGGCGCGGCGAGCAATGGGCCGCCAACCTCGCCGGCCAGGAGGTCTACTATGACGAGCGGGTCATGGCGCGCCTCGACGGGCAGCGCTTCTGGTGCCGCGTCAACGGCCGCAGCCTCAGTCGCGGCGGCGACCCCTTCGCCGAGGCCATCTACTGCTTCGAGCCGATGAACCGGCCGGCCGCGCAGCCGGGCCGCGCCCTCAGCGAACGCCAGCGCCAGATCCTGGCGCAGGTGGCGCAGGGCAAGACCAACGCCCGGATCGCCGCCGAAACCGGGCTTTCGCGCCGTACCGTCGAAGCGCACCGCGCCCGGCTGATGAAGGCCATCGGCGTCGGCAACGCCGCCGAGCTCGTCGCCTGGTTCGTGTCGAGCGGCACGGCGGACCGCTGACGCCAGCCTGCTTGATGGGGATCAAAGACCGGGCCGGCGCCGGCACGTAGCCTGCCTTTGAGCATCATCCGCCCGGCGAAGCGGGCGGGTCGTACCGTGGAGAATGACTGCACCAATGAGCTACTACTTCAGCAAGACCCTCGAGGCGACGGTCGACCAGGCCGTGCCGCGCGTGACCGAGGCGCTCAAGGCCAAGGGCTTCGGCGTCCTCACCACCATCGATGTCGCGGCCACCCTCAAGAACAAGCTCGACGTGGATTTCCGCCCCTATATCATCCTCGGGGCCTGCAACCCGAAATTCGCTCACCGGGCGCTGCAGAGCGAGGACAAGATCGGCACCATGCTGCCATGCAGCGTCATCGTCCAGGACGCCGGCGGCGGCAAGGCGGAGGTGGCCGCCGTCGATCCCGTGGCGTCGATGGCGGCGGTGGTCAACCCCGGGCTCGAGCCGATCGCCATGGAAGTGCGCGAACTGCTCAAGCAGGCGGTGGAGAGCCTGTAGCGCCTGATACCGCGCTGCCGCCGGCGGGGTCTTCCGCCGGCCCCGCCCCGTGTGCCACGCCGCTGCCGGCTGCGGGCCGCCCGGCCCGTCAGGAGAGCGGCTTGAGGCCGGCCTCGATGGCGGCGCGCCGGCCCTCGAGGAAGGGCGGCAGGGCCAGCCGCTCGCCCAGGTGCTCGAGTGGCTCGTCGGCGGTGAAGCCGGGCCCGTCCGTGGCGATCTCGAACAGGATGCCGTTGGGTTCCCTGAAATACAGCGAGGTGAAATAGAAGCGCTCGACCTCGCCGCTGGTGCGCACGCCGAAGCTCGCCGTGCGCTCGACCCACTGGTCGAACTCCGCCTTGTCGGGAGTGCGGAAGGCGACGTGGTGCACGCCGCCGGCGCCCTGTTGCGCGAAAGCCAGGTCCGGGTTGATCTCGACGTGCAGTTCCGCCGCCGCGCCGCCGTCACCCATGGCGAAGACGTGGGTTTCGCCGATGCCGGCGCCGGCCGGATGGCTGCGCACCTCATGCATGTTCATCACCTTGGTAAGCATCGGCTCGGTGCGCCTGAGATCGGGCACCGAGATGGTGATAGGGCCCAGCCCGTGAACCTGCCGTTCGGCAGGCACCGGGCTCTTTTGCCACGGGTGGGACCCGGCGCTGTCCGGGTCGGCGACGAGGCGAAAGCGCTGGCCCTCGAAATCCTCGAAATCGAGGCCGACATGGCCGGCCCGTTCGGCGATCTCGCCGGTGGCGATGTCCTTTTCGGCCAGGTACGCCTTCCACCACTCGAGATCGGCCGTGCTGCCGACGCTGAGCCCGGTGCGCGTGATGGCGTGGGTGCCGCGGCGCTCGGGGGCGACCGGCCAGTCGAAGAAGGTGAGGTCGGCGCCGGGCGAGGCCACCGCGTCGCCATAGAACAGGTGATAGGCGGAGGTGTCGTCCTGGTTCACCGTCTTCTTGATGAGACGCATGCCCATGGTCCGGGTATAGAAGTCGACATTGCGGGCCGCCTGGGCGGTGATGGCGGTGAGATGGTGGATGCCCTTGAGGGTGAGGCTCATGTCGGGGTTCTCCTCTGCGCTGGCCTTGTCGCATTGAGATAGGGCGCGAGAAAGGCGGCCGTCACCGCCGCTGGCACGACAGAGCGTTCGCATTGCTCGAACGTCCGGCCCCGCAATGAGGCCGGGGGAGCGATCAATTGGCGCGCCGGCGCCGGCCGGGGCTGCCGGCCCCGGGGCGGCGGTATGGCGACGCCCGGTCCGCGGCCGCCCACCCGCGAGGCGCCCCCGTCTCCCCCTCCCGTCGCGCAGCGGCCGCGCGTTGCGTGCTTGACACTCAAACCGGGCGTACCTAATAACACGCGGCGTTCCGGTCGCCTGCGCAGCGGCGGGCCGGGGCAGGGTTTCGGCGGGCACGGCAACGCGCGGCGCCGCCCGGGGCGGAGTAGCTCAGTTGGTTAGAGCAGCGGACTCATAATCCGTGTGTCGGGGGTTCAAATCCCTCCTCCGCTACCATCGCACCCCCCGACACTCTTGCCGTCGGGAAGTGGTTTCCCCCGATCAGGCGCGACAGACTCCCCTCGACCTCAATGGCTGTCTTTCCGTCATTGCAGGGGTGAATGACTATCCGGTGAACCAAGTCTCGAACGGCGCCAAATGCCTCAGGGGATGCGGTCCCGTCCGGGGATCTCAGTGCCGCATCGAGGTCATCCAGGGAGCCCAGGTAGCTCGAGACTGCGGTTGGATGCAACTCCACTGTCGAAGGCTTGCTTCCCAGCGCCGCGAGTTCCGACTGAAGGGTCGCCCTCTCGGTTTGGAGGGCGGCGGTCTGCGCCGCACCCTTCTCCTCGTCTAATACCCCCTTGATGAGCAAAGCGGTGGCGCGATCGAGGTCCCGGTCAATGGCCGTGAGCCGAGATTCGATCTTGGCCCTTTGACTGGTTTGGTCCCCCGCCAGGCGTCGGCGTTCCTCATTGTAGGTCTTGAGGTATCGGGCGATTACTACCTTGCTCCCAAGGCGCGAACGGAGCCCGGCCGTGATGCGCTGCTCGATCTCGTCCAGATAGAAGACGCGGCGGTTCTTGCAACTGGAACCTTCCCGTGCTCTCGTGCAGACAATTCGGAGCCGTCCGTGATCTCGATCCTTGATCGACATGCCACCACCGCAGCAACCGCACTTGAGCAGGCCGGAGAAGAGACGTCGAGGTGCCCTTCTCCCACCGGGAACATCATGTGTCCGAGCACGCTTGCGCTCCTGCGCCCGCTCGAAGACAGACGGATCGACGATGGCAAGGTGCGGCGCATCAGCGGTGAGCCATTCGTTTGGCGGGTTGACCCTGGATACCCGTTTGCCCGTATCGGGATCCTTGACCATCCGGACCCGGTTCCAAGTGATCCTTCCGGCGTAGATCGGATTGACCAGTATCCCATGACCGCGGGCGGCATTGCCATTGAGCGTCGAGGCTGACCACACCGAGCCACGCGGGGGCGGAACGCGCTCCGCGTTCAGCTTGGCGGCGATGGCGCGTGGATTGGCGCCAGCGACATACTCATCGAAGATCCGGCGGACGACGCCGGCTTCCTCGGGACAAATGGTCAGCTCTCCTGGTGAACCAGGCACGGGTCTATATCCGTAGGCGCGGCCACCAGCATGGCGGCCGTCTCGAGTCACCCCGGCCATTCCCCGACGCACCTTGTTGGAGAGATCCTGCAGATAAAGTGCGCCAACCAGACCGCGTATTCCAACCTGGATCTGGTCCGCCTTTCCGTCGTGCACCGCGCGAATCTCGATGCCAGCGAAACTGAGGCGCTTGTAGACGCCCGCCAAATCCTCTTGGTCGCGTGATATGCGGTCCAGCGCTTCTACAACCAAGACCGAGAAGTCGCCTCGTCTGGCGGCCTCCATCATGGAAAGCAGACCGTTTCGGCCGATCGTAGATGCTCCCGACAAAGCCCTGTCGCTGTAGACGCAACCAACGTCAAGTCCTTCCCGCCGTGCAAACTCCTCACAAAGAGCCACTTGGTCATCGATCGACCGGCCACTCTGCAGATCCGACGAGTAGCGGGCGTATATTACGGCCTTACGCATTCCGGTCCCTGTTTGCCGAAGAGACTGCATGATCGCGCTGTGCCGCTGCACGGGCAAGTGCGTCGACGATACGAGCGAGTTCCGGCTCAAGGGCACCCCCGGCCGTGACGCTCCCACCGTCAGCCGATTGCTCGTATCCTTCTTTGTTCTTGGCTTGCCGGGCGTTCACTCGATCTCAATTGGATCGAGGGTTCGCCTCCGTGCGGAACTGCAAACAAGGAGGGGGTCGATCCTTTTACTCTATAGCGAGGTGGAGACGCCGTGCGCAGAATGTCTTTCTACGACCTGACCGATATGAGAAAAATTGCACCGCCGCGCCGGTGTTTGGGATGACATTGACCGAAGAGCGATAATGGCGAGCGGCCCCCGCCCGCAGACCAGAGTTGTTGGCTACCTGTATGCCAACACTACGGCTGGCCGGAGCGCAGCTCGGACTGCGCAAGGTTGAGTCTCGAGTGGTCGAAGCAGCGTGCGGGCGTTCGGGGAGCGTATGGCCTTGACGGTCGAGACCCAAAGCCAGAGGAGGACGGTGCCCCGGGTGCTTGTGAACCCCCGAGCCATCCCTATCGAACCCGATGGGGTCTCCTAGGACTTCGATGAGTGATCCCGGTTGGTTCCCCTACCGAGCAGCGGTGATGGCTGTCGAGAGCGACGGGACTCGCCGCCGGCGGGAGCGGGCAATTCTCGGGTGGGGATGGGCCTCGCTTCGCCGCTACACTTTGATTCCAACCCAAACAGGGCATCGACGCCGCTGGACCGCCTTCACTGAACTGCCAGGCTGCGGGTCCTGACACACTCCTTGCTGAGCAATCTCACGCCCAGCCAGCCAACTGGCACTGGAAACAGACCGCTTCGGGCCAAACATCAGCCCGAGGACTCTCCCCAAGACCGGAGGAAACTTGGGGCTTAGGTCAGCCCCGGCGCTGTCTTCAGGGTGTCCCCGGGTGGGTGGACTGTGTAGTTCAGGAACTGCAAGCATGGGTCGCTCGGACTGCGGAAGGAAGTCCATGGTGGAAACCTTCCCCCTCGAGTTCCTGAACTTGGCGGGAGCCTCATGATGAGGCACCCAACAAGTTCGCGTGGCAATCGCAGCAATTCACGCCGCGATCTTGGTTTCCCTGCGATCGATCACTGAGACGTTGGCGCGCTGCAACAGCTCATAGATCGTGTCGATCTCGGTCTGCAGCGGCCTTGGCATCGGCTTGCGCATCAGGGGGCTCTGGATGAGACCGGCGAGCCATGTCGCCACCTTGTAGCGAATATGCAGGCGTCCGAAATCGGCAATATAGCTCTGTAGGTCGGAGAGCCCGCCCTCCCATACGGCGTTGGCGCCGGAGAGGTCTCCATTGTCCCACGCCTCCAGATGGTCGAGCATAGGCTCGAGCGCATAATTCCAGAATCCGCTCAGCGTGCCGTCAAAGGAATTTGTCGCTCGGTATTCGTGAAAACGGGAGCCGAGCGCGCCCATGACGGCCACGTGTCGATCGAGCTTCCGCAGCTCGCGCGCGATTATGCGGAACCCATCATACATATAGGTCATCTTCCAACCGACAACGTTTGGAACTTCCTTGCAGATCCTGAGCGTCGCCTGGAGCGGAAGTCCGGGATAGAACGGCATCTGCCCCCCGCTCACAGGATGGGTCACGATGGGCAGGTCGACCGCACGGTCCTGCTCGATGATCTGGTCAAGCCACACCTCGGGATACTTGTCGGCATCCCATGAGGAGGTGATGTCACCAAAGCCCTGGGGGGGAGTTACAAAGATGCCATCCGCACCCACCGCCTTGGCGTCCTTGGCTGTCTCTATCACTTCCTCGGTCGTCAGAGCCCAGGTGCCGGCAATGATCGGAAGTTTGCCCTGGGCCTCTTCCATGGCGATCTCAAGCGCCCGCCGCTTCTCTGCGCGTGTCATGTAGAAAATCTCCCCCGCTTCGGGGTTGATGCACAGCCCGCCTGCGTTGCGGAAGCGGGGGTTGTCGGCGAAGTGACGAATGAACTTTCGGAACCCGGCCTCATCGAGGGAAAAGTCGGGGTTCATTGGCATCACACAAGCAACATACCGATAGTCACCAATCGTCTTCATCGGGTTATTTCCTTTCTTCTAGCAAATGGATCGCGCAGTTAGCCCAGCGCGCGCGATGTCATGGGAAGCCAAAGCGCGATGGTGGGAAATGCCAGGAGGAGCACGACTTTGATCAGGTCGGCAGCCACGAATGGCATGACCCCCCGATAGACGGTCGTTAGACTGACGTCCTTCTGAAAGCTCTTGAGGACGAAGAGATTGACGCCGAAGGGCGGAGTAACCACGCCGATCTCGACGAGCACTACCATCATCACGCCCCACCAAATGGGGTTGTAGCCAAGGCTGACGACAAGCGGTGCAACGATCCCCGCCGTCATGATCATGACGGCAGTGGCGTCCATCACAGTTCCCAGCACCAGGAAGATGACAACGAGAATCCCAATGATCATCAATGGCGTCAGATCGCTGGCTGCGAGCGCCTGGATCACGACCGACGGCAGTCCGGTAACCGACATGAAGAAAGACATGAGAAGCGCGCCGATAATCAGCACATAGAGCATGGCGACTGAGCGCGTGGTCTCGCTTGCCACCAGCCAGATAGTTGAGCGGTTGAGTTTGCCCCGCAGCACCGAGACCGCGAAGGTGAAAACTGCGCCGATAGCGGCAGCCTCAGTGGGCGTGAATATGCCCGCGTAGATACCCCCTATGACTGCCGCGAACAGTATGACAACCCCGATCGCCTGTCGCAGGGCCACCAGGAGCTCAAGCAGGTGAAACGGATCACGGCCCGGCGCTGTGTCCGGCTGGAGGCGCACGATGACTGCAATTGCGATCATATAGAGGATGATGCTGAGCAACGCCGGCAGCAGGATCGCGATGTAGAGTTGGCCGATCGATTCTTCGACAAGAATGGCGTAGAGCACGATGATCGTTGAGGGCGGAACCAACTGGCCCAGTGTTGCGCCCGCTGCAACACACCCGGTTGCCAGAGATGCCGCATAGCCCCGCTGCCGC
>NZ_DASWVV010000231.1:0-4042 GCF_036406155.1 Devosia sp. | reverse complement strand
CGGGCCCGGTGGCGCGCCTGCTGATCGGCGCCGGCCGCAGGAGCCTGCCGATCTACCTGCTGCACCAGCCGGTGCTGCTCGGCGCCCTCACCCTGTATCTGCAGTTCGCCCCGCCGGTGCTGCAGCCCGAAACGCCCAGCCGCGCCCAGAACTTCCTGCGCAGCTGCGAAGCGACCTGCACGGCGGAGCATGCCGGCGCCTATTGCACCACCTATTGCGGCTGCGCCCTCGAGCAGGTGGAAGCGGCCGACCTGTGGGCCCTGCTCGACAAGCCCGGCCCCGCGCGCGATGGCGCGCTGGCCCCGATCGCGGCGCTGTGCGGGGCCATGGCCAACTAGACGTGCGCCCGCCCTATTCGTGCGCGGCCTGCCGCGCGCCCGGTTCCGGCGGGACGGCACTGATGGCCGAGAAGATGCGGCTGAGCAGGCTCTGCTCGCCCGGCCGGCCCTGCGTCTCCTTCTTGAGCTCGACGAGGAGCGCCGAGGTCGCGTCGAGCCGGGCGCAGGCCAGCGTCGCCACCTGCAGCGCCACCAGCGGGGTGCGCTCGAGAAACGGGATCGGGTCCTCGATGACGCGCACCGAGACGGCGGTCTCGGCGCGCACGGTAGCGCTGTGGTCGGTGCCGAGCAGCACCGCCATCTCGCCGATCAGCGCCCCCGGCTCATCGATGCTGGCGATCACCACGCCCTCGCGCACGACGTCGAGGCGCCCCGATTCGAGGACGTAGAGTTCGCCGCCCTCGTCGCCCTCGGTGATCAGCGCCTCGCCCTGGTCGAGCGTGCGGCGCGGCTGGCTGCGGGTGAGGGCAAGCAGGCTGGACATCGTCGGTCTCCGGTCGCTGGCGTCGGGGGTCCGAGCAAAGGCCGGATCGGGGTCGGCGGTCAAGCCCGCTGCCGCCCCTGTCCCGCGCGCCGAGCCCGCTAGCCGCTGCGCTCCGGCAGTTGCGCCCCGCTGAGCAGCAGCACCAGTTCGGTCTGGCGATTGGTGCCGGTCTTGGCCATCACGCTCTTCAATTGCGTGCGCACCGTTTCGGTGGAAACCCCGGTCGCCGCCGCAACGCTTTCCACCGAGCCGCCGCGCACCAGCGCGGCCGCCACCCGCGCCTCGGCCGGCGTCAGGTCGAACAGCCCGTACAGCACCTCGCGCAGCGGCGCCTTCGGCATGGCGACGGCGGTGACGACGACGAGCGCGGCCGCGCGCCGGAAAATGTCGTTGGCGACGCCGCGGACAGGCACGACGTGCAGGACCAGCGGCGGCGCCGCCTCCAGCCCCGCCAGCGGAATCGAATTGACCTCCTCGGCGGCGCCGGCAGCGGCGGCGGTGAGGGCGGCGTGCAGCAGCTGGTCCGCCTCTTTGGTGGCGAGCGACAGCCTGCCGGCGGCGTCGAAGCGCACGCGCGGGGCCAACTGCTCGAATTCGTGGTTGGCCGCGAGCACGCGCCCGGCCCCGTCGATGACGGCGCCCGGGATGCCGATGGTCGCCAGCGCCTCGGCCTGGGTGCGGGCGGCGCGCAGGCCCAGCCGGTGGGCGACGAGCGCGGCGCGGGCGATATGGCGCCGGTAGGTATTGAGCCTGTGCACGGCGTGCCGGTCGAACGGGCCGTCTTCGCCGCGCAGGAAGCCCATCACCAGGAGGTCGCCGGTCGGCACCGCGATGACCGTGCCGACGGCGAAATGGAACCCGAGCGGGCGCAGGTGACGGCTGTAGAGTTCGTCCTCGCGCAGCTCACTTTCGGTCGCCAGGTCGCGGTCGCTGGCAAAGCCCGCCGGGGACTGCGTCAACGCCCGCCCGACCCGGACGCTGCGGCGAATCAGTTCGCGCGCGCTGGCGCTGGCATAGAGCTCTGCGACCGGCCCGGCGGTGGCGTGATGGGCGATGCCGGCATCGTTGACGGTATGCAGCACGCCGGCGTCGGCGTCGCACAGCCGCATCAGACGCTGCAGCACCGATGACCAGAGAGGGGGAAAGGCGGCAGATTCGTAGATTTCGCTGACAATATCTTCGTTGATCACGCCCTCACCCGAAATAAACGCGCAGGTGCTCGCGACTCGGACCCTAGCAAAAGGCCCTCCGCCGGGCCAGCGCAGGTGCGGTGGGCGCGACACGTGGCCGCTTTCACCCGAATGGGGGATGAGGCTAAGCATCCGTTAACTTACGTAAGGGAGACTACGGCACAGCCGGCGTGCCAACGTTACCATTTTGCCGGAACGCGAGCATGTTTCAGGGGATTGAGACTGCGCCATTCCACGGTTCTTGACACCCTCGACATCGGTATCGGCCTGCTCGGCGAGGCCCCGCAAGCGGCGGCGGCGACGGGGGACGACACGGTGACATGGTGCAGTGGGCTGCCGGCGCGCTGGCGCGACGGCTGGCCTGCCCCCGCCCCGGATGGCTGGCGGCGGCGAATGCAGCTCATCGCCAAGCGCGGCGTCGACATCGCACTTGCCGGCGGGGCGCTCCTCGCCCTGGCCCTGCCGATGGCGGCGGTCGCCCTCGCCATCCGCCTGACCAGCCCCGGCCCCGTGCTGTTCCGCCAGGAGCGGCTCGGCCATCACGGCCGCCCCTTCACGCTCTACAAGTTCCGCACGCTGCACGTCGAGGCGGAGGACCGCTCCGGCCTCTGCCAGCCGGTCGACGGCGACGGCCGCGTCACCCGCATCGGCGCCTGGCTCAGGCGCCGCAGCCTCGACGAGCTGCCCCAGCTCATCAATGTGCTCAAGGGCGAGATGTCGCTGGTGGGGCCGCGCCCGCACGTCGCGGGCATGCGCGCCGCCGGGATGGACTACCGGGACCTCGTCCCCTGGTACGACGCGCGCCACCAGATGAAGCCGGGGCTCTCCGGCTGGGCCCAGGCCAACGGCTATCGCGGCCCCACCGACGATGCCGGGGCGGCGCGCGCGCGCATCGCCCACAACATCGCCTATATCCAGAACTTCTCGCTCGTGCTCGACGTCGTCATCATCTGCCGCACGCTCAAGAACGAGATCCTGCGCGGCACCGGCAGCTGAGGCACCCGCCCCGGGCGGCGGCGCGCAAGGCGCCCACGAGGACAACCAACTGCCAACGGATGACCCGCCGACGCGGAGACGCTCTGCCGGGAAGCGCCCTGTGTGGCCGGCCGCGGGAACCTTTCGCGCCGACGCCTGTTGAGAGTCGCGCCCCGGATCATCGCGCCGGGTGCCCCGATGCAGGAGGGGACTTTGGCAGAAGTCACGGTAGGCTATTTCGTGGGCAGCCTGGCGAAAGGGTCGCTCAACCGCAAAATTGGCGAAGGCCCTGGTGCGACTGGCGCCGGCAGACATGCGGATGCAGGAGATCCCGTTTCGGGATCTGCCGCTCTACAGCTACGACTACGATGCAGATTTTCCCCCCGCTGCCCGCGACTTCAAGGCCGCCATCGCGGCGATGGACGCCGTGCTCTTCGTCACGCCGGAGTATAACCGGTCCATTCCGGGCGGGCTCAAGAACGCTATCGACTGGGCCAGCAGGCCCTATTCGCAGAACTCGTTCACGCGCAAGCCCTCGGCCAGCATCGGCACGTCGCCCGGGAAGATCGGCACCGCGGTCGCCCAGCAACACCTGAAGAGCATCATGAGCTTCTGCAATTCACCGATGATGAATGCCATCGAAGCCTATATCCAGTTTACGCCGGACCTCATTACCGATGACGGCGCGGTCACCCAGGAGTCCACCGAGGAGTTCCTGCGCCAGTACCTGGCCGAATTCCGTGATTTCATCGGGCGCGTATTGACGGTCTATCCGCGCTGACGCGGGGGAGCCGGGCATCATGGTGACGCGCCCGAGCGGGCGCGCCATCGGAAGGCACGAGCGACTCAGGCCGGGCTCGAGGAAACGACCTTGGGCGAGACATCGACGCCGGACGCAACATCCTGCGCGGCGGTCGCGATACGCTCGGCGCGGACAGGGTCGTTCATGTGAGTCGCAGCGACGACGATGACGTCGGCCACCTGCTGGCGGATGGCCGGCGGCAGCTGCGACGCGTTCTGGCCCAGGGTGACGACGAGGTCGGCGATCAGGTTGT
>NZ_DASWVV010000230.1:0-6362 GCF_036406155.1 Devosia sp. | reverse complement strand
CGTCGAGGCTGGCGGGCAAGGCACCCGCGCGCAGCAGCACCGCCAGGTCGTTGGCGGTTTGCGGCGTGAAACTTCCAGAAATCTGGCCCGAGCCGCCGGTGATCGCCTGCTGGATCACCGGGGCGGTGATGACCTGGTTGTCGAGCACGATGGCGAAGCGCTTGCCGACGTTCTTGGATGTCACCTCGCCGAAGACGATGGCGCCGCGCGTATCGAACTTGAAGCTGACCACCGAGCGCGCCGTCTGCTGGTCGAAGGCGGGCTGGGAATCGACCAGCGACTCGCCGCCGAGCTCGACGTTCTCGTTGAGCAGTTCCTTGCCGCCGTCGGCGCTGGGCAGCACCATGTAGCCCGCCGGGATGCCCTGCGCCTCAGCCTGCGCCGCGGTCATCGTGGGGTGGACGAGGTGGAAGGTCAGCCGCGCCGTACGCGAGATGATGTCCTTGAGCCGGGTGGAGTCGCCGAAACCGGGAAGCTGTACCAGCACGCGGTCGGTGCCCTGGCGCTGGATGGTGGGCTCGGTCGTGCCCAGTTCGTCGATACGCTTGCGGATCACCTCCATCGACTGGCTGACCAGCGACGACATGCGCTCGTCGATGCCCTCGGGCGTGAGGGTGATCACGATCTTGCCGTCGGGCGTGTCCGAGAACGCCAGTTCGGGGACGCCGCCCACTGCGAAGAGCGAGCCGGAGATGACGTTCTGCAGCGTCTTCAGCGTGGCCTCGGCAGCCGCGCGCTGGGTCGGATCGGTCAGCTCGACGGTGATCGAGTCCGTGCCCGTGGTGATGATGTTGCCGATGCCGTTCTCGGTGGCGAGCTTGGAGCGCGCATCGCGGCGCAACTCCTTGATGCGCTCGGCCACGATGCCTTCGCGGTTGACCTGCAGCAGCAGGTGCGAGCCGCCGCGCAGGTCGAGGCCGAGCACCATCTGCTGCTTGGGCACGAAATCCGGCCACGCCTTGACCGTTTCCTCCGGAAAGAGGTTCGGCGCGGCGAACAGGATGCCCAGGAGAGCAACGATCGCGATGACCGCTGTGCGGAACGGCGTGAACTGCATGACCTAACCCATATCTGCCCGGCGGGCGGCCGCCGGCCGGCTTACCGGCTGGCGGCGATCGGCCTGTCAGGCCGGCTTGTTGTCGTTGACGGGCGTCGACTTGGAACGGACATCGGCGACCATCGAGCGCACCACCTTGACGCGCGTCCCCTGGGCGATCTCGACCTCGAGGTCCTCCCCGTCCACGGCCTTGGTGACCTTGCCGACCAGGCCGCCGGTGGTGACGACCGTGTCGCCGCGCTGGATCGCCGCCAGCATCGCCTGCTGCTGCTTCATGCGCTTCTGCTGCGGCCGGAAGATGAGCAGCCAGAAGATGACGACCAGCAGCAGGATCGGCGCGAACTGCAGCAGCAGGTCGCCGGCACCAGCGGACGGGGCAGCACCGGTGGCTTGCGCGAGGGCGGGAGTCACAAACATCAATCAGGATCCTTGTCGAGTTGGCTGTCGGCTTGTCAAGTTGCCGGTGATTGCCCCATATAGGGACCGTTTCCGGCTATGGGCAGGCCCACCCGGCACAAAATCGGGCGGAATATAGAAGCGAACCTACGCGATTGCAAAGGCAAACGACGCGCCGCCGAGGCGCCGCGGCCGGAGGAAGCTGAAACGATGACGGACGACACTCTGGGCGCGATCGCCGCGTCGCTCGCGCGCATGGCCGATGCCCTGGATTCCATGCGCGCGCCCTCCGCCCCGCCCGCCCCGGCGCTGACGGCGGACGCCTATCACTGGGACGCGGCCGGCGGCCTGGTGGCGGTCCCCAGGGTCGCCCGCGTGCCGCTCGAGCTGCTGCAGGGCATCGGCGACGTGCGCGATATCCTGCTGCAGAACACGCTGCAGTTCGCGCGCGGTTTCTCAGCCAATAATGCCCTGCTGTGGGGCGCCCGCGGCATGGGCAAGAGCTCGCTGGTCAAGGCCATCCACGCCAGCGTCGGCGCCATGGCCGGCACGAAGCGCCTGATCCTGATCGAGATCGCGCGCGAGGATATCGAGAGCCTGCCGCGCCTCATGCGCATCATCGCCCGCGAGGACGCGCGCTTCATCGTCTTCTGCGATGACCTGTCCTTCGACAAGGACGAGACCAGCTACAAGTCGCTCAAGAGCATTCTCGAAGGCGGGCTCGAGGGCCGGCCCGACAACGTGCTGTTCTACGCCACCTCCAACCGCCGGCACCTGATGCCGCGCGAGATGGTCGAGAACGAACGCGCCACCGCCATCTCGCCGGGCGAGGCGGTGGACGAGAAGGTCTCGCTCTCCGATCGCTTCGGGCTCTGGCTCGGCTTCCACCACTGCGACCAGCCGACCTTCCTCGCCATGGTGCGCGGCTACTGCGACGCCTACGGCATCGACATCGATGACGACACGCTGCGCGCGCGGGCGATCGAATGGGCAGCGACACGCGGCGCCCGCTCCGGCCGCGTCGCCATCCAGTTCGTGCGCCAGCTGGCCGGCGAGCAGGGCAAGGCGATCTGACCGAGACTGCGAAAAGCGCATGGCGAGCGGGTTGCCCGGCTCGCCATGCGCTGTTCGCCGTGAGGTGGTCGTGGGCTCAGCTGGCCAGCAGCGGCACCGGGTCCACCGGGGTGGCGCCCTTGCGCAATTCGAAATGCAGCTGCGGGCGCGACACCGAGCCGGTCATGCCGGCCGAGCCGATATTGTCGCCGCGGTTGACGACGTCGCCCTTCTGGACCGTCGTGTCCTTGAGATGGGCGTAGGCCGAGACGTAGCCGTTGGGGTGGCGGATGAGCACGAGGTTGCCGTACCCCTCGACGCCGGAGCCGACATAGATCACCTGTCCGTTCTCGGCGGCACGGATGGCGGCGCCTTCCGGCGCCTCGATATTGATGCCGGTCCCCTTGGAGTTGGCGAAGTCGGTGATGATGCGGCCGCTCACCGGCCAGCGGAATTTCTCGGCGCCCGAGAGCTTGGGCTCGACGGCCGGCTGGACCAGCGGCTTGGCGGCGGGCGCGGCAGCCGCGACCGGCGTCTCGACCCTGGCCGGCTCGGGACTTGCCGCCGGCATGGCCGCGGCCGGATCGGCCGACGCCACCAGCACCGGTGCCGCGGCGGATGTGGCCGGGCCTTTCTTCGTCAGAAGATCGGGACGACCCGGGATCACGATCTTCTGCCCGACGAAGATCTTGTCGGGGGAACTGAAGCCGTTCGCCTGCACGATCGCCTGCGCAGTCACGTCGTAGCGGCGCGCAATGGTATACAGCGATTCCCCGCTCTCGATCACGTGCACATAGGCGTCGGTCGGGACCGAGACGAGGTTCGGGGCGGCGGCCTGCACCGGCGCCGGCTTGGACGCGACCGCGGCGGGGGCAAATGAGGGCTGGGCGGACATCGGAGTTGCACTCCCCTGGGAGGTTGACGAAGTGAGCACTGGCAGGTCTGTGGTCGACACTGAGCCCATTGCCGGACCCTGCCCCGATGCCACTGGCACCAGCGCCGAGGCCACGCCGCTACCGCCGATATCAGAGGGTGGGATGAATGGACCGGCGGCGACCTGCGTCGCCCCCAGGGGCCTCGGCATCGCCTGGTTCGGGCTGCCGAGAGCCGATGCCGACACCGAACTCGTCGTGGTGCGATCGGCGAAGGCGCGGCTCCCCAGAGCCGTACACCCCGAAACTGCCGCGGTTCCGGCCAGAAGGCCGGTCAGCGCGACCGTCTTAAGCACAATCCCGGCAACGCGAATATTCATCAGTCCACTCGTACGCAGGTACTCAATGGAGCCGAGACTAGGGCGTTAGGGTAAAGATCAGTTTAAATTCGATGCGAATTGCGCGGGCCCGCCGCCGCCGATTCAGCCCTCGGTAGGGTTACCGCCCGGAACGCCCCGAAACGGCCGCGGCGTCAGCGCGCCCCGCCGCCAAGCGACAGCCTGCCGTCGAGCCGCGCCGCCGTCGCCATGTCGCTGAGTTGCAGGGCCAGCGGCGTCACGGCAATGGCGTTCTCGTGGTGCAGCACATGGAAATCGCGCGCGGCGTCGAGCGGCGCCGGCGTCTCCGGGATGGCGATGAAGAAGCTCTCTGGGTCGTCGCTCTGGTAGTAGCGCATCGGCGAGCGCGAGAAACGCTGCGCGGGGACGACGCGGATGCCCGTCACCTCCTGCGGCGGGCAATGCGGGAAATTGACGTTGAAGTAGGTCTCCCTGCCATCGGCCTCGGCGAGGATGGCACGTACCACGTCGACGCCGAAACGGCGGGCATTGCGCCAGTCCACTTCGCGGTTCGTCTCGTAGTCCACCGCCTGGCTCATGGCGATGCCGAGCGCGCCCTGCAGCGCCCCCTCGCGCGCGCCCGCAGCGGTCCCCGAGCAGTTGATGATGTCGCCCAGGTTCTGGCCGTTGTTGACGCCGGAGAGTACCAGGTCCGGCAGCCGCTCCGCGCACAGATGCGTCATGCCGGCGACGACGCAGTCGGCCGGCGAGCCGCCATGCACCGCATAGACCCTGTGGCCTCGCTGCTCGAGCCTGAGTTCGCGGCCGAAGGTGAAGCGGTGCGAGGCCCCCGACTGGTTGCCGTCGGGCGCAATCACCCAGATGTCGTCGGAGAGCTCGCCGGCGATCTCCCGCATCACCGCGATGCCGGGGGCGTCGACGCCGTCGTCATTGGTGATGAGGATGCGCAGGCTCACCTCCCGATGGTTTCGAGGCCGCCCATGTAGGGGCGCAGCGCCTCGGGCACGGCGATCGAGCCGTCTTCCCGCTGGTAGTTCTCCATCACCGCGATCAGCGCCCGGCCGACCGCCACCCCGGAACCGTTGAGGGTATGCAGGTGCCGGATCCTGCCCTCGGCGTCGCGGTAGCGCGCCTCCATGCGCCGCGCCTGGAAATCGCCGCACACCGAGACCGAGGAGATCTCGCGATACGCCCCCTGCCCCGGCAGCCAGACCTCGATGTCGTAGGTCTTCTGCGCGCCGAACCCCATGTCGCCGGTCGACAGCGTCACCACGCGGTAGTGCAGACCGAGCCGGCGCAGCACATCCTCGGCGTCGGCGAGCATCTTCTCGTGCTCCGCGAGCGAAGTTTCGGGCGTCGTGATCGCCACCATCTCGACCTTGTCGAACTGGTGCTGGCGGATCATGCCGCGCGTGTCGCGCCCGGCCGACCCCGCCTCCGAGCGGAAGCACGGCGTCAGTGCCGTGAAGCGCAGCGGCAGCTCGGCCTCGGCCACGATGGATTCGCGCACGAGGTTGGTAAGCGGGACTTCGGCGGTCGGGATCAGCGCCAGGCGCTCCGACACCGGCGCGGCCTGGAACGTCCCCAGTTGCAGCAGGGCGTCGCGCTCGGTTTCCCATTCGTCTTCGGACAGGCTGTCGACATGCCCGTGCACAAGCGAGTTGAGGGCCCGCTGCATGCCCTCCGGGAAGCGGCTCTTGTAGGTGAAGAACAGGTCTTCCTCGAACTTCGGCAGCTGGTTGGTGCCGAACAGGGCGTCGTCGCGGACGAGCAGCGGCGGCTGCACCTCGGTATAGCCGTGCGCATCAACGTGCAGGTCGAGCATGAACTGGCCGAGGGCGCGCGCCATGCGGGCGAGCTGGCCCTTGAGCACGACGAAACGGCTGCCCGAAAGCTTCGCCGCCACCTCGAAATCCATCTGTTCCAGCGCTTCGCCGAGCTCGTAATGCTCCTTCGGGGTGAACGCGAAGTCGGGCTTGGGCGGGCGCCCGCCCGCCGCCGCGGCGCCGCCGGGCCCGAAATACTCGACATTGGCGCTCTCGTCGGGCCCGACCGGCACGTCCTCGAGCGGCAGGTTGGGAATGACCGCCAGCGCGCCGGCCAGCTTTTCCTCGGCCTCCTTGCGCGCTGCCTCGCCGCCCTGGATGGTCTCCTTGAGCGCGGCGACCTCCGCCATCAGCGCGTTCGCCCGCGCCTCGTCCTTCTGCGCCTTGGCCTGGCCGATCTGCTTGGACAGCGCATTGCGCCGCGCCTGCGCCTCCTCGACGGCAACGATCGCGGCCCGGCGCTCGTCGTCCATGGCCAGCAGTTCGGCCGAGGTGAACGGCACGTTGCGGCGGCCGGCGAGGGCACGGTCGAACGCCTCGCGGCTGGCTCTGATCCAGTTGATGTCGAACATCGGAAGGTCCCGGCTTTCTGGCGCCGGTTCGCGACCGGCCTATTCTGACTTGGCGGCTTCGGTCTCGGCGGCAAGCGCCCGGGCGCGGGATCGCTCGACCCAGCGGACCGAAAGAATCGAGATTTCGTATAAGAGGTACATCGGCAGGGCAAGGCCGATCTGGGAGATGGGGTCCGGCGGGGTGATGAACGCAGCCGCGGCGAGGATGCCGACGATGGCATAGCGCC
>NZ_DASWVV010000229.1:0-6120 GCF_036406155.1 Devosia sp. | reverse complement strand
TGGCGCTGAAGCTGAGCATCGAGCGCGGCGACGTGGCGTGGGAAAGCCTTGTGCTAGCGTCGTTTCATCAGCTCGCGGCGATCTCGGCCAAGAACGACAACGGCTCGCTCGACCCGGAGTGGGAGCGCCGCCACAAGGCATTTCACTTCGCCCTGACCTCGGCCTGCGGATCGGAGTGGCTGTTGCAGTTCCGCGAGATGCTGGGGGATCAATGGGCGCGCTATCGCAGCTTGTGCATCCAGTACACCCGACAGAAGCGCAACGTGCTGGAAGAGCACAAGGAAATCATGGAGGCGGCCCTGGCACGCGACGCCGACGCGGCGGCGTACCTCATCGGCCGGCATATCGGCCGGTCCACCCAGATCATCCTCGATTCCGACGCAACCCTGTTCATGGTCGACGATCCCGAATAGTGGATATTCGAATATCGCGTTGACATTCGAATATCCGGATGCGACAGTGGCGCCGTTCGAAATGGGAGGACCTCATGAACAAGCGCCATTCCTGGTTGCGCAGGGTGATCTTTGCGGCGGCAGCCACGGCTCCGTTCCTGCTGCCGATGCCGGTTGCCGCGCAGGCGCCGCTCAAGCCGCTCGTCGTGTTCGCGCAGCCGCTGCCGCTGTGGGACTCGGTATGGGTCGCCGATGCCAAGGGCTACTACAAGGACGAGGGCCTCGACGTGCAGTTCCGCATGTTCCCGTCCGGCACGACCTCGCTGCAGACGTTCCGCGCGGGGGAAGGCGAGATCAATTTCGGCGGCGACCTGCCGGGCGTCCAGTACTGGCTCAACAACGACAAGGACTATCGTGTAGTCGCCGTGCTGGAGCGCGACTCCAAGGGCTACCTCGTCACCGCGCGCAATGACATCAAGGCGCCGCAGGACCTCAAGGGCAAGACCGTGGCCACGCGGGTCGGCTCGACCGGGTCGTGGTTCATCTCGGAATACCTGGCCCGCAATGGCCTGTCGGCAGACGACGTCAAGATCACCAACCTCGACACGCAGGTGATGCCGACGGCGCTGTGCCACGGCGACATCTCCGCCTTCTTCATCTTCCAGCCGTTCGGCCAGCGCGCCATCGAGATCTGCCCGAACGACGTGCACAACCTGTCCACCGCCGAGGGCTATATCCGCGGCTATGCGGTTGCGGCCGCCCGCCCGGAATGGCTCGCCGATCCGGAGAACCAGGACAAGCTGGCCCGCTTCCTGCGCGCGACCAAGCGGGGCGCCGAGGATGCCGCCGCGGACCTCGCCGGCGTCCAGAAGATCATGGCCGAACGTTTCGGGCTGTCCGAAGAGGCCACCCGGTCGCAGTGGGAGATCAACGAGCGCGTGGTCGGCATCGATGACACCTTCTACGCCGACTATTGCAGCCTGGCCGCATGGATGAAACAGGAAGGCCTGCTCACCACGCCGCTCGATTTCGCCGAGTTCGTCGACGGGCGCGCCCTCGCAGCCGTGGACCCCGGCCGCTTCGACCAGCCGCCGGCAGCCTGCTGAGCCGGACGGATAGCTGCGAACGGAGAGGGGCAGGCATGCTGCAGATCACCGGTGTTTCCAAGACCTACGGCTATGGCGACGACGCGCAGCTGGCGCTCAGCCCCCTCGACCTCAGCATCCGCCCGGGCGAATTCGTCAGCCTGCTGGGTGCGAGCGGCTGTGGCAAGACCACGCTTCTCAACATCCTCGCCGGCTTCGAAAAGCCGACGACCGGACAGGTTGTCCTCAACGGGCAACCGGTCCGGGAGCCGGGGCGCCAGCGCATGATGTTCTTCCAGGATTCGACGGAGGCCCTGTTCCCCTGGCTCACCGTCGAGGAAAACATCGAGTTCGGGCTGCGTATCGCCCGCATGCCGGCCGGCCAGCGTGCCGCCATCGTCGACAACTTCCTGACGATGGTCGGTCTCGCCGCCCATCGCAAGAAGTACCCCTCGCAGCTTTCGGGCGGCATGCGCCAGCGCGTGCAGGTCGCCCGGGCACTGGCCATCGACCCCGACATCCTGCTGATGGACGAGCCTTTCGCTGCACTTGATGCGCTGACCAAGCGGCGCATGCAGCAGGAACTGCTCGTGATCTGGCAGCGCACCGGCAAGACCATCGTCTTCGTCACGCACGACATTGCCGAAGCCATCGTGCTGTCGGATCGCATCCTGGTGATGACGCGGGGGGTCGGCACGGAGCGCATCCGCGAAATCCCGGTCGACCTGCCGCGGCCGCGCAGCCCGGCTCAGGCGGCTTTCGGCGAACTGTTCAATCGGATCGAAGGACTTCTGAGCCATGACGGCGAACCGGGAGGCAATTGTGGCCATTAGCGCTGCCAGCACCCACGAGGCCGCGGCCTCGCCGATCCTGCCGCCCTGGTACGCGCGCCCGCAGTTCCGCCTGCTGCGCTCGGCGATGATGCTCGGCGCCTCGATCGCGCTGGCGCTGACGCTGTGGCAGCTGGTCACCGTCCTCATCGGTAACAAGTACCTGTTCCCGTCCTTCGTCGACGTGTTCCGGGCGGCGGTGCCGATGATCCTGTCCGGCGAGCTGCTCGGGCACACCGCCATCAGCCTGTTGCGGGTCGCCATCGGCTTCACCCTGGGGTCGGCCCTGGCCGTGGTCCTCGGCGTATTGATGGGGCGGCTGCGCGTCCTCAACGAACTGCTCGATCCCGTCATCGAAGTGCTGCGCTACCTGTCGCCCACCGCGATGATCCCGATCGCCGTGATCTGGCTCGGCATCGGCGAGGGCTCCAAGTATTTCCTGATCTTCTGGGGGACGTTCTTCGTCGTGCTGGTCAACACCCTGGCCGGCGTGCTGAACATGCCGCTGGCGCGCCAGCGGGCCGCGCAGTGCCTCGGGGCCTCGCAGTTCCAGATCTTCATCAGGATCGTGGTGCCGTCGGCGATCCCCTACATCTTCACCGGCATGCGCATCGCCATGGCCTCGGCGTTCATGAGCATCATTCCCGCCGAGATGCTCGCCGCCGATTCCGGCCTCGGCTACCTGCTGCAATCCTCCGGGCTTCTGCTGCAGACCGACCGCATCTTCGTGGCGCTCACCACCATCAGCATCCTGGGCTTCCTTTCGGACCGCCTGTTCCGCGCACTCGCCGGTCGCACACTATCCCGCTACATGGCCGCCGGCCGCATGACTCAGTGAAAGAGGAATACGCCTTGAAACTCGCAACTTTTCGCCCTCACGACGCCACCGGTCCGCGCATCGGTGTGCTGGTGGACGACGTCATGGTCGATCTCAACGCCCGCAGCGGCGGCGAGCTGCCGGCCGACATGATCGCCTTCCTGCGCCTTGGCGAAACAGCGATGGCGAAGGCGCGTACGATCGCCCGCGCCGGCGGCGGCACCGCCGCCGACGAGTACCGGCTCGACCAGATCGAGCTGCTGGCGCCGGTGCCGCGCCCGGGAAAGATCATCCACACGGGCTGCAACTTCCAGTCGCATCTGGCCGAGCTGACCGGCTGGAAGGCCCCGGAATGGCAGATGCACAACTGGGGCTCGTTTCATACCGAGCACCCGACCGGCTTCCTCGAGGCCCCCTCTTCGGTCATCGGCGACGGCGCCAGGGTCGAAAAGCCGGTCTTCACCAAGCAGCTCGACTACGAGATCGAGATCGGCATCGTGATCGGCCGCGAGGCCAAGAACGTCTCGGTCGAAGACGCCTTCGACTACGTCGCCGGCATCACGGTGTTCAACGATTTGTCGGCCCGCGACATCCAGGCGCGTGAGCACGCCAACAAGATGGTGATGCTCGGCAAGAGCTTCGACGGCTCCTGCCCGCTGGGGCCCTATCTTGTTACGCTCGACGAACTGCCCCGCGATCTCGATCTCGAGATGCGGCTGACGGTGAACGGCGAGGTGCGGCAGCACTCCAGCACCGGTCACATGCGCTTCAATCCGGCCCAGCTGGTCTCGTGGTGGTCGCTGACGACGCTCGAACCGGGCGACGTCATCACCAGCGGCAGCCCGGCGGGCGTCGCTGCCGGCATGGACACGCCGCAATGGCTGCAGTCGGGCGACACGGTCGAGGCCCATGTCGCCGGCATCGGCACGCTCACCACCCATATCGTCGGCTGATCGAGGGCAAGGCAGATGGCTAACGAAACGCATGCGGACCTCGTCAGGAAAGCGACGGATCTGATCGACCGGGACCGCCTGGTCAACCTGACGGTGGAACTGACCAATATCCCCAGTCCCACGGGCTTCGAAGGCGACATGGCCCGGGCCTATCACGAGGTGCTGCGCTCCGTCGGCTTCGACGCGACGCTGCAGTCGATCGGTGACGAGCGCTACAACGCGATCGGGCGGCTGCAGGGGGAGGGGGGCGGCAAGTCGCTGATGTTCAACGGCCACCTCGATACCTCTTTCGGCCCCGAACAGGCGCATCGCGGCATCGGCTACCAGTGCAAGGGCACGGTCGTCGACGACGAGTGGATCTACGGCATGGGCGCCTTCAACATGAAGTTTGCCCTTGCCAACTACGTCACCGCCGTCGAGGCGATCCGCAGGGCCGGCATCAGGCTGGGCGGCGACATCGTCATTGCCGGGGTCGCCGGCGAGATCGAGAAATCGCCGGTCAACGATTACGAGGGTCGCCAGTACCAGGGCTATGGCGTCGGCACCAAATACGCCATCACGCACGGCGCGGTCGCCGACTACTGCATCCTGGGCGAGCCCACCAACATGGTGGTCGTACCCCGCCATTGCGGCACGGCGTGGATCAAGATCAGCGTGCCGGGCCAGCTCATCCACACGGCGTGGTCGGATATCGAGCGCAATGCCATCAACAAGGCGCGCGTTGTCCTCGATGCCATCCACGCGTGGATTCCCGACTACGTCGCCCGCAATGCCCTTGGCGACTTCCGGCCGCGGGTGAACGTCTCCGCGATCGAGGGCGGCTGGCCGTGGCGCGGTGCGCGCACCCCCGACAATTGCGTCATCTATCTCGACGTCCGCACCCTGCCGGACACGCCGCCGCTGCAAGCCTTCAACGAGGTGCGCGACCTGGTCAGGGCGATAGTCCGCCAGCACCGGCATCTTGAAGGCACGAAAGCCGAGATCTTCGTTTCGGCCCCGGGGACATCGATTCCCGACGAGCATGAGCTTGTCCAAGCCATCGTCGCCGCGCACACCAACCAGCTCGGCAAGACGCCGGAGATGGGCATCGAGACCTGGTACAGCGACGCGGCGCATATGAACCGCTACGGGATCGCCACGGTGAACTACGGTTCGGCCGGGCGTGTCCGCACGGGCGGCGCCGGCTTTTCCACCGCGCAGGGCGAACATGTCCACATCGGCGACATGGTCGATATCGTCAAGGTCTATATCGAAACCGCGCTGGCCCTGTGCGGCGTGGCCGAGTAGCGCCCGGCCACGCACCCATGCGCGTCAGGCCGCCCGGGCGCGGAGCGCGGGCAGCACGTCGCGGCCGAAGGCCTCGATGAAGGCCTGCTGGTTGCGGCCGACATGGTGCAGGTGCACCTCGTCGGCCCCGAGGGCGGCGAGGGCCGCGAGGCGGTCGCGATGCGCGCCGAGGCTGGCCGAGACGTGCACCGCCCGACCGATCGCAGAATCGGTCGCGCCGGCGGCGATGACGTCGAAATCGGCGGGGCGGCGCACGTCCCACCGAGCGTCGCCGCCCACCACGGCGTGCGCCCACTCGGCGCGCGCCTCGGCCAGCGCTTCGGCGTCGCTCGGCGCCCAGCTCAGCGCCGTCTGCACAATGACGGGCTTCCCCTCGCCGCCATTGGCGCGGAAGGCCTCGATCACGCGGCCGGTGTCCTCCGGCGTTCCCGCCGCGACCAGCAGCCCATCGGCAAGCCCGCCGAGAAAACCCGCGGTTTCGGCGCTGACGGCGGCGCCGTAGAGCGGCACGGGCCGTTGCGGCCGCGAATAGAGCCGGGCCTCGATGACGCAGACGCGGCCGCGATGGGTGACCGTGTCCCCGGCGAGGAGCGCCCTGATCACCGCGAGGCACTCGGCTAGAGCGGTTCGGCTCTTTTTTGAATCGCAGGGGATTCCGGTTTTGGGGTGTTTGTGATTCAAGATGCTGACTGGTGAGGAGGCCAGCATCTGATGAGACCTCTTTCCAATGATCTTCGGGAGCGGGTTGTAGCGGCG
>NZ_DASWVV010000228.1:0-7150 GCF_036406155.1 Devosia sp. | reverse complement strand
CGGCGCCCTGCCGGCGGAAATAGCCGGCCAGCGCCTCGGTCGCGGGCGGCGGGCAGATCGGGTCGCGCCGGCCCGCCGTGATCAGGATGCGCCGGCCGGCGAGGCCGGGCTGTGGTGCCGGCTCGAACGGGATCAGCGGGTGCAGCAGCACCGCCGCGTCGAACAGGCCGGGATGCGCCAGGAGTACGGAGGCCAGGATGTTGGCGCCGTTGGAATAGCCGAAGCCGGCGACCTCCGCCGGGCGGTTGCCGGCCAGCCGCTCGCCGACAAAGGCCGCCATCTTCGCGGTGGCGCGGTCGAGATCGTCCATGTCGTAGCGCCCCTCGGCGAGCCGCCGGAAGTAGCGCAACGCGCCGCCCTCGGAGACGTCGCCGCGCGGCGCGACCAGCCGCGCATCGGGGCGGAGCTCGGCTCCCAGATCGAGGAACTGGTGCTCGTCGCCACCGGTGCCGTGGAACAGGAACAGGACCGGCGCGCCGGCCCCGGCCCCCGTATGCTCGGCGTAGGCGTAGCCGTGCTCGTCCATCCTATGGCTCCAGCTTCTGCAGCGTCGCTTCGAGCTTCGCCCGCAGATGCGCGTGCTGGGCCGGCAGCTTGAGGGCCTCGCCCAGATGCGCCGTATCCTCGTCGCGGTCGAAGCCGGGCTCGTTGGTGGCAATTTCGAACAGCACACCGCCGGGCGTGCGGAAATAGATCGCCCAGAAATAATCGCGGTCGATGACCGGGGTGACCTGGTAACCGGTATCGAGCAGCGCCTTGCGCACCTCGAGCTGCGCCGCCCGGTCTTCGACGGCAAAGGCGATGTGGTGCACCGAGCCGGCACCGAGATCGCCGCGCCCAACCTCCGGCAGGGTCTCGATGTCGATGATGTCGGCGCCGTTGCCGCCCGGCCGCACCAGTCGAGTGATGCCGGCGTGCGTCTCGGCAGGCTCGTAGCCCATGAACCTGAGCAGTTCCTCGGTGGCCCCGGCGTCGCGCAGCCTGAGCGAGGCCGAGTGGAAGCCGCGGATGGCCTCGTCGGCGCCGACCCCGCCCGCGGTCCACGGCGCGCGGGCGTCGCCGGCGTCCTCGACCAGCGCCAGCGTCTCGCCATCCGGGCCGCGGAAGGTCAGTCGCTTCTGGCCGAAACTCTCGGAGCGCTCGAGATCGCCGACCCGCTCGGCCGCCAGCCGCTGCTCCCAGAAGCCGAGGGCGCCTTCCGGCACCGAGAATACCGTCACCCCCACCTCGCCGGTGCCGGGCCGGCCGCGGATGATGTGCGGAAACGGGAAATAGGTCATCACCGACCCCGGCGTTCCCACTTCGTCGCCGTAATAGAGGTGATAGACGCTGGGCTCGTCGAAATTGACGGTCTGCTTCACCCGGCGCAGGCCGAGCGTTCCGGTATAGAAGGCATTGTTGGTGGCCGCGTCACGCGCCATGGCGGTAACGTGGTGCAATCCCCTGATCTGGTTGAGCATCGGTGACTCCTTTGCGGTTGGCTTGCCCCGCCGCCACCGATATGGGGCCTGCGCCTTCCAGCCGGAAGCGCATAACCCCTCACAGATCGTTCGCGATGGACGAACAATCTACACTGTGACGTCGTGCGCGACCCGGTCCTTGCCGCCGAAGACGCCGAGATAGCGCGCAATTTCGCGCTCGTCTCCGGTCGCCTTGTTGGGATTGTCGGAAAGCTTCACCGCCGGCCTGCCGTTGGCCTCGGTGACCTTGAGCACCAGCGAGATGGCGTCGAGCCCGTCGACCTCGCGCGGCGCGCAGCCCTCGAAATCGTTGGTGAGGTTGGTGCCCCAGCCGAAGGCCATGCGGACCTTGCCCTCGAAGTGCCGGTAGGTGGCCTCGATGCTGTCGACGTCGAGCGCGTCGGAGAAGATCAGCAGCTTGTCGCGCGGGTCCTTGCCCTTGGCCCGCCACCACGCCATGATTTTTTCGCCGGCCTCGATCGGCGGCATGCTGTCGGGCCGGAACCCGGTCCAGTTGGCGACCCAGTCGGGCGCGTCGCGCAGGAAGGCCGTGGTCCCGAATGTATCGGGCAGTACGATCAGCAGGTTGCCGCCGTAATACTGGTTCCAGTCCTGCAGCACCCGGTAGGGCGCGGCCCTCAGCGCCTCGTCGTTGGGCGCCAGGGCCCCCAGCACCATGGGCAACTCGTGGGCATTGGTGCCGATGGCCTCGAGATCGCTGTCCATGGCGAGCAGCACGTTGGAGGTGCCGGTGAAGGCCTCGCCGATCCCCTCCTTCAGCGCTTCGACGCACCAGCGCTGCCACAGGAAGGAATGGCGGCGGCGGGTGCCGAAATCCGAGATCCTGAGGTTCGTGAGCCGGCGCAGGCGCTCGACCTTGCTCCACATCTTGGCCTTGGCGCGGGCATAGAGCACGTCGAGCTCGAACTGGCCCATGTTCCGCATGGCGGCGCGCGAGCGCAGCTCGTTGATGATGGCGAGCGCCGGGATCTCCCACATCATCGTGTCGGTCCACGGCCCGGCGAAGCTGAGGTCGAACTGCCCGTCGCTGCGGCGCCGCAGCTCGTATTCGGGGAGCTGGAAGCGGGCGAGCCACTCGAGGAAGGCGGGCTCGAAGATCTGCGTGCGCCCGGCAAAACTGTTACCGGCGAGCCAGATCATCTCCTTCTTGCCGAAGCGCAGCGTGCGGGCGTGGTCGAGTTGGGCCCTGAGCTCGGCTTCGTCGATCTCCTCGGCAAGGCGGACGGAACCGGTGCGGTTGATCAGGGCGAAGGTGGCCTGGACCTTGGGGTACAGGCCCCAGATCATCTGCAGCATCAGCAGCTTGTAGAAGTCGGTGTCGAGCAGGCTCCGGATGATCGGGTCGAGCTTCCAGGTGTGGTTGTAGACCCGCTGTGCGATGTCGATCTTTGCCATGGCGCGTCCCGCCCTCCAAACGATCCGTGTCTAGGCCGGTTGGCGGCAGAAATCCAGTTTGCCGGCCGGCGCGCCGCCGGCGGCCGCGCCTGCGGGGTGGCTACGACACCTGTCCCCAGACCTCGAGCCGGCCCTGGTCGCGGATGTCGACGGTGCCGCGCCCGAGCACGATGGCGCCGTCGCGCTCGAGTTCCTTCAGCGCCCGCTGCACCACCTCGCGCACCGAGCCGACCATGGTCGCGATCTCCTGATGCGTGATGTTGACGCAGGCGAACTCGGCCTTCTCGATGATGTGGTCGTGCCGCCCGATGCAGCCGAGCAGCAGCCGCGCCACGCGCGCCGTGACGTCGCGCAGCGCCAGGTCCTCGACCACCATCCCCATGGCGCGCTGGCGCGCCGAGAGCAGCTTCAGCGCCGCCTTGGCCACCTGCGGGTGGCGGTCGACCAGCGCCGCCATGGCGCCCTTGGAAATGAAGCCCAGCGTGGTCGGTCCCACCGCCACGGCGCCGTCGGCGTTGGGGCCGCCATCGAACACGGCGACGTCGTTGAAGCTGGCGCCCGGGCCCAGCACGCGCACCACGTGCTGGCGCCCGTCCTCGGCGGTGCGCAGCAGCCGGACCTGCCCGGCGACGACGAAATACAGGCCCTCGCATTCCGTGCCCTCGACCAGGATGGTTTCACCGGCTCCCACCTGGCGGTGCCGCACCAGCGGTTGGATCGCGGCGCGCTCGGCCTCCTCCAGTCCGGCGAAATACGGCAGTTGCGCCAGCGCATCGGGCGCGTGGTCGGCGTGGGCGTGGGCAGCGTGCGTCAACAACCGGTCTCCCTGTGTCGGGCCCATATTTCTTGCCCTGAGCGACTTAAGTCGCTGAGCGGTGCGCCGGGGCGGCCCATGTTGCCGGCGAGGCATCAATATGCCCAGCAAGGAGAAACGACATGATCACAATCAAGACACTGACGAGCGGCGCCGCGGTGGTGCTGGCCGGCCTGCTGCTCGGCACGCAGGGGGCCCAGGCCCACTGCGACGCCATCGACGGGCCCGTGGCCAGCGCCGCCCAGGCCGCGCTGGACAGCGGCAACGTCAACCTGGCCCTGCCCTACGCGCCGGCGACCGCCGAGGCCGAGATCGTCGCGGCCTTCGACGCGGCCCTCAAGGTGCGCACGCTCAGCCCCGACGCCAAGGCGCTTGCCGACCTGTCCTTCATCGAGACCACGGTGCGGCTGCACCGCGCCGGCGAGGGCGCCGCCTATACCGGCCTCAAGCCGGCCGGCCTCGACTTCGGGCCGGCCATTCCGGCGGCAGACGCGGCCATCGCGAGCGGCGACGCCGGCGCGGTCGTGGCCCTGCTCACCGAGCACATGCAGCACGGCCTCGAGGTCAAGTTCGAGCACGCTCTCGAAAGCCAGAAGGCCACGCTGCAGCCGGCCACCGCCGCCGAAGTCCCGGCGGCGCGGGCGCGCGCCAGCGCCGAACTCGGCTTTGTCGGCTATGTTGAAGGCCTGCGCGCGGCCGTGGAAGGCGCCGCGCACGCCGAATGACCCCAGGCCGGCGCCGCCGTGGCGCCGGCCCCCACCCCCCACCCACAGGAGACGACGATGAAATTCGAAATCCCCGAGCCGATGAAGATCGAGCACGACGAACTGCACGCCGACCTCGTCAAGGCCACGCAGGCCGGCGGCCGCACCGGCGACGCTGCCAAGGCGGTGGCCAAGGTGCTGCACCACCACTTCGTCAAGGAGGAAGCCTACGCCCTGCCGCCGCTGGGCCTGCTGGCCCCGCTGGCCGCCGGCCGCTTCGAGCCGGAGATGGCAGCGGTGCTGGAGCTGACCGACCGGCTCGAGGCCGAACTGCCGCAGATGCTGGCCGAGCACGCCCAGATCGTGGCGGCGCTGCAGGAGCTGATCGCGGCCGCCACCGGCGAGAAGCGGCCCGAAGTCGTGCGCTTCGCCGAACAGCTGATGCTGCACGCCAGGACCGAAGAGGAAGTGGCCTATCCGGCGGCGCTGCTGGTCGGCCGCGAGGTCAAGGCGCGGCTCGCCGCCCGGCGGGCGGCGTGAGCCTGAAGCGGCGGGATCGCCCGGCAACGGGCGGTCCTGCGTTCTTCCAGGTGGCGTTGAAATCGATTTAGCATCCGTGCCTGCCGACCCGGCGCGATGGCCCTGAAGGGCCTTGACTTGGCACGCAGCAAGAGTGAGAAAAGGATTTCTCATTCGGGAGCATTGCCATGGATGCGGGGGTCGTCGATCAGGACTTCTATGTGCAGGTCGGGGACGAAGTGACGTTGACCCGCGAGGTCACGGAGGATGCTGTCCGGATCTTCGCCGACCTCAGCGGCGACCATTCGCCCAACCATGTCGACGAAGGGGTGATGGCGGCGTCGGTGTACAAGGGGCGCATCGCCCACGGGGCGCTGCTGGTCGCCTACATGTCGGCCTGCTCGACCGAACTGGTCGAACGCACGCCGGGGGTACGGGCTTCCGAAACGCCGGTATCGCTGGGCTATGACGGCATCCGCTTCCTCAACCCGGTCTATATCGGCGACGCACTCAAGCTGCACTACCGGGTCGGCGAGATCGACCCCTCGCGCCGGCGCGCCGTGTCCGAGATCACCATCACGAACCAGCACGGCACGACCGTGTGCGTGGGCAAGCACATCCTCAAGTGGGTGGCCTGACGGCGGCGGCGGCGCCCCCCTCCCGCCGCCCGGGCCGAGGGGAATAGCGGGCCGGGCGGACGGCCACGGGAGGGATCATGTACGACTACATCATCATCGGCGGCGGCTCGGCCGGCTCGGTCCTCGCCGCGCGGCTGAGCGAGGATGCGGCCACGCGCGTGCTGCTGCTCGAGGCCGGACCGCGCGACTGGAACCCGTTCATCCACCTGCCGGTCGGCTACTACCGCACCACCAAGGGCGGGCTGACCTGGGGATTCCGGCTTGCCCCGCAGCGCCACCAGCACGACGTCGCCCCCGACTACACGCAGGCGCGCGTGCTCGGCGGCGGCAGTTCCATCAATGCCCAGGTCTATACCCGGGGCGCGCCGGCCGACTACGACGCCTGGGCGCAATCCGGCTGCCCCGGCTGGTCGTTCGCCGACGTGCTGCCCTATTTCGTGCGGGCGGAATCCAATGCGCGCTTCGCAGGAGAGCTGCACGGCACCGACGGCCCGCTGGCCGTCTCCGACCAGCGCTACACGCACAGGCTGAGCCTCGCCTTCGTGCGCGCCTGCCAGGAATACGGCATGCCCTACAACGCCGACTTCAACGGCGCCCGGCAGCTCGGCGCGGGCCTCTACCAGGTCACCAACCGCGACGGCCGGCGCTGCAGCGCCGCCGCCGGCTACCTCAGGCCGGCCCGCGGCCGCCGCAACCTCACCGTGCACACCGGCGCCAGCGTCCGGCGCATCCTCATCGAGCACGGCCGCGCCGTCGGCGTGCGCGTCGCCCGGGGCGGGCGCGAGCAGGACATCCGGGCCGGGCGCGAAATCATCGTCGCCGCCGGCGCCATCAACTCGCCCAAGCTGCTGATGCTGTCGGGGATCGGCCCGGCGGGGGAGCTGTCGGCGCTGGGCCTCGACGTCAAGGCCGACCTGCCGGGCGTCGGGCGCAACCTGCACGACCATCTCGACGTCTTCCTGATGTACCGTCTCAGAAACGTCGAGAGCTACGACGTCTACCGCCGCCTGCACCGCCAGGTCGCCGCCGGGCTGCAATATGCGGCCTATCGCGACGGCCCGGTGAGCGCCACCATCTGCGAAGGCGGCGCCTTCTGGCGCAGCGATGCGGGCCTGGCCGCGCCCGACCTGCAGTTCCACTTCCTTGCCGGGACCGGCATCGAGGCGGTGACCGGGGCCGACGCGGTGGGCAACGGCTGCACGCTGAACGCCTACTTCCTGCACCCGCGCTCGCGCGGCACCGTCACCCTGCGCAGCGCCGACCCCGCGGCGCCGCCGGTCATCGACCCCAATTTCCTCGCCGACCCGATCGACCTCGAAAGAACCGTGGATGCGCTCGAGATCGGCCGGGAGATCATGGCGCAGCACGCCATCAGCCGGGTGCTGGCCGAGGAGTTCCAGCCGGGCCCGCGCCTCGCCGGCCGCGCCGAACTCGCCGACTATGCGCGCGCCAGCGGCCGCTCGGGATACCATCCGGTGGGCACCTGCCGCATGGGGCAGGACGCCATGAGCGTGGTCGATCCGCAGTTGCGGGTCGCCGGCATCGACGGGCTGCGGGTGGCCGACAGCTCGGTCATGCCCCGGCTCATTTCGGGCAATA
>NZ_DASWVV010000227.1:0-6287 GCF_036406155.1 Devosia sp. | reverse complement strand
GGCCCTCGGCGCCGCCGACGAGAAAGCCGGCCGGCTCCGCGATCACGTCGTAGCCCCGCTCGCGCAGCGTCGTGGCGATCCGCTCGGCCGCATAGCCGCCGGCATCCATCATCCAGCGCAGCGGCGCCGGATGCACGTCGTCGGGATTCATGCGCGTGTCGAAGGCTGCCGCCCGTGCGCCGTTGCCCGCCGGCAGCCCGGCGACGAACTCGGCGATGTCGGGGGTCGGGCGGAAGCCGCGCGTCGGCGAGCCGACGACGAGCAGGTCGACGCGCGACGCGATATCGGCGCCCGCCTGCCCGACGGGCAGCAGCAGCACCTCGTGCGCGGTTTCGAGCGCCGCCTTGATGGCGCGGGCGATCTCGGCGGTATTGCCGAAGACGCTGCCGTAGACGATGCCGATCTTCATGGCGCCCTCCTTGCGTCCTGGACGTGCCCGCAGGAGACAACGAAACGCCGGCGATGTCGATGCGCGATCAGCCGCCGATGGTTGGCAGGGTGAGGTCGCCGGTGGTGAGTTTCTGGGCGGTGACGCGTTCGGCCGGACGCTCGCGCGGCAGTTCGAGGGCGGCCCAGACCGAGACCAGCGCGTGGCGCAGTTCGATGATCATCTCGTCGCTGTGCAGCGGCGTCGGGGTGATGCGGAGCCGCTCGGTGCCCTTGGGGACGGTCGGGTAGTTGATCGGCTGGATGTAGATGTTGTGCTTGTCGAGCAGCATGTCGCTGGCCGCCTTGCACAGCCGCGCGTCGCCCACGATCACCGGCACGATATGGGTGCTGGTGGGCAGCACCGGCAGCCCGGCGTCGAGCAGCATGTCCTTGGTCAGCTGCGCCTGGCGTTGCTGGCCGTCGCGCTCGGCGCTCGAGGCCTTGAGATGCTCGATGGAGGCGCGGGCGGCGGCGCACAGCGCCGGCGGCAGGGCGGTGGTGAAGATGAACTCGGGGGCGTAGGAGCGCACCGCATCGATGATGACGCGGCTGGCGGCGATGTAGCCGCCCATGACGCCGAAGCCCTTGGCCAGCGTGCCTTCGATGACGTCGATGCGCTCCATCAGGCCCTCGCGCTCGGCGATGCCGCCGCCGCGCGGCCCGTACAGGCCCACCGCATGCACCTCGTCGATATAGGTGAGCGCGCCGAACTCCTGGGCGAGGTCGCAGATCTCGGCGATCGGGGCGACGTCGCCGTCCATCGAGTACACCGACTCGAACACGATCAGCTTGGGGCGCTTGCGGTCCACCGCGGCGAGCAGTTCGCGCAGATGGCCGGTGTCGTTGTGCCGGAAGATCTTCTTTTCCATGCCGCTCTGGCGCACGCCCTGGATCATCGAGGCGTGGTTGAGCTGGTCGGAGAAGATGATGCAGTCGGGCAGCAGCCGCGCGATGGTCGAGATCGCCGCCTCGTTGGAGACGAAGCCCGAGGTGAACACCAGCGCCGCCTCCTTGCGGTGCAGGTCGGCGAGCGAGCGCTCGAGCTCGACCAGCGGCCGGCTGGTGCCGGAGATGTTGCGGGTGCCCCCGGCGCCAACGCCGAGCCCGGCGGCGGTCTGCTGCATGGCGGCGATGGTCACCGGATGCTGGCCCATGCCCAGATAGTCGTTGGAGCACCAGATGGTGATCTCGCGGGCATTGTCCGACTGGTCGCGGTAAACCGCGCGCGGAAACCGCCCCGCGATCCGTTCCAGATCGGCAAATACCCGGTAGCGCTTCTCCTGCCGAAGGGCGTCGACAGCGTCTTCGAAGATCCCGTGGTAATCCATCAGCCTTGCCTTGTTTACCGGCCAGCCGTCCCGGGACGCTGCCGCGTTGGCATCGAGACCTAGCTAGCTAGACCTCGCCGGGCAACATTGACATAGGTCAATTCGCCGCGCGGCCTCCGGCCCAAGCCCTTGATCAAGCGGGACTTGCCGGGTCGCGCCCGGCGCCATCCTAATCAATCCGGCCGGTGCTGCCAACCGACGGCGGGCGTTTTCGCGCCGCAAAATTGGCGTGGGCGGCGGCGCCCACCGTCCCGTGCCGCCGGCGCGTGTGGATGGCGCCGGCGCGGCGCTTGCACGGTCTCGCCCCCGCCAGTTAAGCAGATTGAGCCGATTTCATTGACCGTTCCGGGCGGCCAGCTAGTATCGATACTGTCTAACCGGGCCGCATGGGAGATACGTCGTGAAGAGTTTCTCGTCGAGCAGCTTCGCCAGCGATCACGCCGAGGCGCTGGAGCGCGCCCGCGCCGCCGTCGCCGCGCACCCGCAGGCGCTGTTCACCGATTTCCAGTGGTTCCTCTACGAGGGCCGGGACACGGTGTTCTTCACCGCCTTTTCCAGGATCGGCTTCGACCGCGAAGGCCTCACCAACCTCGTCGCCGACATGGTCAACCTCGCCCCGCAACTGACGCACGGCTTCGTCGGCGCGCGCCCGGGCCAGCCCTTCCCGCAGCACCTGCTCGACGCCATCACCTCGCTCGAGGAGGTGGACGAGTTCGACGGCTATCCCGACAAGTGGCTGGGCAAGTCGGCCGACATCTTCGAGCGCGACGACCTGCCGCTGTTCCGCGTCGCCGTGCTCACCCGCCGCGGCGGCCCCGATGCGCAGGGCCGCGCCGCGCTCATCCAGGTGCGCTCCAGCCACTCCCTGCTCGAGGGCTCGGATTCGGCGCTGCTGACGCGCTCGCAATCGGCCAGCCACGGCATCATGTCGGACAAGTCCAACAAGGTGTCGCTCGGCTCGCGGCTCAGGGGCAAGCTGCGCGGCTGGGCCATGACCTGGACCTACATCATCCTCGCCAACCTGCTGGCGCCGGCCGACAAGCCGTGGGGATTCCGGACCCTGGCCCTGGAGCGGCACCGCTTGCGCCTCCTCGCCAACAAGCTCGGCGTGCGCCAGCGCTCGCTGATGTTCGCGCTCGTCACCCACGCCCTCAACGGCG
Source organism: Devosia sp. (assembly GCF_036406155.1). GTDB lineage: Bacteria > Pseudomonadota > Alphaproteobacteria > Rhizobiales > Devosiaceae > Devosia_A. The sequence goes on along the minus strand of NZ_DASWVV010000227.1, from coordinate 3,370 downwards.
AAGGCGAGCACAAGCACATGAGCAAGAAGGTGATCGGCGCCGCCTACACCATGCTCGACGGCAAGCGGCATGACGCCGACGACGATTTCTTCCGGGTGCGCGCGCTCGAGGCCAAGTTCAAGTGGAGCGACGATTTCGTCGCCTATGTCCGCTCCATCGACGACACCGTCGACCGCATCGAGCAGAAGGACCTCACCAAGTTCCAGGTGATGATGCTGGCGATGTTCAGCACTTTGCGCCGCATCAACCGCATCACCCGCGGGAGGCTCCCGGGCCAGCGCTTCTGGCGCTTCAACGGCGGCATCCACGTGGTGCTGACGCTGGTGCCGCCGCACCGCACCTACGGGCCGATGACGCATGGCATGATGGAACCCATCTATTGCGGCGCCTGGCACCCGGCCACCAACATCGTCACCTTCTGCCCCGGCCGCAAGTTCGTGACGCTGAGCTTTTCCATGGAACAGCGGCACATCGCCAATGTCGACAAGGTCGCGGCGCTGCTCGACCGGCTCGAGGCAATGGACATCGCGCCGGCCGGCCGCACGGTCGCCGAGGACGACGACGTCTGAGCCGCGCCAGCGGCGTCGGGGAGGAGCCGCGATGGTCGACACCGGATTTGCCCGCTATCCCAGCCTCGACGGCAGGCCCGTGGTCGTCTCGGGCGGGGCCTCGGGCATCGGCGAGGCGCTGGTGCGCGAATTCGCGGCGCAGGGCAGCAAGGTCGGTTTCGTCGACATCGCCGGCGAGGCGGGGCGCAGGCTCGCGGCCGAGCTTGCGGCGGCGGGGTGCACGGTCAGCTTCCACGAATGCGACATCACCGATACCGCCGCCTACCAGGCCGCCATACGCGCATTCGAGGCCGAGCACGGCGCGGCGCTGGCGCTGCTCAACAACGCCGCCAACGACCAGCGGCACAAATGGGACGAGGTGACGCCCGCGTTCTGGGACGAGCGCATCGCCGTCAACCTCAAGCACGCCTTTTTCGCCGCCCAGGCGGTGATCCCGGGCATGATCGCGGCGGGGAGGGGCTCGATCGTCAATTTCGGCTCCATCAGCTGGATGATCATGTCGCCGCACCTGACCGCCTACACCGCCAGCAAGGCGGCGATGCACGGCATGTCGCGCTCGCTCGCCCGCGAACTGGGCCCGCACGGCATTCGCGTCAACACGCTGGTGCCCGGCTGGATCATGACGGAGCGCCAGCTCACCCACTGGGTAGGGCCGGAGGAAAACCGGCTGATCGACGCGTCGCAAGCGCTCGAGGGCAGGTGCTATCCGGCCGATGTCGCACGCATGGCGCTGTTCCTCGCCGCCGACGACAGCCGGATGATCTCGGCGCAGGACTTCATTGTCGACGGCGGCTGGGCGCACGGCTAAAGTCGAGTTCGGCGCGAGGACCTGGCTGCTGCAGCAGCACCGCGCCGGGCGGGGGCGTGGTTGAAGGCTTGGATGTTGGTCGCCGTCGCAGCGACCATGGCGTTGGGCGCCTGCGCGACGAACGATGTCGGCAAATCGTCGGGCCGCCTGACGACAGCGACGGCGCTCCAGTCCCTCGTCGGTTCCCCCGGTTCGCGCATCCGGCTGGCGCTGGACGCCGGGCCGGTCGGCCTGGCCCCCGGCGAGGTCGCCGACTACATGGACCGGCAGGAGGCAGAACTGCGGACCGAGATGGCGGGCACCGGCGTTGCCGTGGCCCGGATCGGCCAGCAGATCCAGCTGACGCTGCCAGGCGACGTCACCTTCACCACGAACAGTTCCGATATCAGGTCGGATTTCTTTGGCGTGCTCAACGGGTTGAGTCGCGTACTGAGCAAATATGACCAGACGGTCATCGAAGTGACCGGCCACACCGACACTACCGGTGGCGACGGGATCAACCAGCCGATGAGCGAGCGGCGGGCGGACGCGGTGGCGATGTACCTTCGCTCCCAAAGGATCGACAACGACCGCTTGTCCGCCCGCGGTATGGGCTCGAAGCGACCGGTTGCGCCCAACGACACCGCGACCGGTCGCGCGCAGAACCGCCGGATCGAGGTGCTGGTGACGCCTGTCGTTGCTCCCGCCCCCGATGCCATGACGGCCGGCCTGGCGCCCGAACCCGCGCCGATCGAAGCGGCGGCCGGAGGCGGCGACGACGAGGGCGCCGGCGACCAGGCCGACGTTGCGCCCGGCGAGCCGGCAGCCTAGGACCGCAGTCGCCGCACGCCCGGGATTTCGTGGTCGACGGCGGCCGGGCACACGGGTAAGACAGGTGGCCGGGGAAGGGCGGGGAGCCGCCCCCGACACCTTCCCGCCGCATTCCGCCGCAAGAACAGGCCACCTTTCAGCCAGGGGACGTATTGATGAAGTTCAGAATTCTCATTGCCGGGCTTGCCGCGCTCACGCTCAGCGCCTGCACGTCCATCAACCCCTATACCGGCAACACCCAGATCTCGAACACGGCGGGCGGGGCCCTGGTCGGTGTCGGCGGCGGCGCCGTGGTGGGCGCCATCGCCGGGGCGGCGACCGGCAACGACCCGCGCGTCGGCGCCCTGATTGGGGCGGGCATCGGCGGGCTCACCGGCGCGGCCATCGGCTCCTACATGGACCAGCAGGAAGCCGAGTTGCGCGCGCAGCTGCAGGGCACCGGCGTCTCGGTGACGCGCGTGGGCAGCCAGATCATCCTCAACATGCCCTCCAACATCACCTTCGCCGTGGATTCGGCGCGCATCCAGCCGCAGTTCAACGAAACCCTGATCTCGGTCGGCCTGGTGCTGCGCAAGTTCAACCGGACCCTGGTCGACGTCTACGGCTATACCGACTCCTCGGGCTCGGACGCCTACAACCAGGAGCTGTCGCAGCGCCGCGCCGAAGCGGTGGCGACGGTGCTCGCCAACCAGGGCGTGGCCCAGCAGCGCTTCTACATCCTGGGCAAGGGCGAGGGCGATCCCATCGCCTCCAACGCCACCGAGGCGGGCCGCGCGCAGAACCGCCGCGTCGAGATCCAGCTGTCGCCCATCCAGGGCTGACGGCAACCCGTCATGGACCGGGCCCGGAGCGATCCGGGCCCTTGCCGTCGACGCTAGGGCAGGCCGGCCGGCGCCGCGACCGGGGTGCCGGGCTGCACCGCCGTCCCGGGATTGCCGCCGAGAAGCTGCAGCACCAGCAGGATGGCGGCGACGATGCCGAGGCCGATGAGTCCCATGCGCCACCAGGCGCCGGGCCCGGTGGCGCCGACCGTCGCCTCGATGTCGTCCGACGGCGCCAGCAGCGCGCCGTCCTCGACATCGACGATCGAGGCGGTCTCGTCGACCAGATGGTCGACTTGCGCGGCGGGGCGGTTGGCGTGTCTCTCGGCCATCACGGATCTCCTCGCTTCATTGTCGCGGAC